>DMST01000041.1 GCA_003454975.1 Cytophagales bacterium | reverse complement strand
CGCAGGCTGGTATCCCAGTCCTGATCCATCACGTGCTTGAAAGGGTAGAAATAATGGATGATGTTCCAGTACCGGAACAGGGCCAGGATGCGCTTCTCCTCGCTGGGGTAATCCTCCTCGGTAGCGTATTGGTTGTCGAACTCAAAGTCAGCGTGCGCCCCTGGAAAATCCGGGATCAGCTTCACATGGGTACGCTCCCCCGCCCGGTCCCAAATCAAACGCAGCGTCGCTTGCACCGAATCGTTAAAAATGGAGTCTTCCATCCAGCTCAGATCCAGGTTGTTGTTGAGACTGTCGGGTACCTGCGGTTGTTCTACCAAGGCGGGTTGGGGTACTCCGGCGCTTTCCAATAGGCGCAAAACCGCAGCATTAAACTCCGCATTGCTTTCAGCCGCTTTCACGGCAGGCAGCGCTTCTAGCAGAGCATCGTCCCAGTCTACATTGCCGTTGGCTACCTCGTTGTGGTAATATTTGGCGTGCCCCCATACTTTGCACAGATAGAACAGCCTATCGTAATAGGCGTTGGGGATAAATTGGGCAGTAAGCACCTGGGGAATGAGCAGGCATATTATGCCTATCCAATACTTGGTAGGTATTGCAGAAGTATTTCGCATGAATCGATGAGAAGGTAGGTTGCACGGATAATGTATAATACTCCGTGAAAGCTCATCAATCCACCGATTTTTCATTGAGCGGTGAATACCTTGACAATCTGGCCGGTGCCTACACAACCATTCGCAAAATGGCAATAGAGCGCAGACATCTCTACCGGCTTATTGCTTAAACAGCGAGCGGTGGGTAAGCATCCTTCAAAAGGAGAAAGCTCGGCCCCAATTGCCATGCCGTAGTGCCGCTGACAGACCGAATTTTTATGCTCAAAGGCTGTATGTACAACAAGACGGCAGTAGGCCTGATTTCGGGCAAAAGAGGAGGACGCTCCCCAAATCCTGGAGGGTGAGTAGCGCGCTACCAACCCATATACCTACTGCTTCCGGTACTCTACGGGCGACTGGCCGGTCCAGCGTTTGAAGGCCCGGTTGAAGGCGCTTTGCTCCGAAAAGCCGATCAAGAAAGCGATTTCGGCAATGCTGCGGTTGGACTGCTTCAGCAGGTGTTTGGACTCCTCCTCTTGGGCCTTCTTGATCAGGTCACGAAAGCTGACGCCGTTTTCCGAAAGCCTGCGGGTGAGCGTGCGGTTGCTCATGCCCACGTGCTCACCTATATGCGCAATGCTGGGGATACCGCTGGGCAGCGCATCCCGAATCAGGGTTTCCACGTCCGCCGCCAGTTTGTTGGCGTGCACCACGATGCCCTTGGTTTCTTCCTCTACTCGCTCTACCAAAAACTGGTTGATGCTCTGGTCGGCCTTGGCCGTGCGGGTTTCCAGGTTGGTAGTGGTGTAGGTGATAGAATAGTGCGGCTGGTGGAACAGGACTGGGCAACGGAAGGCCGCTTCGTAGTCCGTGAGTACCGCCGGAGGACCGTGCTGAAAGGTAACTTCCACCGGCAAAATCTCCGTTTCGGTGATGGCCTGTAGCACCACTACGGTGGCCGAAAGAGTAGCCTCGTTGGAAAGCTCCAGCCCACGGCGGTGGGGCTTGCGGTGCAGGTACACTTTTGAGATGGAATCGCCTTTTTCTACCTGCCACAGGTAGGTATTGGAGAGTAGCTTGAAGTAGCGCTCGCTGCGCTCAAAGATTTCACCGGCCCAGGAGCAGGTTTTCCAGGAAAGCCCCAGCACACCGTAGTCGTCCATCTTCATTTGCTGCCCCGTGCGGATGGCAAAACCGGGACCCAAGCGCTCATCTAGCCACTCGTGCAACCCAAAAAATTCATCGGCCGGTACGGCCTGCACCCCTTCCAGGGCCTCTGGAGGCGTAGCCAATTCCCGGAAGTCTTCCGGGGCCATGCCCTCTGCCTGGGCGCAGTTCAGCAGCTTGCGGTATAAATTGACGGAGATATACTTCAAGTCCCCAAATTACGGCAGGCAAAGCAATTGCGCTACGGTATCCGTTCAATACCGTAGTACCACTGCCTAGTTACTACAGTTCCCATCTACAATATCATCCTGGGTGGGATTGTAGCCGTTGTCACGCGTTTCGTAATTTCCAGAAAAGCCATTGTTGATCAGAGAAGTAATACCGCACAAATCAGTCAGGCCGCCATTTTCTACCACAAACACCTGCCCGCCTACATGGAGCAAGCCGCGGAGGCCTTCCAGGCTTTCCAGAGAGTCGTTGCCAATGATGTTGAGGTCAGAAGTGATGAACTCCAGGTTATGCAGTCCTTCCAAGTTCTTAAGGGAGGTACAATTATTAAGATAGAGTTCGTTGCCTAGGGTAGTTACGTTACTCAAACTAGAGATGTCCGCTAGCTCCGGGATAGTATTGAAGACCAACTCACCACCGATCTCCGCCAGATTATCCAGCCCCCTGAGGCTTATCAGGCTCCAGTTGTTGATGAGGTACACATTGCTTTGAATAGCCTCCAGGCTAGTCAGCCCCCTCAGGTTGATAAGACCGGAATTATTGATTAGTTCCAGATCGCCTTCCACCCGGCGCAGGGTAGAGAGGCCGTCCAGGTTGGGTAGCTCACTCGTACCCACAATCCGAAGGTCTCCCCGGATGACCTGTATTCTCAGCAATCCGTTTAGGTTAGTGATTTCACCACCGCGTACGGTGATGTCCCCGTTAATTTCAGAAATAAAGCGGTTGAAGAAATCGTCCACCTCGGCTTGTGTGGTGAATTCAAAATTCACGATTGGGTTCTCTTCTTCCTCTTCCGGGGAAATCAGTTGGCAGCCGCACAAGGCCAACAAAGGCAGGAGTAGGTAGTAGGCTTTGGTCATATCTGGTGGGGTTCGTCATCAGTATTGCAATACTGATGCCACGGGGATAGAGATTCCATAATTTAGGGTGAAAATTCTATCTCCTTAGGGATAGGACCGCAGATCGACCGGCGGCGCTAAGCACTTACCCCAGCTACTTCCTGCCGGGAAGTACTCACTCCTTGTCCCCCTGCTCAGCTCGTGTTCCGGGGTAGGTGGCCCCGTCCTGTGTAATTTCCAGTGCCACACTATCACCCATATCATCCAACAGAAAGTCTATGTGGCTATCTAGCGCTTTGAAGAAGAACCGCGTAGGTGATTCCGGAAAGATCGGAAGCGGGTCTTGGCCCGTTCCAGCCGCTGTTAGCTGGCCCTGGTCCAGGGCAATGGTGATATGAAACTCTGGGAAGAGCTGATACCGCCCCACAAACTTGGTTAGGTCGGTTTCTGGCAATCCAATTTCGTACCGGGGGGTATAGGGTTTGGTACTAGTTTTTAGGCTAATCCGGTTCTTCACTTCCACGTAGATCAGCGAATCGTTTTCCATACGGAAGTCTATATGGGTGAAGGTATTCTCCAGCACAAATTGGTGGTTGGACAAGGGTCCCATAGCCCGCTCGGTGCCGTTGGGCAGTGCCCAGTAAAGCTGGTCGTCCTTCAGGGTCACCCGGCGAGAGCTGCCGTCGGCAAAGGTGTATTTGCCTACCCATCGGCCTATTTCTTCTGCCTGCGCAGCAACCAGGGTAGGCTCGGTATAAGGCTTCCCGATGGCCAGGGCGGCTATTTTGGTGGAAAGGGGCCGGGGCTCGCCACAGCTACAGTTGGAAAATACGGCCACGAAAACCTCCTCGTCGGGTAGGTAGAGAGCATCTACCCGGAAGCCGTGATCCCCGCCGGCATGCTCTACGGTGGGGCTCCCGTTGATCTCGTTGATAAACCAGCCGAAACCGTAGTTGATCTTTTCGCCGTCGTTTCGGATGTGGTTGGTGAAAGCCAGGTCCAGAGACTCCTGGCTCACCAATTTCCCGCTCAGGAGGCCTCGGTACCATCGGTGCAAGTCCTCCACGGTAGACATCAAGGATCCCGCACCCAGCGCCTGCGAAGGGCTTACATAAGTCTTGTTTTCGTACGTGCCATAAAACTCATAGCCGTAAGCGCGGTTTTTCACCAAGTCGGTATCGTGCGCCTCGTAGGAGTTAGTCATCCCCAGTGGCTCGAAGATATTCTGTGCCACAAAGTCACCGTAGGACATGCCCGAGACGAGTTCCACGATGTGGCCCAATAAGAAATAGCCAAAGTTGTTGTACTGGTAGTACTCCCCGGGGGCAAAGCTTTTCGGTTCTATTTTGAAGTAGTCAATGAACTCCTTGGGGCTAAAGTCATGCCGCCTGATGTTAGCATCCCAGGGGTTGAGGGTAAAGGACCGGGAGATGCCCGAGGTATGGGTGAGCAGATGTCGAAGGCTGATGTGCTGCCCTTCGGTAGGGTAGTCAGGTAGGTACTCGATGAGGTCGTCGTCCAGGCTCAGCTGCCCCCGCTCGGCCAGCATCAGGATGCAAATGGCGGTAAACTGTTTGGAAATGGAAGCGATCCGAAACACCATATCGGTGCGCATGGGTACGTCCAGTTCCAGGTTGGCCATACCAAATGCCTTGTGGTACAGCACCTCCCCTCCCCTGGCTACCAAGGCCGCAGCCCCCGGTCCTTCAGCGGGGTATTTGGCGGTAAGCCATGCATCCAGGGTGGGTTCCAGGTCTTGTGCATAGGCACTACAAAAAAGGGACAATAAGCAGGCGAAGAGGAAGGTCCATTGTTTCATGCAGGGAAATTCCTAAAAAATTAGTTAATCTCCTAAACTCTTAGTTTTAATGAAACAGCCGGCCTGAAATACAGCGCTTGTGCTTACTGTTCTATAGCGTACGTGACGTTGCCCATTAAACCCGCTACTCGGCTCTAATTAGCATCAAGGCCTTGGCTAGGGCCTCTTCGCTCGGCACAGGATGGTGCGGCATCACCCCTTGGCCTTGCCAACTCTGGGTAGTACCTGGCAAAAAGGGTGCACTGGTACTAATGGACACAATGAAGTCCTCATTTACCGGGAAATAGGTATTCATAAAGGCTCCACCCGAGGAGGGTTCTCCCACAATTACACAACGGTCCTGAGCCTGTAGCATGAAAGCGAAGGCCTCTGCTGCCGATGCGGTGCCCCGGTTGGTGAGGATGTACACCGGCTGAGTATAGCGGGGTTGTAACAGCCAAGGCACGGTACTTTCCAGCTCGGTTTGCCCGTTTCGAGAGCGGAACTCCAGCAGGTCACGGCGGTCTTCGAAGAAGAAGGTTTCCAACACCGAACCCACACTGCTGCCCCCGCCTTGGTTGTCGCGCAAGTCGATGATGAGGGCCTGAGTGTGCTGCACCAAACGCATGGCCGCGTAGAGGGTTTCCAAGCTGTGCTCCGAGATGTTGATCTGCGAAAGCCGAATGTACCCGATGTTGTCCGGCAGTACTTCCACTTTGGCAAAGCCAAAATTGGCCGCATGGGCTGCGTCGTCGTTGAAGAAGCTGGTAGATTCGGCCCCTTCGTCCTCCGCTTCCGGGGCCTGCAGTTGCTTCACCAAGTCATAGTTGTTCCACGTATACAGATGAAAATCCTGGCTAGCCTCGCGTAGGCTCTTGGTCATGATGGAGTCTAATTGCTTCAAGCTTTCCGCCAGGTAGAAGCGCCCCTCCTGCAGATCCTTGAGGAGGTACGCGGCAATGGCCTCGCCTTCTTCGCGCAATACATAGTGTTCTCGGACGAGCTCTGCTACGGTGGTGACGGTGCTATTCACCTCCCGCTTTGCCAGGGACTGGGCGTGGGTAGCAGCCAGAGGCAGGATAAACAGCAGGCCTAGAAAAAAGGTACGTTGTTGCATGGGAGTTTTTGTGCAAAGCTGCCCAAGGAAACGGAACCAGTATAGAACGAGATTAGCCTAAACCAAGGAGCGGATGGCCCCTGGGGTATAGCCCGTATAGGCCTTTACCAGCCGGGTCATGTGGCTTTGGTCAGAAAAGCCACAGCCGAACGCAATCTCGGCGGCCGATTCTGTGGTGTTTAGGAGCGCTTGCAAGGCTCGCTTTACCTTCAACTTTCGTAGGTACTCAGAAAGCGTCATACCCTTGTGCTTCGCAAAGTATTTGGAGATCGTAATGGGATGCACTCCCAGCTCCCGGGAAAGCTCTTCTAACGAGGGAAACTCATCCCAACGGTCCTGCAGGAGTGTTTCCAGTCGGGCTACCCACTCCCCTCCCCTACGGTACGGATCCTTCCAAAACAGTGCCTGCAATTGCCGGCAGATGCTTTCAGCAGCCTGGGTATCGTTCAGCGCCAGTTCAAAGTATATGCGGTGAAATTCCAGCTGGGTACTTTCGTCTAACCGCAGGTGGGCAAACTCAATGTCTGGCCCAAAAAAATCTTCGCCCAATTCGATATTCAGGTTTCGGGACGGATGAGCCGTAAAGCGGTTGCGGTGCACTTCGCCCTGGTCGTAGACCATCACTTTGCCCGGTGCCACCTGAATGTCCTCCCGCTTTCTAGACTCCAGGTTGCCGCCACGCAGGATGCTGGAAATATGCACCCGCTCGTGCCAATGCCACTCTTCCGATACCCGGTGGGTATAGTCCACCACCGAGACCTTGAAGGTCTCTGTTTCCAGCTGCCGGGAGGTAGCTCCGAGAAATTGGTGAGCAAGGAAGGTATTCATATTTGGTAGTTATTGCGTCAATATACATACGGATGTGGTAGATTCTTCATCCCACATGGGGCTTTCCTTCCTGACCAAATACTGCTTACCATTTCTTAATGTTGACCAACAAAAAAGGGGCAATCCTTGCTGCCCCTACTGGAAAAATGGAACGCTCAGCAATGGTTCACTCTTCGTAAATATCAAATTCTGCAGAAACCCGTTTCATCAATTCCGCATCGGCAAAGTCTTCCTCTTTCATTTGAGAGAGTCTTTCCAGGTATACATCGAACTGTCCGTTCTTAAAGATGGTCAGCATCTTACCTCCTGCCTTGCAGCTAGCCGCATGCCATACGATTGGTGGTACAGTCACCGTGTCTCCGGGCTTCATTACCACGGTTTGGTCATCAAAAATCAGCTCTACTTCTCCCTCCAGAATGTAGAAGACCTCGGTCATGATTTTGTGATGATGCCTGCCCAAATAGAAGCCAGGTTTTAGGGTATCTTCCACAAAACATAGCTCGCCGTTAGTTAACCGGGAAGACAGTTTTACGAAACAGTGGTCTTGCGCATAATTGTAATTTTCGCCTTCTCCGTTTCTTACCAATTCTATTGCCGTCATTGCTTTAGGTTTCTCAATGTTCAACATGTAACTTCTTGAATAATGATGGTGGGAATTCCTGCCAGCCTTAACTGTTGGCATGGAACTTCTGGGAGACCTCGTAACTATCCTCCAACCAATTCCATAGTACTATTTTCCCATCCCTAACCTTCACCCGCAGCGCGAAGGTGAATTCTGCCGTTTCCTGGCCCGTTTTCAAGGCAATCCCTTTCATGGTGCCAAAAAAGACCGCGACGTCTCCCTTTGATAGCGCATCTTCGGTTACCCACTTCGTAGTTTGGAAGTTCTCACCAAAGAGCGGAAGAAAGGTTTCCAGAATTTCCGTTTTCCCTTTCCAGGGACCAATCCAGGGCATGGCTTTATCCCCTTCGTTGTGCCACACCATGTCATCGGCCATCAAGCTCATCATTTTTTCCATGTCGCCTTCGCCCATGGCTTCCATAAATCCCGTAGCTACTTCCATGGTCTTTTGTGCTTCCAGATCTTCGGGTGGGGCGCTTTCCACTTTGGTTTCCGGTGCACTACAGCCAGCACTCAGGGCGGTAGTCAGCACGCCCAGCATTACTAAATGTCTCATGTAAGGTCGTTTGTTTCTGCTTCGGCTCCATCGCCGACCCTGCAAAAATGAGAATTGGCCTAGTAGAAAAGGGGTACTTTTCGGCAGATAAAAGGTACAAATCGGAAATTCCCCTCAGCGAATGCTTCCGGTCCTTTGAGCTTACTATTTGAATAGCTCTTGGAATTTCTTAGGGGACAGATCGGTATTCTTCTTGAAAAACTTGAACAGGTGAGAGGCATCACGAAAACCTGTCTCGTAGGCAATCTGGGTCACGGTGTAGGAAGAGTTGATCAGGTACCGCTTAATCCGAGTGACAAGGATATCACTCATCACGGCTTTGGCCGACTTGTGCACGATGCTCTGGGTGATGTTGTTCAGCGTGCGGGGCGTAATAAATAGCTGGTCTGCATAGTACGCCACGCTTTTGTGCTCCTCGCAGTGTAACTCCACCAATGCCTGAAACTTGAGAAATTGCCCCAGGTACTGGGTTTGGTTGAACACTTCGTTTTCGGAAGCTTTGATCCTCAGTAGCTGGGTAAAGATGATTTGCAGCCAACTGCGAATCATTTCCCAAGAGAAATCATCTTTAATATTGAAAAACTCCTGCTGGATGGCTTCTATCTGGGTTAGCACCTGCACAAACTGGGCTTCGCCTAGTTGCAGCATGGGTGAAGCTAGTTGCTCGTTAAACAGCTGAAAGATTTTGGTGGCGTTCTCCTCACTCAAATATTGAATAATAAAATCCTCGGTAAACACCAGCAGGTATCCCTGCGCCTCACTCGGGTAGTATTTATGAATATTGTCCGAACCAATAGTAAAAACGCTCCCCCGCTGATAGGGGTAATCTTGAAAATTGACACTGTGGATACCCTGCCCTTCGGTGATGAACATGAGCACATAGAAGGTAAGGCGGTGGTTCTCAAATTGGTTATGATCGGTGGGTTTCAGCGCCTGGATGTCGCTGAGGGTAAGCATATCGAAAAAAGAGGAGGCCCCTCGCTTTTGGTGAAACTGTATGTTTTTGATGTTGGATGCCATAGCGATACCGTGACCAAACAGATTTGCCTACCCGATATCCTGTCCGGCTTATTCCCTTCAAATTAGGAGAGTATCGGCGGATCGGCAACTTTGGTGCGATCTCCTTAGGGTTCAAGCACTCCTGATAGCACCTTGTACAGCCGCGTAGCGATAAAATCAGCGCCTAGCTCGTTGTAATGTACATTATCGGCAATCATAGCCTGAGGATCAAAGTCGGTAAACAAATCTACCGCAATTACCAGAGAGGTGGTAGTGGTCTGTTCGGCCGCAATGAGGGGCACATTTTGCTGCATAGCCTCCAAATCCGCCAACAGTTCGGCATCGCCGTTTTTGGGAGGCGCTGGTTGGCCCAGCAGAATCGTAACCCTGGGGTTGGCCTCCTGCAGCACATCGATGATGGTATTGACATTGGCCAAAGCCTCTTCAAAAGATAAACCTTGCAGGCCGTCGTTACCGCCAGGTGAGCTAAAGATGACAATGTCCGGCGCACCGGTTTCTTCTAGCCAACCGGGCAGAGCAGCCAGCAGCTGGCCCGTGGTCCAGCCACCTTGCCCCTGATGCTCACGGTCTTCAAAAGCCACACCATTGAAATCTGGGTAGTCCGCCTCGCACGGTAAGTGCCTATGAAATCGAAGGTCCAGCCGTTGGCTACCAGATCTTGCCAGAGCCAATAGCGGTAACTGTCGTGGTCGGGCCGGCGACCGGCCGTGCGGGATGCCCCCAAGGGCATGATTTTGTTGATGGAGGTGCTTTGTTCGATGGGCAGCGCTTCGCGTCCGCAAGAAAACACCGAAAGCACTAGGGCAGCGACAAGTAAAACTCTGAAGGCAGCAGCGTACATGGCAACTTTTGTTGTTTATGAGCTACTACTGCCACGGGGCTGGGCACTCTACCACCCAGGGATGAAACCCTCCAAAAGATCGACGAATAACAACAATCAGGACACGAACTAAAAGGCTAGCCCTGCCCTCCTCTGCTTACTAATTGAGTACGATAGGCTCCAGTACCATTCGGTACTCCAAGAAATCATATCCCTCCCAAGGCACCACTTCTTGACCTACATGCTGAAAGCCATACTTCAGATAGAAGGGTGCTGCCTGTGGGTTGCTCGTGAGTTCTACGCGGCTATGGCCCTGGGCTACTACCTGAGTGAGCATGTGCTGCAGAAGGAGGCTCCCAAAACCCTGCCCACTAAACCTAGGGTGGATGTAAAACCCTTTAATTTCGGGCACTTCGAACTGAATGATACCGGCGAGTTCATCGCTCACCGCCAAAACCCAACTTCCGCCCTTCTGTACCTGCTGCTCCACCAGATGTGGAGCATACCCCTTGCGCCAGCTATCGATGGCTTCTGCCGGGTAGTGCTCTGTATGAAAGTAATCAACGCTCGCCAGAATAAGCGTACTGATTTCGGGGGCGTCGGCTACCTGGGCGGGGCGAATGGTGGGGGTAGACTCGGAGGGGTGGGAATGCTTCATCACGTTTCTTCAGACCAGCAAAGATCTCAAATGGCATGCAACTCACCGCATCCGAGCCCATTTTCTCTCCAAAACTTGGCTACCCCTGGGCGATAGGGTTGAGCTCAGCGCGTGCTGGCTTCCAGGCGATGGCTATCCCCATAATGACAGCCAGCGTGCCAAGTTCTACACTGCTAAAAAAGAGGTAATGCAGGGAATTGGTATCGGCTAAGAGGCTACCCGATTGTACCAGAAACAAGAGCATCCCAAAGGCAATATTCAAGATCCGGTTCAGCTTTGGCTTCTGTATCCAGGACAGCAGAATCATCAGCATGGGGATCTCCATCATCAAGGCAAAGGCCAAGAGGAATTCTTGGGTGATGGTGATTTCGCCCATTTGCCCGGTCAGGATTTTCTTCAATTCTACCGAATACATGAGGGTGAATACATCACAGAAAATAAAATTGAGCGTGAGAAATATCCACAGGGCAGAGAGTAGATGTTCTTTTTTCATGCTTGAAATCTTAGTCCTTGGGTTTGATTTTTCAGGGAAGACGTGTCCCTCACCCCCTTGACCAGGAGCCACAGCGTAAGGGAGAATTCTCCAAGAATGCCGGGGATGATCACCACCATCTCGAAGAGGTCTTGATAAACGGCATAGTTGCTCATCAAAAGTTGGGCAGTGCAGTCTATCAGGTATCCCAGTCCGGCCATTCCAATCAGAAGACCTAATACCTGAGGAAAAGCCACGGAACGAAAGAGTAAGCGGCCTAGCAGCAGCAAGTGGAGTCCGAACACCAGCAGTCCCCACGTCCAGATGCGGTTAAATTGGTCCAAGACGTACATCGTCTGGGTAGGCCCTAAGCTTCCGTTGGGTAGCATCCACAGAATGTCGAATAGGTACACCCAAGCGGCGAAGAAGAAGCCTGCGTTGATCACGCGCAAAAGGGAGGACGTAAGGGCCAGCTTCGTCATAGACTCCTTCAGCAGAACAAACAAGGGCCAGGCTAAAATGAGGTCTACGAATACCATAGCCAGGAAGGCAAATACGCCCATCCGGTAGGTACTCGCATGGGTTAGAAGGTTGTGGGCGGTGGCTGCGCCATCCCCAGGTACCACCAGGCCTTGCAGGACATAAAAGTTACCGTAAAACCCCGTAATGAAGATGACGAGGTAGCCCACTCCGGTGAGCCGGGCCAGCGTCTTTCCGTTTTTCATGTTGTTGTCGGATTTGTTTCAGCGATCACGTACCGAAGCAAAAGAAGACCATGTCTTACGGGAAATCGTTCGGAATACGGAGGAGGGGTTCGGATATATAATCCCGAACGTATTGGGAGCTTATTACCCCGAAACGGGCAATTTTTGATAGTTAGCGATCGTCTGCTTTTGCTGCTGGTCTTGTAACCATTGTAGGGGCACCGTAGCCCCGCAGGCAATGTGGGTGCTCTCTGGGTGAAAGGCATCGTGGGCACCAAACAGCAGCTTGCTTTGGTATTCTGCCAATACGTGCAGTACCCGGTGGTCCATCCCCACCTTGGTCACGAAGTCCTGTAGCAAATAGTGCCTGGATTCCTGCTGTAGGGAGAAGATCCAAAAGTCCAACTCGGGGGCCAAGGTGTTTCTGAGCAAAAGGGGGGTATCCTCCAGTTCCAGTGCCACGGAAGGCTTGGGCCAGGGATGCAGCTCTCCCTCGAAGCTAAGCAACGTACCTGCAGGCAGAAGTGTGATTAGCTCCGTCAAAAACAGCGGAATGCGTGTCACAGCCAACCGATACACCTCCACGGATGCCCAATGTGCCAGCTGGGCTTTGGTATACGTTCTCATTCTGGCGATGGCTTACCCTTAGGCCCGGGCCCGATACATCATGCGCCCGGAAACGAGGGTCCAGGTGATCAATACGGAGAGCATGGTATAATGCCACCAGTAGGGTTCTACCCCCTGAAACTCTCCTTTGATTCGGGCAACGTAGGTCATGATCATGATGAACGTAACGTAGTAGAAGTACACCAATTGCCAGGCCGTTTTCAACTTAAGGAGCCGGAAGGGCGCCAGCACAACCATGAGGTAAGCCAGGCCCCCGCCAATGAGCTTGTGTGTTTCCAGCGGAACACTATTGAGGTAGACGTTGGTGGCTAGAAACCCCCAATGAATGACGTGCAATACAGCAAAGAGGGCAAGGTATTTCCTCAGGAAGCTTTTGTCTGGCGAACGATAAGCCCCTACGTACTGGAAAAAGGTAAAGAGAAAGACGAAGGCGGACAGTCGGCCGGAAAACCGAGCAGCCAGCCGAAAGGTCTCAGAGATGGCATCCGTTAAAAAATAGGAGACCAGCCAAATGGCTGCTTCGGCGAGCACGCCTATGATGAGGAGACGTTGGGAAGATAAATGCATAGATTCTGCCGTTGGGACCTGCTGTGAACTTCAGCAAAAAGTATCTGAAGTAATATAAGGCAGTTTTGGCGGGAAGTCTACCGGGAGTATCGTTGAGAAGCGGTAGGGCATTGAATTCAACGCCCGGGTTCATCTTTTATGTCTCAGAGGTCCGGACCGTCAACCTCTTGAGGCCCATATCTTCTTTGCAGGAAAAAGGGAGTGGCTGGCTTTATCCCTCCTTCAAGAACCGGAGGTAATTGGTGAGCAGTCCACGGATTTGTTCTGCAGCAACTGGGTTGGCCGAGTGTACGTTGAATTGCAGTTTCGACAGATCTAGCCCAGAATCATATACCAGCCACTTGGCGGCCGCGTATCCGTCAGGAGCAACGTTACCCTCGCGGTCGAGGCCCAGATCGTTATCGAAACTGATAAATTTGGGCAAGCCTTTTTGTTGGATGTACTCTACGAAAGCATCGTAGGTCCTGACCACATCAAATTCCGAGACCATCGAGGCATCATACACCATATCCACCGTTCGTAGATCGTCAAGGAACAGCTTTTTCATCATGCTAGATGTTAGGCAAGGCATCAAACCACCGCCACACGTACCTTCTTCTTTTTCAAGCGGATGTTATTCAACGTCTCGGCGGCTTGATCGGCCTTGGCGGCTTGCACGGCTACGAAAGCGCAGTCCTGCTTGAGCTCGATCACGCCCAGCTCATCCTTGGTTAGCTTACCTTGCTTCATAAACGCTCCGGCAATGTCTCCTTTGGAGATTTTGTCCTTGCGGCCACCGGAGATGTAGAGCGTCCGCCAGGGCGAAGGGTCGGGCGTTTCGGCAGGCTGTAGTTCCTCCACTTCCGCCTCGGGGATAAAGTCCGGCAGCGCTTCCTTTTCCCACTGCAGCAGGTAGGCGGTGCCGCTGGCATGCATCCGGGCCGTACGGCCGTTGCGATGGGTAAACTCCTCACCGCGGTGCGGCAGCTGGTAGTGTAGGATAAATCCTAGCTCGGGGATGTCCAGCCCACGGGCGGCCAGGTCCGTAGCGATGATCAACTGGTGCGTACCGTTTCGGAACTTCACCAGGGCCCGCTCCCGGTCTATCTGCTCCATGCCGCCATAGAAGCACCCGTGGCCGATGCCGTTTTCCTCCAGGTAATCGCTTACCCGCCGGATGGTATCCTTGTAGTTGCAAAACACAATGCCCGGCTGAGGACCAATGTGCTTGAGGGCCGCC
>DMST01000417.1:2893-10684 GCA_003454975.1 Cytophagales bacterium | reverse complement strand
AGGGTTATATGATGAAGGCGCGCTTGGTCTCAACCATTCCCCTAGTGGGCCCTACTATGATATCAATGGTAACTTCTTGGGTACCGATGAGTACGGTTTTCAGGGAGTAATTCACATTACTACCCGGGCGGCTTTTCAGAAACACGTACAGCCGGGCCGCCGCTATGCGAATAGTAAGGGACTTAGAGCAGATCCGTCCACCCAATCCATTCGAAAAATCCAGGATTTGCCTTTGTCTGCACAATCAAAAATATATACCCATGTACTAAGCCGATTCAATTATATAAAGCTGGATAGGTTATACAAAAGGAAGATCTCAATCAGAGGATTTGGGATCAGCTATTTTAAAGGGAATACCAGGGTTTTTCCAGGGTATAATGATCCTGCAAACTATATCCGTCATGGTACTACGCATCATGGAAGGCTAATAAAAGTGACAACTAAAGATGGCAAGTACAGCAATGACCTTTACACGGTAGAAAGTATCTGGAATCAACTCGGAGTCCACGAATACCATGGTCATGGAGTTCACCGAGATAGTGGTGATAAAAAGCTAGGTGGGACGCACTGGAAAGCCTATTTCCGGCAGTATAAGCATAAGAGCACCTATAATAAGTTGCCACCAGAACTTCAGCAAGAAATAAAAGACCGGATTAAAGAGTATTTAGAAATAGAAGATCCGGCTTTATACCAAAGGACTTACGGGAAGAAAAAAAGAAGGAGGTGATGATGCAAGAATCCATGATAAGAGAAGCACAGCAGGAACGTGTAGGGGAGGAGGAAACAACGGAAGGTGCTGAAGGAAGAAGTATTGTTGATCTGATGGGTAATACTACAAGTGGTGGGGCTGAAGATGGGGGCGATGGCCAAAATCTATTAACTCAACTAAGAGGTAGTAATTCTAATGCTGCACGTACGGGTGAATACTGGATGGTTTTTATCAATAGCCCCTATGTAGCCCAAAAGCTCAAGGAAAGAACTGATTTCTTTAAGCTATTAGCAAAGATGAATCACGAGGCGAAAACGAATCGGCAATATGGGATAGAAAGAGGTGTACCCAGAGGGCATAATAAATACATTATTGACACGATTAACCACCTCGTGACTTTCGATAAATATTTTACTAAAGAAGAGAAACAATGGGTCACTAAAAAAACAGGCTT
Organism: Cytophagales bacterium; assembly: GCA_003454975.1. GTDB lineage: Bacteria > Bacteroidota > Bacteroidia > Cytophagales > Cyclobacteriaceae > DMST01. The sequence continues at coordinate 9,521 of DMST01000417.1, read as the reverse complement.
AAAATTTACCCGGACGGTATTTTTTAGGAGAGTAAGTTACGGCCATGCTCAGAATACAGTCGTAATCTTTGGCCCAAAGACCAAAGTGGAAGTTAGGATGCACTCCAAAAATTGGAATAATCCCTATAAGCACCATAAACGGCTGGGTACCTACCGAGGTAGTCTGGTTGGGTTTCATCCAAAACAGATTCTGGACGGTAGGGCTATGATTTACAGGACTCTCAGGAAAATGAGAGCCAAAGAGATGGAGGTGAGTGCTTACGTGAATATTGGTTTAGGTACGTTAGGGTTTATTATTTCTACGATAGCACTTAAGAAGCCGGGCGGAAGAGCATTTAAAAGGGCAGGTCAAGTCTTTGCCCTTGATCAATTTATGTCTGGAGTTGATACACTAGTTGATTTAAATCTACATGCATTTAATCCGAAAAAAGAATATAAAATTCTCAAGGGCTGGATTGTTCAAGAGTTAGGTCCTGTTGGAGGTAAAATATATGATATAAGCAGTCTAGTTGTTGGGTTGAAAAGTGCTAAAGGGTCGGTGGGGGATATCATGACAGGGACCCAAATGAATGAACTCATTTGGGCTGCGGCTAACATAATGCGGCAGAGCCATAATCTACCCAAAGTAGTAGAGAACTTTAACAAGCAGAAGACAGGCGGGAGATCTAGAGGAGCGCACAAGCGATAATACCATCCTTAATTAAACATCTATTTTCTTCTACAATGCATCAACTCCAACACTCTACCGAATCCCCCGAAAAGGACCCACATCAGGCTTCTGGTAGAAGCATTACGGATCTGCTCTCTGATTACGCGGAGACAGAAACGCTAGAGGAGGAAACGGATAAGGAGGTCCCAGAAGTGAAATCTTCAGAGGTGGAGGAAGGGGAAGGAGATGATAGCCCAATAGCGAAATCAGCAGAGGAGTCGGCGGATTTGGAAGCTGCAAAAAGAATGGCCAATCCGGATCCTGAGCTAAAGAAAAGGCTTCAAAATAATGTAGCTATTATCATTAGCGGAATGTGGTGGAAAAGGAAAAAACAAGGGGGAACTATATCGCATTGGAATGGCAAGGCCTATGTGGAGGGAATGGCCCGTGTGATGGGAGCCACAAAGGTAAGGTTATACGATGGCTCCAGTATAGGTAGAAATAAGACAGTGATTGGAAGAATATTTGGCAATTGGTTGCCAGCCGCCCGTCGGAAGAGGGGGTACCGACGTGGGAAACGGGATGCGGCAGAAATCTTCCAGCAGTTGGGTCCTGGTGGTACTGTTCGAATACTGACTAACAGTATGGGCGATGCGTTCGAACGTGGTTTTTCAGAAGCACTAAAGGATTATGCTCAGGCTTATAATGCTAAAATTGAAGCTTGGAACCGCATTTTACTGGCAGTGAATCCACATGTCAGGCTACCCAAATTACCTGAGAAAGTAGAATACGTAATGAGTGCAAGTTCCTACCAAGGTCGCGCCATTGGACATGATAAAAATGCGAAGGTGCATAAATTCATGCGAGCGCCCAAGGAGGGTTTCTTTCGGGCTATACTAAGTAAAACTGGGAATTTTCCCAGTACCTACGGTAGCTCAAAGATACCTGGAGCTGAAGAAGTCTCGGATAAAACCACCGACGGAAAGACGAGAGAGGAAATAAGGGCCATGCCTAAAAAAGAGCGAAAGGCCTTTTTGAAGAGACGGAAAAAAGAAAGAAAAGATCGTTCTCTTCATCCTATGTCTGGACATGGCCCATATGGCATAAGAGCTAGAGGGGAAGATTTTTTTCCTGGAGGGCAAATGAATAAAAGAGTTTTGTGGGATTCCAAGATTGAAATATGGCAAGAATATGGGAAGCGGGAAGTGAAAGAACGAAAGGAACGTCGTCGAATGCGTCGAGAAGCGCGACGGATGAAACGTCGTGCCAAAAAGAAATAATTCTAAAACGCTCCTAATCCCTGCATAGACATGCTACAACATATCTCTCAGCAAGAACACAGTACCCCCGCTACCTCCCTGGGTAGTAAGGGCAAGAGCATTACCCAGCTGATGGCTGGTGGGGGAGGTCATGCCGGTCTGGACATTGACAAGGACCTAAAGGTGCTGGAGGACCAGTACAAAAAAGACCAGCAAAAGGAGCGGTCCGTAAAGGATTTGAAGGATGCTAAGTCGTTCATATCAGACGATAAAGGCTTTAACCGAGCCAGTGCACGCATCTCCAAACTGGAATCTGGTAAATACAAAGGGACCAACGCCCGGGATGCGAGTATCAAAAAGCAGCTGGACTCGGGGGCTGACCGCTATAAAGACCTCAAGAACCTGAAGAAGGTATATGATCACGATCCGGAGACCTATGAGGCATTTACCATCGATACCCGGGCACAGCTCAATGCTTGGTGGGCCCGCACGCAGCAGCTGCCGGGAATGCCCCAGCGCAGCGAATATGGAGATGACCAAGCGGGATACGACCGGGATGTAAAGGATTTCCAGAAAAAACACGGGTTTGACGAAAAGCTGAAACGAGTAGAGTTGATTGAGTCACTTGCCAGTAGCATTGCTGGTCGGGATAAGGTGCGGGAAGAATTCAACCAGTACAATAGCCAGCGAAACCAGTTACTGCTGAAAGCTTACGGTAAGTTGACCAATGCATCCCTTTCCACCCAAGAACTGCTGGCCTTTCGTGATGCTTCCAAGTCGGATATGGGAGGTCTCCTGAAAAAGAACAAGGAACGGCTGAGCTATGACCGTACAGAAAATCCTGATAGGGGCCGATTGGCTGCCGCGCAAAAGGAGGCCATCCGGTTGCTCAAGGAGAAGACCCTGGAGAAATTGGCTGGGGGCAAGATGGGGGCTGAAGCAGAGGCTCTGGTAAGTACTCTATTGGGACCCATACCCGCGAAAAAGGACCAAAAGGACCCCGTGAAAGAGGCCGCCCGGCGGCTTGCACAAGCCTACCTGTACGATGAAGGGGTGAAAAAACACCAGCAACTGACGCGTGAAAACGTCATCCTGATCATAAAGTATCTGAACAGGAGCCCGTCTCAAATGGACAAGTATTATGCTGGATTGATGAAGGAAAGGCACAAGAAATACCTGAGCGGGCTGATGTCGGGGGGGATGAAATCCGGCGAATACGTGGGCATGATGAAAGGTGGGATCAAGCCTCATCAGCTTAAAAAGGAAATGAAGGAAAGGGGCGTCCGAAAGGAGCGTGTGAATGCATTTAAAGAGGAGAGAAGAAGACTTCGGGATGAGAAATGGAAGCCTCAGTATAACCCAGATGGTACTTTGAAGCGCCACGGGGCAGGCCTGTACTTGCGGGCCATCACCCGAGAACAGCAAACCTTTTCACCGAAGTATCCAGGAGACTTTTTTGAGTATTGGAAAACGCCCAATTTCCAGACGCTGACGGATATCCGGAGTCAATACCGTTCGGGCATGAATACCAACAAGCTGTTTAATTTGCCCACGGGACTGGATGGCAGTTTCCAATTCAATGAGGCAAACGCCTATACCCTGCAGCAGATTCAGGATATAGAAGCGAACAAGAAGCAGGTTGAACTAGATAAGAAATTTCCCAAGGCCTATCCGGAGGCTATGATCAGTCTGGGAGGAAGTAAGAAAAGCCCCAACTACCGAACCAAGGGGCAAATAGGCCTTACCAAACTCCTCTCCCCCACGAAGGAAGAAAATTATACCGTATTTGAGCAGCTTACTCAAGCACAAAAAGACAAGTTTGCTAAGGAGAAACGGGAAAACCCGTTGCTTAAAGCCCTAAAAGCAGGCGGAGGAGAACGGGCCAAACAGTATGGCCTGTTTACGTTTGGCCCCGCCTTACCCTACATCACCGATGGACTGGGCAAACTGTGGGAGAAAAAATACGTCAAATGGCCCTTGCTCACTGGGGTGACTACGCTGGTGGTGATCGATGGCATCAAGCACCAGAAGAATCCTGCCAATGCCCTATCGCTGGTCAATCTTTTTGGGCAAAAATTTCCCATTCTCAAAGACAACCGGACCTACCCGCTGGCAGACGGAACCATGAACCGATCATGGGAGCTGGGTATTCGTACCGATGATAATTGGTACAAGGATGACAACAAAGCACGGTTTGCTGCTGCTAATGCCTATGCTGCCAATGATAGGTTTGATAAAGCAGGGCAGGTGCACGCGCAGGTTTATGGAAACCTGGGGCGGGTTCGAAAAGATATCTTCGGGAACCAAACCTCTCTTTCCTTAGGAGGTACCATAGGTATGCATTCCCAGCTTCCGACAGGATACGGTCGACGAAGGGGCGAACTGGATAATATCCGATTGCTATTTCAGGACTTCGGTGGGTTTGGGGATAATACGAAGTATTTGGATGAAAACCCCAATCCAGACGGCAGTCAACACTATCGGTTCGGGGTCAATGCGGCCTGGCGTAGGCAGGACGAACAGGCTCGGAACTACCTGGAGCTTAAGCCTTATATAGACTTGTTCCACACCGAAGGCCAAAGCAGGGAGGCGGATGACCCTAGAAAAGCGATCCGGGATCTCTCCTACGGGGCCTCGCTCAATTTTAAATATACCTTCCCAAGAGGGAGACATTTAATGGGTAGTTCCATTACGGGTACTGCCAGCTACAAAGGAGGCAATATCACCAATTATGATCCGCTATGGGATAGCCAAAAGGAGGGCCTTAAGCCAGTACGATCTCAGTTTGACGGATCGTTGGGGTATAACATGGGGCCTTACAACGTGAAGGCATCCATATACGCCGATTTGCAAGACCTGTCCAATGTAAAGGTGACCGTAGAAGCGGGGATTAACATTTTGCAGTTCAAGAACGGTGAGAAGATTGGTGTTTTCGGTTCTCTAACGGGGGGTAACCTAAAAGATACACCTCCCGCTCTATTGGGAGTTAGAATTACCCCGGGTAGAAAAAAATGACCCTGTTGCCATGAGAACTACCCTACAAGATCCTGCAGAATTCCAAGCCGAGCAAGTATCCTCCGGCGGTTACCTCTTCCAAAGAGAGGGTACGGAGCATGCCCCTGTCGCCGACGATCGGTTTGGGCATTATTTAGTAGGGGGCAACCTGTACATCCGGCAAAAGGCCAGCTATAAACCGCCCAAGTCAGGGGCCACCAATGTAGAAGCCGCCCTGCTGGCTTACTACAAAAAGATACGGGCCAAGCTGCCCGCCCAAGTAGCGGCGCAAAACTACTTTGAGTATCAAAAACCGGGCGGCGGGCGCACTTACTTTCAGTATGACGCTAGGGCTGACAAATTGGTGGATATTGGCAATTCCTTCGCTTACACCAAGGAAGAAAAGGATGTCAACAAAGCCAAAGTAAAGCAGGGGTACCAAGCCGATAAAGAAGCTGTTGCCCTGGTAAATGCCTTTAAAACCAAGTTGAATACCCTCAAAGATGCTCAGGAGTTGGAAGACCTGGTGGTCAGTACCGGGGTTCAGCTCTGGGATAAGTTTGCGCAACGCATCAAAGGAAATGCGGGTAGGGCAGGAGGAGCCCTACCGCTAGACGGCAACCTGTACTGGGCCCGGCTCCATATGATGCGATTGCTGAGGGCCGAACTGCCTAAGAACCGAAACCTTCTGAACCATGTGAAGTCGCAGCTGCCGCAGTACATGCAGCTGCTGGACCAGGCGAGCCGGGGCATGCGCGATGCCCAGATAGGGTTCCCAGCAGACCGTAAGGTGAAGCGCATCCTGATTGCAGGTTTTGACCCCTTTGATAAGCTGCGAATCAACGATAAGGCCCGCAATATCTCGGCCCAGGTGGCCCTCCATTTTGATGGGCAAACCTTGGGGGCTAGAAAGAAGCAGGCCAGAATCGAGGCGGTTATTTTCCCGGTATCCTACGAGGCCTTTGACCGAAAACAGGTAGAGAAGTTTTTGGCTCCTTATCTGGATAAAGTGGACGCCATCGTCACCTTCAGCCAAGGGGAAGCCAAGGTGATTGATATCGAGCGATTTTACGCCAACTATCGGGGTGGGGCCGGAGACAACAACGCCCAGAGTGCCCGCGGCAAGATTGCACCCGGCAAACCGGCGTTTTACGAAACGAACCTACCCACCAAAAAGATGATTCCTCGACTGGGCTGGAAGAACCTAGGGCGAACGTTTGGGATAGGAAAAAGGCAGTTCGTTTACTTCGATCAGTCCTACCTCAGTACCCAGGGGAAAGAGAATGAGCCGTTTGCCAAGCGCTTTCCAGGACACAACTTTAACCGTCCCTACTTTCCCATAAGTAAGATCAAGGGCTCGGCCATCCGAGGCTCGGGGTCCAACTTCTTCTCCAACGAGCTGCCCTACCGGGTAGCCAACCTTATTCATACCAAGAACAAGCAAAAAGACCTCACCTACGGCCATATTCACTTGCCCCACAAGGAGCACCTAGCCAAGCGGACGGTAAAGGAGGTAGATGTTTTGCTGAAACGATTGATCAAAACTTTATAAGGCTAGCGTATGAACCACCACTTCACCTTTCTGGACGAAATCATAAAAAAGGCTGCCCAGCTGCACGTAGAGCACATAGAAAGTTACGAGCCGTACCCACTGGATGAGCTGGATGCCATCACCCACGAGGCCGTACCCGATGACCCGCTGGATGAACTGGTGGCCCGACACAAC
>DMST01000417.1:1410-2844 GCA_003454975.1 Cytophagales bacterium | reverse complement strand
TCACTCGTGAGGAGCACATTACCCTGTTGTTGGCCCTGGCGCCCAGCTTTCGGCCGCAGGTGCTGGATATCTTCTTTGCGAAAAACCCAGACTTCGACCGCATATGCACCGAGTTTGGTGGCTACTCGGAGAAGGAGCACCGCGGCATCGTGCCCACGGGCGAAACGGTCATGTTCCTGCTCACTGGCCGGGACGTGGGCAAGCGTAACGCGCTGATGGAGATGTTCCGGGCCAAGCACGTGTTCTACAAAAAGAACTTGCTCTATTTGGAGGACCTGGACGATACCAAACCCATGCCGAGCGGACGGCTGCTGCCGCACCCGGACCTGGTGCAGAAGCTGGTGTATGGAAAGGTATTGCCGCCCAAGGTGTCGCCGCACTTCCCGGCCCGCAAGATCGAAACTGATCTGGACTGGGAGGACCTCATTGTGGCCCCTCAAACCCAAACCCAACTGCAGGACATCGAGTACTGGCTCACCTACAGCAACCAACTGCGGGAGCATCCGGAGTTGGGCAAGCGAGCAGCCAAGGGCTACAAGGCCCTCTTCTACGGTCCTCCTGGTACCGGCAAAACGCTTACCGCCAGCCTGCTGGGCAAAAGCGCCGACCGCCCCGTGTTTCTAGTGGACCTCTCTATGATCGTATCCAAATACATCGGCGAAACAGAAAAGAATCTGGCGAATATCTTCAAGAAAGCCGAGGACAAGGGCTGGATCTTGTTCTTTGATGAGGCCGATGCGCTTTTTAGTAAGCGGACGGAGAACGAGAGTTCCAACGATCGCTACGCCAACCAGGAGGTAGCCTACCTACTACAGCGGGTAGAAAGCTACGAGGGGCTGGTGATTCTGGCCTCCAACCTCAAGGACAATATCGACAAGGCCTTTCTGCGGCGCTTCCAGAGCATGGTACACTTTGAGGCGCCCAAGTACCCGGAGCGCTTGCGTATCTGGGAAAGCATTCTGCCGCAAGACTTGCCGCTGGATACCGCCGTGAGCGTAGACACCCTGGCCCGCCAGTACGACCTCACCGCCGCCCAGATTAGCAACGTGGTGCAGCAGTGCTTCATCCATACCTTGAGTCAGAGCGCCAATACCATCTCTCACGATACCCTGGTAGTTTCCCTACGCAAGGAGTATGAGAAGGAAAACCGCATGTTCGAGGACAAGCTATAGTCCTGCGGCCAAGGCTATTCCTGCGCCTTCGGCTTGCGTAGCGGTTGCCATTTCAGATAAGTGCCGCTGCGCCATAGCCACTCCAGCGGACCGTAGCGGAAATGTCGTAACCATAGCTTGCTGCCCCAGCTCTGCAGGGCTATGAGGAGCAGGGCCATTATGAAAAGGTACAGACTTCGAATGTGCCCCAGATACCCCAGTCCCCATCCGAAAAGGAGGGCCGTACCCACAAGAGATTGTAGCAGATAATTGCTTAGGGCTT
>DMST01000417.1:0-1379 GCA_003454975.1 Cytophagales bacterium | reverse complement strand
TAGGGCCATGCGGCCATAGGGGGCAAATGACGACAGACGCCGTTGCCACCAAGACTTGCGGTATAGTAGCAAAAAACTCAGTAGGATGAGGATCGTCATACTCAGGTTGGTCCAGTCAAAAACGTTCATGGCAAGGGCATGGTGCCAGGAGGAAAAATCTACCGGCTGAGGCGCGGTAGAAAACAAAGCTCCGGCTCCAGCAAAGGAGACAACCAGGGCAACCAGGCACCACAAAAGCGCCTTGACCAGGGGGCGTTTCAAATCGGCAATCCGCTGAAATACGTGCATTTTACCCAGCCAGAGCCCAATCAGGAAGTAGCCCAAGGTGTAATAAATTCGGCCGAAAATCTGTAGCTGAAAGTTCATCTTGGCCTTGAAGCCGTAGCCGGCGTTTTGCTCCATTACTTCAAGCAAGCTACCCGACTCTATCACCTGGAAGTACGCTTGCTCTTGGGGCGTCACAAAGCCCTCGGGCAAACCAAAGAAGGGGCTGTTGCCAAAAAGAGCATAGGAGATCAACCGCGGTAAACTAAGGAAGCACAGCGCCGCCGCTACCAGTATCCACTTCGCCTGCAGGCGATGAAAAGGGATAAAAAAGGGCACCAGCAAGGCATAAATCGTAAGAATGTCGCCCCGATAGAACAGTTGATGCACATAGCCAATAAGAAAAAGCAAGAAGGAACGCCAAAGAAAACGCCCCATGAAAGAGGTGCCTTTCTGGGCCGCCGCATCTAGCTGAATAGAAAAACTAAGCCCAAATAGGATAGAGAATAGCCCAAAGAACTTCCCGATGAAAAAGACCTGCAACAGTCCCTGGACAATCTGATCGGGTAGGCCCTCCATCCCCTCCATAAAGCCCTCCGGCGTAGGCCCCGCTATGTACTGTTCTACCATATGTACCAGGGCTACCCCGGCCAGGGCAAAGCCCCGTAAGGCATCCACTACATGAATGCGCGTTGTTGTATTGGACAAAGTCATGGGCCATTGAGTTTGCAAATAATAAGGTGAAACCGCCTCGGAAAAGCGGCCCGGTAGAGCGGGTTTTGCGGCCATTAAAAGAAAAGGTTCAATGGCACTTGCCTATGCAAACCATTGCACTATGGTTAGAGACTCATAGCAGACCCTACAAAAGCCTCCGTGTTCGGAGTTGCCCCCTTTCTCAGTAGTGAAGCTAGCCTTCAGGGGCAATTGTGCCGATCGGCTCCTATTCCTGGTAGACCCCTGCAGCTCCTCGCACGCTCACTGGCACCATCTCCATCCGGGGGCCACAAAAAAATAAAGCCGCTCCCTGAGGAAGCGGCCTTACCGTTGGTTTTCGTTTTATAGTGATTTATCGCACCATAAGGCGCTCGGTCATTTCTTGTCCGGCGTAGGCCACC
>DMST01000096.1:24308-33391 GCA_003454975.1 Cytophagales bacterium | reverse complement strand
CACTCGCTGATTTAAGGGAAGAATACGTTCGCCACCAATTGAACATCGCTGATGCGGCCACCGATCCAATGGTCCAATTCAATCATTGGCTTCAGGAGGCTATGAATGCCGAAGTGCCTGAGCCCAATGCATTTACCTTATCTACGGTGGATCAGTCAGGACAACCCTTCTCCCGTGTGGTCCTACTCAAGGGCCTTGAAAACGGAAAATTTGTGTTCTATACCAATTTCCAAAGCCGCAAAGGTCTTCAATTGGCAGAAAATCCCAAGGTGGCCTTATCATTTTTGTGGCTAGAGTTAGAACGGCAGGTTACTGTGCTAGGTACAGCCAAGAAGCAGTCTGCTGCTAGTAGCGATGCCTATTTTGCCGTGCGACCTAGAGGTAGCCAGCTAGGAGCCTGGACCTCCCCCCAAAGCGAAGAGATCCCCAACCGTGCCTTTTTGGAAGAACGGGAACGTACCTACCAGAAAAAATTTGAGGGCCAGGAGGTACCCCGGCCTGACCACTGGGGAGGTTATGACATCACTCCACATTCGGTAGAGTTTTGGCAGGGTCGTCGCAGTCGTTTGCATGATCGATTGCTATATACGCAAACGAATGAAGGGAAATGGGATCGGCGAAGATTAGCCCCCTGAGCCAATCATTTAGCGAGGGGTGTTGATAAAAACAGCAAAAAGTTAACCTAGCTATTTGCCTTTTTCAGGCGATTTACCCCATTTTTGACGTTAAAATGGATTGAAAAGCGTTGGATACGAGGCATTTGCCTTCTTTCTAACCTAAAAAAATCAAAAGAACTGTGAGCACCGCAACACTCGCAGCACCCTACAACTAACGAAAATCTATGGCAGCTGATGCTTTTACCCGTGAATTGTATCAGAACATTCATCGGTATTTCAAGGACAACAACCTATCTAAGTTAGCCGACCGCCGCATGCGAATAAAGGTCATCGCATCAGCCGTTTGGTGGCTGGGTAGCTTATTACTCCTATTCACCCTGCAACTCCCTCTTTGGGGTTTCGCAGCACTTTACTTGTTCCACACCTTCTCGCAGATCTACATTGGTCTCAACATTGGGCACGATGCCAACCATTACGCCATTTTCAAAAATAAACGGCTTTCGAAAGTCCTATCCTATTCTTTTGACTTGGTGGGTTTAAATGCACGGATGTGGCGGCAACTACACGATGTGGAACACCACAACGTCATGAACATCCAGGGTGAAGACGAAAACATGGAAGCCCGCGGATTGCTCCGTTACTCCATATTTCGGAAATGGCGCCCCTACTATAAGTTTCAGCACGTATATGTTTACCTATTATACATGGTATTCACTACGGACTGGGCTTTCACTAAAGATTTCGAATGCTACTTCTTTCCCTACACCAAAAAGATGAAGCAGATGAAGCACAGCTGGAAGGACTATTTGTCTCTGTTCTTCTGGAAAAGCTTCTACGTTTCTTATATGATCGTGCTTCCGGTTATGCTGCTCGACCTCTCCTTTTGGACGGTATTTACTCTTTTCCTGATCGGCCATGCCATCAACGGAGCCTTTGGAGCTTCCATCATTCAAACCTCACACAGTGTAGAGGGAGCCGAGCATCCAGCCTCACGGAAAGACTACGATCATCATGTGTACCACATTTTTGCTACCACTACCGACTACGGTGTGAATAGCAAGTTTCTATTTTGGTTCAGTGGAGGACTGCACTTACACGTAATCCATCACCTATGCCCAAATGTGTGCCACACACATTATCCAGAATTGACAAAAATTGTAAAGAGCACGGCTGAAAAATATGGGGTTACTTATCAGGAAAATCCAACCTTCCTGAGTGCCATTCGCTCCCACTTGTCTTATCTAAAGCACATGGGGGAAGAGAAAAACCAACTAACCTTAAGCCAAACAGCATAAAAATAAAGGAACCGGGAAGTACTCGGAAATCCATACCCACAGGACCATTCTACCGAAAATTGAATGGGTCTTGCATCAAAAAAACCATAACAACTCATGTGATTATCCAGAACCGCAAAACAAAATTTTAAGGAATTGACCTTATAAAACGTTTGCGGTTTGCCCTCTCCTGCAACTAGGCCACTTTGCCCAATAGATAGTTGAACGTAATTGTGTAATTTGCCGCCTTGTAGGAGACTCAAGATCTCGCACATATTAAAAGGAACGCTTTGTGAAGACAGTATTACAACACTTTCATGACCGTGTGCATGAGCAACCGGGCAAGACCCTGTTCTCGTTCTCTGACATTAATGGCCAAGTCAAAGAACACTACACGTATGAAGAGTTTAACCACCGGATCGAGGTCATTGCCTCTCATTTAGCCATCAATCACAACTTTCAACCGAAGGATCGTATTCTGTTGGCCTTCCCTCCTGGAGTTGAGATGATCTGCGCATTCTTCGCTTGCGTTCGGATGGGATTGATTCCGGTACCTACTTACCCGCCTGCCACCTCCGGGTTCCAGGCCGCCTTCTACAAGATGGCGTTCATTGCCAAGGATTCGGGTGCTAAAGCCGTGTTGACGGACCAAGACTACTACTTCTCGCTGAAGTTGAACTTGGAAAGGAATAACATGAAGGATAAGACCGACCTTTCTACCCTACCCTGGATCAATACCGAGGAATTTAGGGATATGGCCGGTGCAGAAGCTCCACGCAACGAATCCGACATCCTGTTTATTCAGTACACATCAGGGTCTACCAGTGATCCTAAAGGTGTAATGGTGAGCAATGAGAACATGGTGACCAATGCACACATCACCGTAGATCATGAGTCCCCCATTGGTATTTCCTGGTTGCCTCAATACCATGATATGGGGTTGATTGGGTACTACATCTTCTTTGCCATCATGGGTGGTACCACTCACGGTTTCTCTTCTCTGGATTTTATTCGTCGTCCTGCCCTCTGGCTGGAGATGATTACCAAATATAAAGGCACCGCCTCTTCTGCTCCCAACTTTGCTTATGACTACATCTTGCAGCCAGGTAAGTTGACAGAAGAGAACCTGTCCAAAATTGATCTTAGTTCTTTGGGCTTCTTGATGACCGCTGCGGAGCCTGTACGTCCTGAAGTATATCGCCGATTTATTGAATTCTTCAAGCCTTATGGCCTGGACCCTAAAGCGCACTACGCTGCGTTTGGTTTGGCGGAAAATACGTTAGCTGTAACCAACTACGGACACAAATCCCTTTCGCTGGATACCACTAAGCTACAGATCAACAAGCTGGAGATCGTAGACGACTCACAAGAAGAGGACGTAACTGAAATCCAAAGCTGTGGACCTGCTATTGGTGACAACGTAGTGAAGATTGTTGATCCTGATACCCACCTGGATTTGGGTGACAACTCCATTGGTGAGGTTTGGGTGAAAGGAAAATCCAAATGCCTAGGTTACTGGGGACGTCCTGAAAAGAACAAAGAAACGTTTGAGGCGGTAATCCAGAGTAGTAACGGGCACCAAGATACCGATACCTACATGCGTACCGGAGATATGGGCTTCTTGTATGACAATGAACTCTACATCTGCGGCCGTTTGAAGGATATGATCATTGTACGCGGCTTGAACTACTACCCTCAAGACATTGAGGCCATTGTAGTGGATAGCAGCAGCAACATCCGGAATGGGTTTGTGGCTGCCTTTGAAATCACTGAAGGTAGCGAGGAGAAGTTGGTAGTAGTGGCTGGGGTGAAGAATAAGAAACAGATCCCGAGTGCCATCAAGATCACCGAAGAGATTCGTAAGAAACTCAATATCGTGACCCACTCGCTCACGTTCGTGACTACGAAGAGTATCCCTAAAACCTCTTCGGGCAAGATCATGCGTCAGAAGACCAAGCAAATGTGGCTGGCAGGTGAGCTTGAGGTAATTGAGAACTTCAGTTCTGCAAGCGAGATTAGCGAGGGCTCGGTGAACGGCAACGGGAACGGAAATGGTAATGGCAACGGAAACGGAAATGGTAACGGCCACCACGAGGATGAAAGTCCTTTCATGAAGCTGAAAGCCAAATACGGTTTTACCGGAGACGAAACGTATTCACTGGTTCATGCCTTAGACTCGCTTGATCTTGCCGTACTGATACATGATATCAAGGAGCTATTGGCCAACAAGGGCGCCAAAACGATGAGCAAGCAGATTGACACACGTCTTCTGCAAGAAATCAGTATTTCAGAGTTCTTTGATCTCATCGAGCAGTTCCGTACCTCTTCTAAGCTGGCTATCAAGCGGATGAAGGATGCCATTTTGCGTCTGCAAAAAGAGCACGTACAACGTGAGCAGAAGCGGATGATGGAGGATGTGACTTTGAAAATCGCTCCTGAGGTAACGGAATACGATCCTGAATTCCTCAATAGTGGAAAAATATTCCTGACAGGCGGTACTGGTTTCTTCGGCCCTTTCCTGATTAAGAGCTTGTTGGAGCAATCCAACGATACCATCTACATTCTGGTGCGGGCTTCTACGGAAGAAAAAGGCATGGAGCGCTTGCGCAATGCCATGGAACTCAACGGTGTGTTTACCGAAGAGTCTAAGCGGCAGTTTGAAGAGCGCGTAGTAGCCGTGTGTGGTGACTTGGGTAAAAACCGGCTGGGACTTTCGGCCGAAATGTGGACCAAGCTGACTAATGAGTGCCACACCATCTACAACAACGGTGCCTTGGTGAATTACCTCTTCAACTATGAGAAGATGCGGGATGCCAACGTACTAGGAACGGACGAGATTATTCGTTTTGCCCTCGATGGCAAAGCCAAGGTGTTGAACCACATCTCTACCACCTTTACTTGGGGCTGGGCTGTAAAGGATGTGCTTTTGGAAGCAGACTACAACGACAACCTGAACCTACTCGACTTTGGCTACAGCCAAACCAAGTGGGTATCGGAGCGGATTGTAGTAGATGCTATGAACAAGCACGGGTTAAAAGCCCGGATCTTCCGTCCGGCCTTGATCACTCCTTCCATTGATGGTGGTGGTAACAACTTTGACATCTCGGTACGTTTGATGGCATTCATGGTCAATCAGATGATCGATGTAGATGCCCACAACCAAGTGAGCTTCACTCCTGCCGATGTAGCAGCGAATAACATCATTGCCATTTCGGGAATCGAAGAGTCCATGGGGGGTACCTATCACGTGGTACGTGATGATTACAATACGATGATGGACATTACGGAAATCATCAACCAGATCACCGGTGTTACTTTCGATCGTTTCGATACGCAAAAATTTGTAAACCAGATTGTGGAACGCTGTGAGCAAGAAGATTTGCTCTTCCCCTTGCTGGACTTCTTTGTGCGTTCGGTAGACAAGATTTCTTCGATGGAATTCAAGCGCTACGACAGCACCAAGTACCAACAGTTCCGCGACATGTCTCCTTACGGGCAGGCGGATCCTTCACTTGAAGAGACCGTACGGGGTTTGCTGTTGTTCATGAAACGACACAACATTATCAAAGTAGAGGTGCCCGAAGGTACTCCTGCGGAGATATCTTAAACTACAGGCAATTGAGATCAAGCACCCCGGGCATTTGCTCGGGGTGTTTTTGTTAGTAGGGATTCGTAACTTCCTCAACATACCATCTATCGATGAATACTGTCACAGGATGGCAGGATACTTGTGACTCAAACGTTGAATTGGATTCGCGATACAACCCATACCCTAACATGCAAACACGAATTTCCGCTGCTCTAGTATTGATCTTAAGCCTATGTTCTTCGGAAGCTCTCGCTCAGCGAGATTTATTTCCTTGTGAAAACCCGAACGAGGAACTTTACAACATTTTTGAAAATGGATCACTTGAACGATTGTACGTTCATGGCTGCCAAGGAGTGGGACTCGATGGCCTTTCTACTTCCATCCTGATGCCCTCGGGTACACCACCTAACCAAGGAGATGAAGGGGAAGACAATGAGGACCTATTGCAGGATACACCTTACGAAAGCTGGACTTGTCGGTATTCGGCAGGGAATCTGCAAGACGGGGATCCTGCCACTGCTTGGGTAGAAGGCAAAGACGGACAGGGCCTGGGCGAAGTAATTATCATCCCTTGTCTGGATTTGTCACAACCCGTAGAGATATGGTCAGGGTATGGAAAATCGAAAAATCTTTTCCAGTTCAATAGCCGTCCGAAAGAAATTGAAATTGCCATTCTGGATACTAACTCCCAGATTATGTATACCCAATACGGCAATGAGTACCTCAACCTGAAGGTGGTGAAAAAAGGTCGTCAAACTCTAGAGGATCTCAATGGATATCAATCTCTTTACCTACCCACTCTTACTGATGAATACTACACAGACGAAAACATAACCGGTCGGTTCCTAGCTATCAAAATTCTTTCGGTGTATCCAGGGAGTAAATGGGAGGATACTTGTATTTCTGAAGTAAGGAATGTGGAGAAGGATTAATCATTTCAATTAAACAACGACCTATGGGACTCTTTCGAAAGAAGACTAACAAGTACCCTCACATAAAGCTTGGATTTCGGGGTGAATGGATCACCTACACCCTAGGCTCTAAACAGTTAGAAATCGCAACTACGGTCATAAACGGGTACCGAATTCATTTCGACAGCATACAAAATGAAGAACTAACTAAAGAAGATCGCGAGAAAGTATTCCACGAAGTGCTTGATTTCTTTCGTGCCAAGGTGAGTAAGCGTCCCATTCTCGTGTATGCTACAGATGGGCCCAATGCACCAATATGGGAAAAGCTCTGTAGCGAAGCTTCGGAATTAATAAAAGCAGTGGAAACTACTACATTTCAGGCCCAAGAAGACTTTCAATACAATTTTTTTAAAGCCGAGGTGGAACGTGGGAACAAAATTGAAGTAGAAGGACAATCAATAGAAACGGTTGAACAGTTTGAAGCCTATTGGCTCAAGCGAAACCAATAATTCCCCTCTACATTCTGGAGCAAAAGTTCTTTTTGTCTACACCAGAGGAAATGTCAGGTGGATGCCAGTAATCACCAAACAGAACTGTGAAAGAAGGATCCATCCTCCTTTCGCTTCGGGCCTCCTAAAAAATTGCTAATTCCCTGAAATAGAGAAGGTTGAGAGCTTATCCTAGGACTTCAAATCCAAAATTTTTCAGCGGGAAGGGTGTAAAGTCTTGGTTTTCAATGGTCCTGAGCTTTAGCTCGGGGGCAAAGCATCTGAATTTCTAGTGCTTTAGCACAAGAAAACCCTCTCTCCTTAGGCTAGGTCCCTCTGACTAAATCCCAGTTTTGATCCAAAATCATTACCATCCGGCTAAAATCGCGCCGCCCAGACGGAAGGTACTTGACGTCTTTTACAGCGATTCCTACTTCATTTCAAAACTTTCTCAAAGCATACACTTGCTTCCATACCCACATAGGGTCCGTAATTAGGAATGCTTTGGTAACCGCTGCGCTGATAGAGTCGGATGGCGGCCTCCATCTTTTTTCCTGTTTCCAAAACGGATCGCTTGTACCCATTTTCTTTTGCCCAAGCCTCCAGTTCTAATAGGACTTTTTCGGCAACCCCCTGTCCTCTCGCCTCCGGCAAGGTGAACATTCGTTTGATCTCTATGGTATCTTGATTATAAGGCTTGAAAGCACCGCAACCCACGGGCTGATCCTGCAAATAGGCCATCACCACGTGCTTGATGTCATCTAGCTGATTGTATTTATGGTAGAAATCATGGTCTTCGCCGTCCTTCTCTGCCAAATCGATGTCTAGCATCTTAACCAAGGTTGAAAAATCAGTGCTAGAGGAAGCCGTTCTTAGTAATGAAATCATTGGGTATTCTGTTCTTATGCATTCAACATAACAAATAATTGAGATAGTGAAAAGAAGGTAATTTTTTGTAAAAATTTATATTACCAATATATAAAAAATAATCAATGAAAAATATCTTCCCATAACTGGTACTTAGGAGGGATATTTAAAGTGCAAGTACCTTGACACTGCCGGGACAAATGAGTAACTGTCTGTATAACAAGCCATCAATCTTAATATTCTACTCACACTAAACCCTGCTTTGCGCAGAACCCACTTTTTAATCCAATCATAAATCCCTGAAAAACAAGTAGTTATCAGGGTTAATTTTAAAATAATTCAAAAAAGCTTTGGACATTTCCCGTAAAGCCCCAACCTTTGCAACGCAAAACAGCAAAAGAAATGAAATATTTATCACTACATACAAACGGAACATGCGCTCCCCAATGGAGTGAGCAAGATGTGTTCATTGTACTGAAAGGAGGGCCCGGGCTCTGGTAACTGTAGTGAAACAAGCATATACCAACCCAGGCCCAACAGCCTGGGTTTTTTGTTGCATAAAAACGAAGAAAACTATGTTGGATCTTAAAATCATTACTCGCGATTGCGCACAGTGGGGTCAGTCCTCGCACGGGAAGAGTATGCCTACGCAACAGGCAGAAAATCGCGTCTTTGAGGATCCACCACCGGCCGGAGCATTCGATCGTGGCAAGCCGATAACCATTCGGCGAGCTATTCGAAACCCGGCCCCAAAACAGGCCGGGTTTTTTGTTGCCCGGTAGTGTAACCATCCATCCGCAGGCTCACCGCTCTTGGAGAAGGAGGGGAAAATCCGGAAAAGAGAAAGCAGGAAGCTTTCTATGATCTGGGGTATCAAGCGAGGTGGATGGACACAGCATTTTGCCGAATGGTCCAAAGGCTAGGATCTCAGAATTTGGCTCTGAGGATACAGGTTCGAATCCTGTTTCGGCATCAGGGATCGGGGGAATAGGAAAACTGTGATTCCAATGCTATCACCCTGATAATCAAAGCCTAATACCAGCTAATCATGCGCTTCCACTGACGAGGTGCAGGCCAGAGATGAAGGCGACTGTCGGGTATAACCACCCGGTAGTGCAGGTTCGATTCCTGCTCTGGCGACTATGCAACAGGCGGCTTGGCTGCCGGGAGGGGCAAAACGGGTGCCTCCTGCGTTCGGAGAGTGGTTAAAGGCCACACGCCAGGGTTCCGTTTGCCCGGCTATGTTCCGAAAAAGCTCCGAAACGAGGGAGCTAAGCCCGGAAGGAGATGTCCGCTGATCAGGACGCTCCCTTCCACGCCTGTTGAAAGATCTTCGG
>DMST01000096.1:19432-24241 GCA_003454975.1 Cytophagales bacterium | reverse complement strand
GCGTGGGACAGTACGCCCGCAAGGTGTTACCGGATGTTTCTGATGGCATCCGAGTGCCGACCAGTAGGTAACGGTATGCTGCCTTGTGACGTGTAGGCTGCCCAGCCCAGAGGGATACTAAGGATGGAGGTTCGAATCCTCCCGGGCCCGCACATGCAGAATAAAACATGGGCCTGTAGCTCAAAGGTAGAGCGTAGTATTTGGGAGTCGCGGGTTCGAATCCCGTCACTGTATTTCGAACAGTGTAGCTCAATGGTAGAGCACCAGACTTGTAATCTGGTCCGATGGTAAACCAATCCATCACCTGTGAAGCAAGCCGCCTTCGCTTGGATAAAATGGAAGGCAAGGAGGTAGCACCGGCGCCTCTCCTCTCCTACTCCGGTAGGAGGAGAAAGACTGCAAGAGGGGCTTGCAGTGGACTGGATACCGAACCTGTGTTTGCCCGAACACACTTCGTGAACGAGCTTTCGGCTGGCCGAAAGCAGGTAGCGAGGTGCCTTTGGTGCTAACAAGGATTCTCAAGGTTCGCTCCGCCTCAGACGGCAGTGGGGTGTCGGTGGCCTTCTTTTTTGTAAGCCATGAACTCAACCCTGTAAGGACCAGATGAGTAAATCCTGTGAGATAAGAGCCAGAGGTGAATTTCTCATTCAAAACTCAAGAAGGTCAGGCCCTGATAGGATGTTGTTAAAATAAAAAAACTACCCGCGGACGGGTGCACATCCGCAGGTGGCAATTGTGTAACCGCCTAGGCTTCGGTCCGGGCACAAAACCATAGACCAATGTTCAGAACAATGAACATCGCCATGGGTAAAGTCGGATTGATTTTTCGCCGTGGCCAACTGGACCGGGTTTTGACTACCGGCCAGTACAGATTGTGGGGTCAGTGCACTGTAGAGGTGTACGATATGAGCGTGGAGTTCCGGCCCACTCACAATATAAATCTGCTGCTACAGCATGAAGGGTTGGCTTCGAAGCTGGAGGTGGTTCGGGTGAAGGAAGGCGAGCTGGTACTTCGATACGAAGACGGTGTGTTCGCCGAAGCCCTGACAGCCGGTACCACTGCTTACTGGAAAGGAGTGATAAATAACACGTTTGAGCGGTACGACCGTACGAAGGTATGGATAGATGAGGGCCTGAACCGGGAGATCCTGAACGGACGTGCCCTTAGCGCTTTCATTACGGTGGTAACGGTGGGTATCGGCCAGAAAGGTGCCCTTTTCATCGATGGTAAATTCACCCAAACGCTGGACGAAGGTGTGTTTTACTTCTGGAAGAACGCCCATCGGGTGGATGTACGGGTAGCTGACCTACGGAAACAGAGCATGGACATCAGTGGTCAGGAGATGCTGACCAAGGATAAGGCCGCGCTGCGGATGAACTTCACGGTGAACTACCAGATCACGGATGTGGTGAAAGCCCTGGTAGAGAACATGAATGCAACACAGCAACTGTACAACCTGGGCCAGCTAGCGCTGCGCGAGGTGGTAGGTTCTATGACTCTGGATGAGCTGCTAGAGCAAAAGGAGGCGGTGACGGGCTATGTGGCTGAAACCCTGAACGATCAGGCGACTCAGTTGGGTATGGCCCTGAACACCTCAGGTGTGAAGGACATCATCCTGACGGGTGAGATGAAGAACATCATGAACCAGGTACTGATTGCCCAAAAACAGGCTCAAGCCCAAGTAATTCTGCGTAGGGAAGAAACGGCTTCTACCCGGAGCTTGCTGAATACGGCCAAGCTGATGGAGGACAACCAGATGCTCTACAAGCTGAAAGAGATGGAGTACGTAGAGAAGATTGCCGATAAGATCAACACCATCACCGTATCNNCGTATCTGGCGGAGGTCAGGTGCTGGATCAGCTGAAGACGATCTTTGGGGTAAATGATGTGAAATAAGGAAGCCGTCCCGGATATGGGACGGCTCTTTATATGAAGGAGGGGTTGTCTCCCACCACAAATTGGTAGGCACCTTTCCTACTCCAGAATGGTCAGTTCCAGATTTTGTACCCGATCCGGGGAGGCTACTTTAAGGAAATAAATTCCCGTGCTCAGGTGGCTCAGATCCAGGCTATGTCGAGTAAGACCTTCAGTAGAAATAGATTTCTGGTACACCATTTTACCTTCCAGGCTCAATACGTATACCGAGACCGTTTGCAAGGCCGGGCTTGACAGCTCTAGCGTAAACTGACCGTTGCTAGGGTTGGGGAAAACACTGAGGGCAGGCTGCTTCTGCCCTACCCAGCCTGCCGGGCCGGCAGTTCCGCTGCTGATGTTCACCAAAAAGTCTTCCGTCTCGCCCATATAGGTATCCGACTCACAAGGGTCGGGCGATTTACCGTAAGCCAACCGCACCCGCATGCGTACACTACCAAGAACTGCGTTGGTAGGTACACTGACATTACTGCTGTATGGACCCGTTCCACGGCGTGCGTACACTCGCTCGCTGCTGCTAAAGGTACCGTCACGGTTCCAATCAATCCAGGCTTGTACATCGATACCCGACCAATAGTCAACATTGGGTTCTACGGTGAGTGTATAGGTGCTGCCCGTACTCACGTTGGCGGTGTTGCCTGTGAAATCGGTGTAGCCGTTGTTCCAGGCATTGCTGGCTACATCCAGATTGGCGAAGGCCACCCGGCTGATCCAGTTATAATCCAGAGACGTAGTGGGAATGCAGTAGCTAGGCGGTGCATCGTTCACCGTGACGGTGATGGAGTGGCTATCACTACCCGCTCCATTGCTAGCGGTCAGGGTAATGGTATAGGTGCCCGCTACACTATAGGATACTGAGGTATTTTGCTGACTACTGCTGGCCGGGCTCCCCCCTGTCATCGACCAATTCCAAGCCGTAGGCTGATGGGTACTGGCATCGGTGAGGGTAATAACTTGCCCCGTATTTACCGTAGTGGCACTGGCCGTAAAGTTGGCAACCGGGGCCACCGGCTGAGCAGGGCCATTAATCTGGATCGTGTAGTCCTCTACATCTCCAAAATAGGTATCCGCTCCACAAGGGGTGATTTTACTCTCCGATCCGTAGCCTTTCCGCACTCGCATGGTGGTAGTGCCTGTATTGGCACCCGCAGGCGGGGTGATGCTGGCGGTGTAAGGGCCGGCACCGTATACATGCAGTACCTCTTCGCCCGCATCGTCAAAATCACCGTCCTTGTTCCAGTCGATCCAGGCACCCACCGCATTATAGGTCCAGTAGTCTAGGAGAGTGGTTACCGTGAGAGTAGCAGTACTGCCTTGGTTCAGGGTAGCTGTCAGATTTCGGTAGTCGCCGTAGCTGTCCCAGTTCGTACTGTTGTCAAGGCCGCCCAATTGTACCCGGGTAATGTAGTTGGTGTTTTGGGCCGCAGACGCGGAACAATAATTGATCACAGGATCAGTAACCGTGATGTAGCTACTCACCGTTTTGGAATCGCTGCCGTCGGCGTTGGTAGCCGTCAGGCTCACCGAATACGTACCTGCTGTGCTGTAGGCAACGGTAGGGTTCTGGGCCGAACTGCTGGCTGGCGAACCACCCGAAAACGTCCAGCTCCAGCCGGTGGGGCTGTTGGTGCTCAAATCACTGAAAGTCACACTCTCTCCGGTCAGGATGCTAGTAGCATTGGCAGTAAAGTTGGCTATCGGTGGGGTAGGTACCGGATCCGAAACGGTAATGTAGCTGCTTACCGTTTTGGTATCGCTGCCATCGGCATTGGTAGCCGTCAGGCTCACCTCATAAGTGCCCGCAGAGTTATAGGCTATAGTAGGATTCTGTGCCGAACTGCTGGCTGGCGAACCGCCCGCAAAGGTCCAGCTCCAGCTGGTGGGGCTGTTGCTTGTCAGGTCAGTAAAGTTAATACTCTCACCCGTCAAGATGCTGGTGGTACTGGCAGTAAAGTTGGCCACAGGAGGTGTGGGCTGGGCCTGATCATTGACCCGAATACTATAGTCCTCCACGTCCCCCATGTAAGTATCTACTCCACAAGGGGTAATCTTGTCTTCCGAACCGTACCCAATCCGAATGCGCATAGCCGTAGTGCCCAAAGTGGCCCCTGCCGGTGGGGTAATGCTGGCTACGTAAGGGCCAGCACCGTATACCCGAAGCACCTCTTCCCCCGCATCCTCAAAGTCTCCATCCTGATTCCAGTCGATCCAGGCACCTACGGCATTGTACTCCCACGACTCCACGTCTAGGTTAACGGTAAGCGTTTCCGCATTTCCTAGGCTCAATACCGCCAAACTATTGCGGTAATCACCATAGCTATCCCAACCAGAGGTGTTATTGATGGTGCCTAACTGAACCCGGGATACATAATTGTAATCCAGGTCCGCAGAGGCAGCACAGTAATTTTGGGTACTAACGGGATACACCTCGATGTAGCCGTTCTTCGTTTCGGTATCCGAACTGCCTTCGGCCCCATTTGCTGTAAGGCTCACCGAGTAGGTGCCCGGGTTGGCATAGGTAGCCGTAGGTGTTTGGCCCGTGGTACCGGTAGTACTAGTAGCCCCTGGGAAAGACCAGCTAAGACCAGACAAGTAGCCTGTGGAGGTATTCTGAAATTGTACGGTGCCGCCGGCTACGGTTACGGTAGGTGCACCCGTAAAATCAGCGACCGGTGAGGCGCTCACGTTCGGATCGCGCAGCGGCCCGCTAATGACGAAAGTGGCCGTGGGTACAGCACCGCTGTAGTCCAAATCGGTAAAATAGCCTACTGAATAGTCGAAATTGCTAAGGAATGGGTTGGACCGCATGTCCGTCAGGATATTGTCCAGGGCTTCGTTGATCTGTTGGGCCGCATCGGTATTGTTACCCGCAGCTA
>DMST01000096.1:0-19389 GCA_003454975.1 Cytophagales bacterium | reverse complement strand
ACCGGTGATTTGGAATCGGCGGTTGAGCGATTGGGTCTCAAAGCCTACCGATGCCGGAGTAATACCCGTCAGGTCAGTAAACTCATTTTCTACACCAGCTAAATCGGCCACCGCTAGCTGATCATCCGCTTTCCATTCGGTAGTCGGCTCCCAACCAGGCACCTCACCGTTGCTCACCTTAGACAAAAAGGTATTGAATGAGCTGGTCCCAGAGGTGCGCAAATTGTTAACCAAATTGTCAAAACCCGTTACGTCATCGGCCCGGGTGAGATCAAAGAAGGTCTTTAGCTGACCAAAATCGTTCTGGTACCAGTGGTACCAGGCCATATTTCCATAATAGTAGTGGTTGAAATTACCACTGCTGTAGTTGCTATTAAACACCGTACTCAAGGTAGGCCAGTTGGGCGCTGCATTGGTTACCGTGTTTACGTTGGAAGCCAACAGATTTACCCCGTCAGTATCCGTACTGCCGGCAAACAACTCGGCCATCCCCTCTTCATACCACACCATACGGCTATTCTGGTACATAGTGGTCTCACCCCAATAGCCGGGGATCAGGTAGCGCCCCTGCAGGTAGTGCACGTACTCGTGCCGAAAAAGCGACTCCAAGGACAACGAGCTCTCTACCCCAACGGTGCGGTCCCAAGTAAAAAAGGTACTCCATCGCTCTATGTAGATGCCCCCGTTGTTGGTGCTGATGCCGTACAGGTAGTTGGCGTAGGCATCGTATTGGCTTTTGCTCCCAAACACGATCATGTTCAGCGTGTCGTTCACATCGCCCATCACGGGTTCGTCTGTTTGCAACAAACGGAAAAACTGGTTCTGCACTTGCTTAGCCGCATGGTAGAGTTCTTGCACTTCGTCCTCTGCCAAAGGGGTACTGATTTGCATTAGCCCATCATCAAAGCTGTATTGGTTAGGGAAAAGGAAAGCCTTAAGCTCCGCTTCCAGTGCCTCTGGGTCTTCACACAGACCGTAGGAAGCGCAGTTTCCGTAATCGTTGATGGCCTCTACACAGCGCAGCCAGTTTACATCCAACCGAGCAAACTGTCCTGCCGCAGCGGCAATTAGGCTTTCTATATCGTCAATCAAGGTAGGTTCGTTTGCCATTCGGGTCAGCTCAAGAATAGCATTGTCAGTCATGAAAGACAGATTTCCATTGTTGCGCAACGTGGTGCTCACGCCCGTTTGTTGTAATACCGTCCAAAAAGAGCTATCCCCATTGAGGGCTTCCTTAAAGTCAGCATCCTGGTTGCCTCGGAAGATGGCGAAAAAGGGTCGATTGTAGGTACGGGCGTAGTCCTGCATCAGCTGCTGGTCATTCTGAATAGCCGACCAGGTTTGCTGATTGGTGAGTCGGTCCAGCGCCGATTCGATCACATTGATGATGGCGGGGCGGCTGCGGATACCGTCGTAGTCTATGATGATGAGGTATTCATCCAAGATGGCT
Source organism: Cytophagales bacterium (assembly GCA_003454975.1). Lineage (GTDB taxonomy): Bacteria > Bacteroidota > Bacteroidia > Cytophagales > Cyclobacteriaceae > DMST01. Next base: position 17,939 of record DMST01000096.1, on the reverse strand, counting down.
ATCGCCTCACTGGTAAGGTCCCAAAGGTGACTATTGTTGGCGAAGCTCTCGCAGGCAATGCGCAGCCAGTACTGGGCATTGGCATCCAAGGTAACGACCGGCTGGTAAAACTCATGGTATACCGCTGCGTGCAAATAGGTCACCAGGCCGTACATTCCACCATTGAAGGTACCGTCTGAAGCGATGGAAATGTTGTACATCTCCTGGGCAACGGCAGTGATATTGGCCGTACTGAAAATGCTGGGACTATAGCTTGCATCCCAGCTGTACCATACCGCAAAGCATGCCTGGTAATCGTCTACCGATTTGAGCTCGGCCACCAAGGCACTGGATGATAAGCTGGCCCAGCCGGCATTACCACTGGTACAAGTAGCGCTGGTGCGGGCAGCAAAGCGCTGAACAGCCGGAATGTGCCCTTCAAGGGGGCCCACACTTTGCAGCAACTCTTTACCAAAGCCATCGAGTCTGGGATGGCCGTGTTCCCGACCGCAGCCATCGTGATGATAATGGGCCTGTTCTTCAGGAGCAAGTTGGGGGCGGTTTTGTGCGACAAGCAGACCTGGAAAGCTCAGGACTGCCCATAGCAGAGCTTCCCGAAGGCCAGGAAATGGCAACCTCGTTTTCATAGTTTTTAGGTTTTTTAAGTATAATGAAAAGTGTTTTCCTACTTAAAAATACACCTGCCTTTCCCCGTGTGGTATCCCTTTACAGGAATTCCTCTTACCCACTAATCGTGCTTTGCTTCCCAAAAAATAGTCTCGGGCTTGCCCTATTAAGCTCACGCCCCTGTAGCCACCCTTTGAGGAGAGGAGTTACGCTCTCCACCAAAAGGCGGGCTACTTCTTCATGCTTAGGTGTATAATAATAACCGACAAATAAAGGGAGGAAAGGCACATAATAATGTGCGATATTATCCAATTCATATCTATTCTAAGCCCAAACTGATAAAATTGGATGTAATGCCAGCGAGAAGGGAAATCGAGAGGTTCGTTTCTTAGTGGCGGCCGGGTTCAAGATGATTGGACACCCCGGACACTGTTAGCTCACTTATTTCAAAACACCAAATACCCTTCGTTTATGATGAATTTTAATGAAACGCATCCACCTGTTTGTAGAAAGGAATTTAGTCAATCTTAATAATACAATAACAAAATGTACAGAGGCTAACAAAAAAGACCAGTATTTTCATTAAATCACTATATTTCAATAGCTTATAGTTTGTATAACTAAGCTTCTATTATGAAAAGACTATTACTCCTTGGGGTGCTGGTGCTAGGCAGCATTCCTTTTACTCAAGCCCAAACCTGTAATTGTGGCTCATGGAACACCTTGATTTCGCGCCAAACCTTTCAAAATAGTGGCAACAATTTCAATTGTTACCAATATGCCCGAGCCTATTTTTCACAACCCCGATCCAATGCCTGGGTCCCCTCATCAAGCCAATGGAGCTGGATCAGTTCGCTAGACCAAACCACTATTGCGAACGATCCCAGTTTTTCTGAGGTTTCTGATCCTCAGCAAGCAGACGTGGTTCTGTATGGCTGTGACCACGTGGCCGTGGTGATTGCCAACAACTGCTTGATCAGCAAGATGACATATGATGAATTAGGGACCCATGGTCTCAATCTGGCTGGTTGTGGCGCCGATGATGTGCGTTTCTTTAAGTATAACGGGTACTCTTACATTACGCCTCATGGTGTGGACTTGAGCTGTCAAACCCAGAGCGGTGGATGCCAAAATACGCCCAGCAATGCTAGTGTATCAGGCACCTACTATTCGGCAGGCGCCGGTTCTAGGACCCTGTATACGTTTAACAATGTGAACGCAGGGAGCATTAATGCTACGCTAAGTAACATCAGCAACGTAAGCTACCAATGGACGCGCACGGGCGGTTCGGCTTCATTCTTTGTATCAAATAACGGCCGAAACATGAGCGTGACGCTCAACTCCGGATCCATCTCCTTCCAAGTGCAAGCATTGAACGGATGCGGTAACCCCATCGGTGCTTCGCGTACCTTTGTATTCCAAGTGAATAGCAGCGGCGGCGGCTTCTGGAGAGGCAGTCAACCAGAATCAGATTTGACTCTGGCCCCTACTCTTTCTGCGTATCCTAATCCGGCTAAGAATTCCTTGCAGGTTGATGTGCAAGGCACCCCGGATGCCCATCATGTTTCTTTGATGGATATCTCCGGGAAGGAAATCCTTTCTTCTCCATTAGAAAACAGCACTCAACTGGATGTGAGCGCCACAGAAAATGGACTGTACTGGCTCCAAGTATGGACCGAGGATAACCGACCGATCTTACGCGAGAAGGTAGTTATTTCGCATTAATCGTGAACTAAGATCTCACACGTAGGGCCACGCTGAAATCAGGGTGGCCCTATTTTTTTGGTATCCTTACCACCCATGCCGCTCACTCAGACTGTCATCCCAATTAGCTTCTCTCCTCCCCTTTTGGTGCTTACGTTTTCGGCATGGAACTCAAGTTCAACCTGTACAACCTACTGATCGGCTTTGGTATGCTGCAAGGCTTCATTTTCAGTGGGGTGCTACTGGCCCGGAGTTCTTGGAAACAAGCCAATAAGTACCTAGGCATTAGCGTACTCTTTCTTAGCTTTTACCTATTCTGGGTACTGAAGTACGACTTCGGATTCCAAAAGCAATGGATAAAGCTACAGTTCTTGCCCGTTTTGTTCCTTTGGGGCATCGGCCCAGCTTTGTACGCCTATCTGCGGTTCTTCTTCAGGGCCCCACTGAGTCGCAACCAGCTGCGTTGGCACTTTTTGCCACTTTTGCTAGAACAAATCACCTTTAATAGTCTTACCCTGCTATTCTGGGTTCATGGTTGGGAGGGTGAATCGCTGCCCCGCTGGGGACGGGTATTCGCTTGGAATATCTTCAATGTGGAGCATGTGGTAGCCATGGTATCCATGGGTATATATACAGGCATCATCATCCGATACCTGCGGAAGTACCCCGAAAATAAGCTACCCCTCCGGCTACGCGGTTTGCTCTGGTGCTTTCTGCTGTTGTACGTAGTCTGGGTGCCCTACACTTACATGGATGTGGTATACTATAACTTAGGCTTTCCCCCCAGCGGTTTTTATCTCTTCTATCTGGTGTTTGCCGGGCTCACTTACGGCATCGGCTTTTTAGGTTTCCGGCTTCGGCAGGATCCCACTCCTACTGCTGTTCCTGAAAAGTCTAAAGCCCCGACCACCGTCACCAACCAAATGGTGCAACTAGCCGAAGAGCTAGCCCTGCGAATGGAAACCGACCAATGGTATCTGGACCCGGAATTGACAGTACGTTCCGTAGCCGAGAAAATGGCCATACCGGCCAATCAGCTATCGGCCGCCATCAATGGCGTGCGTAGGGAATCGTTCCGTGACTTTGTGAATGGCTATCGGGTGGAGGCTTTCAAGGCACAGGTTTCTGCCGGAGCCCATCAGCAGGAGACCTTACTTGGGATCGCCTTGGGATGTGGATTCAATTCTAAGGCATCCTTCAACCGGATATTTAAGAAACAGACTGAACTGACACCAGCGGAGTATGTACGAAGAGTAAAGGAATAGATAGGCAGTATGAGCAACTCATTTCGCTAATAACAACTTGCATCTAACCCTGGGACCTCAGGGCAAAAAATTGACCTTCCAGACTGGACAACAGAATCCTGTATCTGTCAAAACACAGCAAAAAACAGGACTCAAAATGCAAAATGAGTAACTATGCGGAGCGAAAGCGGCGTTTTTGTGCCTTTTGCACCATAAAACCTCATATCGTAAATGATGAAAACAATGCTTCGCAACACATTCATTTTGGCCTTTTTCTGTACCTCGGGGTTCGGCCAAACCTTCTCGGTACCAGAAGATTTTCACGAGAAAGCAAATGCGTACCTGGACGCGGTAAGTCGGGTTGGCATCTTCTCAGGCAACGTACTAATTGCCCACGGCCACGACGTACTGCTGGAGGAGAGCGTAGGCTACGCCAGCCGGCGCTTGGGAGTACCCAATACCTCTGACACCCGGTTTCGGCTGGGTTCTATTACCAAGAGTTTCACGGCCATTGGTATTTTGCAGCTGATGGAACAGGGCGAACTCACTTTGGACGATCCGCTGAGCCACTGGTTCCCAGACTTCCCGTTTGCTGACCAAATCTTGATCCGGCATCTGCTCTCACATTCCTCAGGACTCAAGCGCGACATTCGCTTTCCAGACAAATCCGAGCGGTATTCCATGGAGGAGCTAATTACACTTGCGCACGTAGACTCACTACTCTATACCCCAGGCAGCCGCTCTACCTACTCCAACTGTGGCTACATCTTCTTACAGTCTATTCTGGAAACAGAAAGCGGCATGCCGTACGAAGACTACCTCATTACCCATATTTTACAACCGCTACAATTGCGGGGCATGGGGTTGGAAATGGCCCACTTCCCTCCTGCCCGCCTGGCAGATGGCTATGCAGCCGGAGCGAACCCGGAGGGTACGTATGATATTCAGGAAGTGTATCTGGAAAGCCACGGGTACCCAGAAGCGGTTGGGGCTCTTTTTGGCACAGCTCGCGAGTTGTGGCAGTTTACCCGGCACATTGGGGATGCCCAGCTGCTTTCGGCAGCCACCTGGGAGCAAGCACTCAGCCCCCAAGTAGAGCAGGAATACGGATATCAATGGGGATTCGGTTTCAATGTGTACGAGAGCAATGGGCTGCTGGTATATAACCATAACGACCGCACGACTGGGTTCCGCGGCGGATACTTTTACTATCCTGAACAGGAAATTACCATGGTAGTACTGGCCAACAATAGTTTTGCAGAAAGGGACCGCATGGTAGATGCTTTCGAACGCATGCTTACCGGAAAACGATACTACCAGCCGGAAGCTCCCCAGGCCATCGAACTCCCAGCTGAGAAAAAACAAGCTTATGTAGGCACGTACGACACAGGGGAGTTTACCTTTTCCATTACCGAACGCAACGGACAGCTATACCTGGCCTCACACGGCGATCCTCCCTCGCGCATTCATGCCTACGCCGAGGATGCTTTCTTCTGCGAATACTTCGATTTGAAGTTGGCTTTTGAACGGAAGCGAGATGTGGTGACAGCCGTGGAGTGGCGGTACCAAAACCGGCCTACCCAGGCCAAAAAAGTGGAATGACTTAGGCTGCAGCAAAAAGCCACCTCTATTTCAGGGGTGGCTCTTCATAGTTTGAGAATAACCAAATGATTACACGTAGGATGAGCTATTTTTCTTCCTCCTCCTCTTCTTGATCTTGCTCTACCTGTTTTTCCCAAGTAGAGAGACCTAACCAGTCGTCAATTACAGGATTCATTCCACTTGTTTATTGTTGCGATACTAGGGTATACGCAATTCATCGCAACAAGCCGTTTATTTTCTAGTTTGGGTGATTAATCGTGATAAAAGGGACAAAACGGTCTACTTTGTGCGGAAACCACAATTAGTGGGACAAAAAGAAGGCAGATTCTGGTCGCATATCTGCGTCAAAACCTACCCCAAAGCCGAGTTAAAACCTTTTCGGTGTAACTACCCTATGGTCTCTGTGGCTAAAGCTTTAAGAATATTTTCCGGATCCAAACGCTCCGTATAATCCTCAGGCACAAAGGCTTCTAGCACTTTGCCCGATTGGTCTACCACGTAGGTAGCAGGCATGGGTAGTTCGTACTCATCGTTGCCATTGTGCTGGTCTACGTGCAGGCCATTGTTGTGGTAGTGTTCTTGCAGATCAGTAGGCATTTGGAATACAAGCCCTAGGGCTTTCGCGTACACATTGTCTATGTCCGAAAGAACAGGGAAAGCTAGCTCGTTCTTTTCACGGGTATCCAGCGAGTGGTCGGGGGTCTCCGGGGATATAGCCACTAGTCGGGCATTTTGCTCCTTCAGCTGGGGTAGTATAGTCTTCAAAGCCCGCAGTTCCATATTGCAATAGGGGCACCATCCTCCTCGGTAGAAGGAGATAACCAACGGACCTTGTCCCCAAAGATCAGAGAGAGTTACCGATTCGCCGGTAGCTCCGGTCAGTGTTACGTCAGGTAGGGTGTCCCCAACTCCTTTGGCTCCTTTGCTGAGCTCGGCATCCTTGAGCTCTTGCGTAGCCCGCATCATAATGGCATATTTCTCAGGAGGCGTTTTTTGAGCCGAGCGAGCCTTTCTGGCCGCTAATTCTTCCGTCAATGACATAGCTTCGGTTTTTTGGATTCTGAGGGTTAACACCCTAAGGCACCAAAACGATCAGGGAAAATAGAGAACTGTCGTTCAATTGACGAGGAACAAGGAGGCCTGAGATATCCGGATGCAGCATCATGCTAACCCTCATCCTGCTTATCGGTTACCTAGCAAATCGTTTACCCGGCTGCGGTAGGTTTGGCCAATGGGAATCGTGTGCCCTGGCAGCATTATCTGGTTGCCCTGGATCTGCCTGATTTTGTCCGTAGCCACCAAAAAGGATTTGTGTACCCGCATAAAATTTCCCTCAACGAGTAGTTCCTCCAGGTTGGTGATCTTTTCGTGGCTGATGATCATCTCATCCGCCAGGTAAATTTTGGAGTAGTTCCCATAAGCCTCTACAAATAAGATGTCCTCCCGGCGAATCTGGTGATGCCTTTTGTCCCCTTTGATAAAAAATCGGTGATTCTCTGCCTTGGCAGCGCTTGGTTTTGGAATCCTATTCACTTTATCTCCCTCTATTACTTTATTCACAGCCTTCAAAAACCGAGGAAAGGAAAAGGGCTTGAGCAGATAGTCTACTACATCCAATTCGTAACCCTCCAAGGCGAATTCCTTGTATGCGCTGGTCACAATCACTTGAGGGGCATGGGGCAAGGTTTTCAGCCAATCAAAACCCGTCATTTTGGGCATGTTGATATCTAAAAAAATCAGATCCACCTTCTTCTCTGTCACCATCGCGGTAGCCTCTAGAGCATTGTAGGCATTGCCCACTTTCTGCATATGAGCTAGCTCAGCACAATACCCTTCAATAATTCGGTGGGCAATGGGTTCATCGTCAACGATGCAATAGGTAATCATACAGAAGCGTCTGGATGCAACATCAGATTTAACTGAACAGAATAGGTATAATCTGTTTGGTCAATCAACAATTCGTGGCGATTGGGGTATAATAGGTCCAAACGCTGCTTCAAGTTTTGGAGTCCAATCCCTCCCTTTTCATAGGCTGGATGGTCTTCAAAGTTATTCTGAATGGTGAACAGGACCCGGTTTTCTAGTACCTCCATATTCATATGAATATAAGCCCCTTCCGTTAGCCGCTCTACTCCATGCTTGAAGGCATTTTCCAGCAATACAATAAAGAGTAGAGGTGCTACCTTTGTCCCGCTGGGTACATCGTGCATAAACCGGATGTCTACTTGATGGCGCTGCCGTAGCTTGTGCAACTCGATATAGGCCTCCAAATACTGAATCTCATCGGCCAGGTTTACCCAATCCTCTTTACCCTCATAGATGGTGTACCGCATCATGTCAGAGAGTTTTAGGACCACTTCGGGAGCCTGAGGCGATTGCTCAACTACCAATCCGTAGAGGTTATTCAGGGTATTGAAGAAGAAATGAGGATTCATTTGGCTCTTGAGCAGGGCTAGCTCAGCCTTCGCCTTATCTGCCTTCAGCGATTGCTGCCATCGCCATTGTTCGTATATCCACAGGGCCGCAAAAACAGGAATCGGGACCAGCATCGCCCGGGCCGATTCCCATCGCTGCGAGTCGGCATCCCGCGCTGAAGTACCGAATACAACCAAATAATAGCTGATCACCAACCCGTAAACCACCAGAATAGGGAGGCGGTATTTTTTGAAGAACTGAGGGAGAATCAGATATACCACCCCAATCCAAAATAATATAGTCAAGGGAATGGTGATGGGGTTGTCACGGGGATCTAAAAATTGATCGGTTACTCCTGCTACAAAAAGTAAGCTCATGATGACCAACACTTCCCACAATGGAAATCGGTAGACTAAAAAAGCAATAGCCCACCAAACCACCACTACTCCAAGTACATTGATGGCAATGTATAAGGGGGTAGAAACGTAAGCAGGGTTGATAATGGAGAAGCTGACTCCACTAAGCAACAGAACGATGGCTCCGGTTAAGAGCCCTCCTAAGAGGATTGACTTTCCATACTTCTTCAGCAGAATTATCATAAAGTAGGAGCCCTTTGTTTGGTTTTAGGCGATGGATATATCCTTTTCTGGACTAAAAATTACGGCTACCAGATCTTCAGAGCAATTCTGATGACAAACACTACTGCTTTCAGGTCCAACGTGATCTTTTTTAACTTGACTTCTTGGCTAGGTTCCTACCCTAATATATAGCCAGGCGGTAGCCATTCACTTTCACCCCCGCAGTTACAGGACATAGATGCTAATGAGCCAGCATGCTATGCCTATTTTGTCTTTACCTAAAATTCCCACCAGACTTTTCCTTGTCTTACGCCCTCACTCACGGCTTCTTCCAGCGCACCAAAATGATTCATGGGCGGCTTTCCGCCCACCGGAGTCGTTAGGGATAACCAAGCCTCTCGTGATGTTGGGTCAGTTACGTAAGTATTGGAATGAAGGAAAAAATGGAGGCTGGGTTTAGTACCTTACATGATGGATAGCGAAACAAAAACGTGGACTATTGAAGCTGAGTTGTGATTGCTACCCCAGGAAAGGGGCGGCAGACAGGCCGGGATTTTATCAGGCTATCGGCCCAACCACGTATTTGAATACCAGGCTAACGGTGAGATGAAAGCAAGCTATATGGGAAGAATTCTCTTTGAAAATCAGGAGCGCATTCAGCCTGGCGAATCCCATCCTGTTCGGGTAGAATTTTTGGTCATGGATTCCTTGAAACCCTACCTAAAGCCCGGCCAAAAATGGCACATACATGAAGGCCCAAATAAAATAGGCGAAGGCGTCATTTTATCTATATTGGACTCGCAATGAATATTCAGCAAACAGGATTTATCCTCTACACGATTCGGTACCATGAATGCGTCCAGTTCTACGAGCATACCCTAGGACTACCCGTACTTTACCGAAAGGAAACACTTACCTGTTTCGACTTTCACGGCAGCTACCTGATGGTGGAAATAGACGACGAAACGGGCCTCACCGAGCTGGAAACTCCGGTACGCGACCGTACCTGCATTCGCATCAACGTAGCGGATGTAAAAGCAGCCTGTGCCCGACTAGATGCAGCCAACATCCCCTACTCGTATGGAGAATATGACTGGGGTACGGTAGCCAAGTTTCGAGACCCTGAAGGGAACTTAATTGGCTTTCGCTCAGCGAATGAGCACCAGCAAGACCTTAAGCAGGTCTAGACCTACGGCTTACAAATGGAGATCCCCCCTACTCCAAACCCAGACCAGATCGTCCTTCGAAACCGGTTTCCTTTCCCAGCAAAGTACCGAACCGAGGCCATAGCGACACCAACAACCTAGCGTAGCCACGCTCGAAACAGCTCCTTATTATAAAAAGAGTTGGGTGAAATGATCTTCATGACGAAGAGCATTTGCCTACCTACTCCCTCGCCGCCGAGCTACTTGGTTTAAATTTCATTGGTAGCGCTGCGCGCTCATTGATTTCTCTACTCAACGAACCTATCCCCCCGGCCTTTTGGTTCTGTAAGAAACAATTACCTTTCACAGGCATCCTGCTTGCAGCTCAAGGATAAAGGAAGCCGTCCAGCTTCCTTATTGCCAACACACACCATGCAACACCACCTCGCTCTATTCAACCTAGCCCGCACCCACGGGATGAGTCTCTTCGATCCCATTATGGCCTCCTTTTATGCTCAGGTGGAGCGGGTAAACCGAATCGCGGATAGCAGCCCCGGCTTTGTATGGCGACTCGACTACCCAGGCAACCACCCCGCTACCGGACTACAACACCTCGATGACCACCGCATCCTCGTCAATTTGTCCGTTTGGGAAACTTTAGAGGCCCTATCTACTTTCGTCTACCAAACCTTCCATGCAGACATGATCCGACGCAAAAAGGAGTGGTTCACTCCCTACAGCAAAGCCCACATGGTGCTCTGGTGGATTCCAGAAGGCACCCGACCCACTCTGGAAGAAGCCACCCAAAAGCTGGAGTATCTCGACCTGTACGGCCCCTCTCATGAGGCGTTTACCTTCCGGGATTCATTCGAACCTCAATAGTCAATAAATCATTACATTTCACTCGAAACCAGTAGCCATGGACAAACAAAAAGAGTGGGAGAAATTCAAAAACAAATACCCCTTAGACACTACAGTGACTGGTAAAATAGTTCATAAAGCTCCTTTTGGGGTATTCCTAGACATTGGTGAGCAATTCCTAGCCTTGCTAGAAATCATTGCCATAAAGGATTTAGATTATCGCTTATACACTGAAGACAAAATTTTTAAAATAGAAGAAGAGGTATCCGGCTATGTTGTAGGGTTTAGACAAGAGAACCAACAATTAGCTATTGCCCAGAAAAGGTCGATTCAGACTCTATAGGTTGTATTGACTTGAAAATTAAACCTATAAAATCAGTGCAATCTTTCTTAAGACCTTCTTGGCTCTTGTGTCTTGACTCTTGTGTCTAAAGCACCTGTAATGATTTCTCTATTTCCTCCCGGTCGTCTTCGTATTGCTCGGGGAGTTTGAGGTGAGTGCCCAGTTCTTCTATGGGTTCGTCTACCGTGAAGCCGGGCGGGTCGGTAGCAATCTCGAAGAGGATGCCCTGGGGCTCACGAAAGTAGATCGCCATAAAATAGTCACGGTCTATTTGCGGGGTGGGCTGGTAGCCCAAGTCGCGCAGCTGCTGGCGGATGGCGGCTTGGCTTTCCACACTCTCCGTACGGAAGGCCACGTGGTGCACGCTGCCTCCGGCAATGACTCCTTCCTCCTCGTGCGGTAGCTCTACCAGATCGATGATGTTGCCCACTACAGCATCGGTACTGGCATAGCGATGGCGGTTCACGTGCTGGGCAATCTTCTCGTAACCAAATACGCCCGTGAGTAAAGTGGCTGAGTCGGCTGCATCGTTGACCGTGAGCGTGACCCCAAAGAAGCCCCGAATGGCGTACTCCCCCGGGACCTCACTACCAGCAAAAGGAGCAGCACGTTCCTCGTCTACCTCTACCAGCTCCAGCTTGAGCCCATCGGGGTCCAGGAAAACGAGGTATCGTTCGTCAAACCGATGGGCGGGCTTGTTATAGATCACCTGGCGTTCATCAAGCCGCTGTAGCCACCACTCTAGCGAGCCCTTGGGCACCCGAAAGGCTACCTCGGTAGCCTGGGAGGCCCCTCTCCTACCCGGGTCCACATCGTCCCAGGGGAAGAAGGTGAGGATGGTACCTGGCTCCCCGCCTTCGTTGCCGAAGTAGAGGTGATAGGTTTCGGGATCATCAAAATTTACGGTCTTTTTGACCAGCCGCAGCCCCAGTACCTGGGTGTAGAAGTCCAGATTGCGCTTGGCGCTGGTAGCAATGGCAGTTACGTGGTGAAGGCCTTTTATTTTGCTCACGTCCAGTAAATTATGAATGTTGAATTATATGATGTACAAGAGCCCCAGAATTCCAGCTGCATTTAACATTCAAAATTCAACACTTTTCATTCTGTTGATTTCTGCAATCTTGACTAGCGTCTACCAGCGTAGCGGTCCAGACTCTAGCTTCTCTTCTCTAATGCGGCGCGGTCCCAGTTACCGGTGTCCGCAGCGGCGGCGTAGGTAGTGCGCAGAAAGTCCATCAGGGTAGCTTCCGGGTCGGGAGAGGCTCGAACGTCTTCGTACTTGAGAACGAACTCACCCATTTCAGGACTCCAGAAGGCTTCCTTAGGCGCTACACTGGCTTTGGCAAACTCCTCTGGGCTGGGGTAACAGTAAGAGTAGAAAATGGGCACCGGGAAGGCATCTCCTCCTGGCCAAAAACCGGCCGAGCTTACTTCCTGCGAATAGGCTTCCTGCATTACATCTAGGGGCATGTTGGGCATGCCACCGGGATGCAAAGGAGCTTCGCGGCCTGAGAAACGCGTAACGGCGATATCGAAGGCACCCCAGAAGAGGTGCACGGGGCTGTTCTTACCTACAAATTCTGACCGGAATTTCAAGAATACGTTGTGAATGCTCACGGCCGCCTGCCAGAAATTGACGGCTGCCTTGGGGTCGTAGGTACTGTGTTCGGTATTCTCTGCAAAAGGCGTATTGTCTTCTAGCTCATTGGGCCGACCGTAGATCTCTACGTTGATGTTTTTGTCTCGCAGGTTGGCAAATAGCTCTTCGTACAGGCTGGCTACACTTTGTCCTTCCAACGAAATCTTGCGGTCGATCTCGAAGGTAGAGCGGATGATCAGCAGGTGACTTTCAAAATCGAATTCAATCTCGAAGATACCGTTCTCATAGGGTACGCTACCGGTGCTAAAACCCCGCGCAGTAATGTATAGCGTAGTGTGCCAGGAGTGGTTCTGCCAAGGCATCGCCTTCAGGCGAATTTTTCCCACGATCTGGGTCCATTGGTGGATAGTTTTCAGGGTTTCGCTCCACGAATGATAGTCGAGCTCGGGCCAGGCCGATACACAGCCGTTAATGATGGTTTGGTATTGCATTGGGTTAATGTGCTAATGTGGAAATATGTAAATATGAAAATGAATTCGGCCCCTCTGCCTACCCGTATTCTCAACTCCTTCTGCGGCACTTTGTTGGTGCTCGAAGTTGGAAGTTGTGCTCCCTCTCCAAGCTTAGAAGGAAAGAAATGTGAAACATCTGAAAGCAATATCTGGTCTTGGCTCTTGTGTTTTATGTCTTGAAGCAAAGCGGTCTGCCGCACTGCGGCCTAGAATTTGACTTCGGCGGTGAACACTGCATGAAACAACGTGTCGTCCAGACCACTATCGGCCAGAAAGGCACCGGGCCATATGAGGTTGGTTTCCAGCTCCAGGGCTACATGGGGCGCAAACTCCACACCGGTAATGGTGCCTAGCTGATGACCAATGAACCGCTCCTCGTTGAGCGAGGGGTAGTCCAGAATCAGCGGGGGGCCGTACACTCCGTCCGTGACCGACCAGCGCCAGAAGGCCACGTAGTCTACCTGCATCATTACTGGCCCCAGAGCAGCCTCCACCGACGGGTGGATATCATACAGGTTGGAAGGCCCAAATCGGGCTACTCGGCCAAAGTAAGCCCCACGTGGATACAACGCATCAAAGGTGCCCAGCCGCCCATCATCAGGATCTTGGTCTCCACTGATGCCCTCCGTCTTCAGGCCTAGCTGCAACGGAAAGTCACCTAGCTTCACGCGTTGGGTCAGGTTGAAGGAGGCCGTCCAGCCCACAATAGACTGGTCCCCAAATCGACCGGTCTGGTAGACGAATTCATTGTTGTAGCTCAGATCCTTCCATTGCCCAAAATGGCGTATGCCAGCAGAAACCCGCTGATCGCGGCCTACTCCTACATTCCACGCCTTATTTTGCTCATCCTTGTACATCACGTACACATCCACCGAGGTATTTCCCTTCAGTCGTTGGGTCCAGTAGATGGCCGTGAGGTATTCGTCAAAGTGCAAGTATTCATTATCAAATGAGCCAAACCGATTGCGTACGGGCACGCCAGCAAAGGCCATCACTTGGGTAGCACCTTGCACGTAGGTCATTTGGGCCATATCGAAGGAAAGGCGCACGTTGGGCCCCTCCCGTACATCAACTAACCGACCGCTACCCAGGCGAATATTCTCCCGGCCCACTCGCACATTAAACCGGTCGTTCGGGCAATACTCTACGAAAGCCTGATTCAACGAAAAATGGTCTTCGTCTACCGGAGTGGGATTGGCCTTGCTAACCACAGAGCTGGTATTGAGTTCGGCATATACCTGCCAGTGACGGGCAAAACGCGCATGAGCGTGCACCATCACCCGATTGAGGTACCAGATGTCGCTCTGGTCTTGCTCCTGGCTAAACTGCTCGTTGAGAAACATTTCGGCCTGGAAACGGTAGCTACCCCCAAAACTCAAACTACCAAATTCACCGAAGGGCAAGCGCTTGAGGCGCTGATAAGCGTTGGGGTTCTCTACCCCTATCAGTGCCGACACATCGTCATTTTGACGCAAAAGGCTGAAGGCCAGCTTAGCTTCTTCTTGGGCAAAGGCCGCCCTGCCGGGGGCCAGGATCGTCCCGACCAGCCCCCAATACAGGAGTATCCGGTATGGTGACATGAGGTGTGCTTAGCGATTGAACAAGCGATCGTCCAGCGAATATTTGCCCGGTCCCAGGTACAATAAGAAACCGAAGGCCAGCGAATACATAAAGGGCACATCCCGCACGGCCCAAGGGTCGGCCGCGTGTACCACAAAGAAACCCAGCAAGGTGGTGCCTACCACCGGCAGAATGGCGAGGCGCGTTCCTAACCCCAGAATAATGAAAATGGGACAAACGATATTGGAGAGGAGGGCCATGGCCGTATTGAACACTCCCCCCAGTCCTAAGGGATCAGGGATGTGCTCGATGGTACCCTGGATATCGAGTAGCTTTTTCATCCCATGGGTATTGATCAGGGACAGTGACAACAATATTCGGTAGACCAGAATACCCAAATCTGCTCGGGGCGAGCCAATTTCCGTATTCAACACTCTTCGTATCAGCGACTTCATCACAGCGTAGTTAGCAGTAGTTCGATGTCATCAATCAAACGGTCTATTTCCGTAGGTTCCAGGCCGTTATAATATCCGCGAACGCGGCGTTGGGTATCCAGCAGTACAAAAGTACCGTCGTGGATCAGGTTGGGCGTCTCCCCCAGAGAATCGTCAAAGGCCATCACCTTATAGCCCTTGGAGACCGAGAAGACTTCCTCCCCCTTGCCCGTGAGCAAGGACCATTGCTGGTTGTCAATACCGTACCGGTCGGCGTACTCGGCTAGCCGCTCGGGTGTGTCGTGTGCCGGATCTATAGTGTAGGAGAGCAGCGCCAGGCGTGGGTCCTCCGGGAAGGCCTCTTGCACCTTTACCATGCTACGGGTCATGATGGGGCAGATGGTAACACAGCTCGCAAAGAAGAAATCTACTACCTGGATTTTACCCTCCACGTGTTCCTGGGTGATCCACTCGTTGTCCTGATTCAGGAAAGAGAAATCTGGCCCAATGAAGGGGGTAGTTTCTCCCGTGAGGGGATCTACTTGAGGCTCGCCCAGAATGGGCAGGGTGCGTTCCGAATACTCGGCACACCCTGCCATTCCGATGAACACTACTAAATATAAGGGACCCATAAACCATCCATTAGCCTTCATTAGCTTTCCCAAGATGGCCCTGGACGTTATCCCTTTCGGCACTCCACAATTCATTTGAAGGTGCTTACGCATCGGGTAACTTCAAGGAGATGTTTTCTAGCTTCAATACCTCGTCCGGTATGTTCCGGTTGGGCAAGGGCACCGGCTGGAAGGTCACCGCCAGCGGTTTCTTAGCCTCAATGGCGTCTGCCAGGTGCTTGTCTACCTCTATTTGCAAATGCACTCCCTGCGCCAGCAGTACCGAATCCAGCTCCAAAATGGGTAGGATGGTAAAAGTTCCGGTGTAGTGGCTCTTGTTATCGTAGTCAAAGAATACCCGCGCACAATAGGGCTGGTATGGCAGTTGGGCCCGCTCAAAGTGCAAGATTACGTGGCAGCGGTCTTTCTCTATCAGTTCCATGTAGATGGCATCCGAATCGGAC
Source organism: Cytophagales bacterium (assembly GCA_003454975.1). Classification (GTDB taxonomy): domain Bacteria; phylum Bacteroidota; class Bacteroidia; order Cytophagales; family Cyclobacteriaceae; genus DMST01. The sequence goes on along the minus strand of DMST01000096.1, from coordinate 2,260 downwards.
GTAGCCATGTTTACCGGAGCCGTTAACTCACCCGCCACCGTCTCACGCTTGGGCATATCCGCCTCCACAAAAGGATTGCAGAAATCAGGATTAAGGTCCAAGTCTGCAAACCGATAGCCCAGCGCCTCGGTATCCAGCAAATCTTTGATCTTGAAATCTACCGGAGTGCCGTAGCCATCCGTAGAAAAGAGACGTTTTTCCAGCCACTCCTCCGCATCCGGCAGTTTGTTATCGGGGCTGTAGTGCTGCCAGGCCTCAAATATTCGGTCGCAGTTACCATGATGGCCGTAGAAAATCGTATCAAAACCCGATTCCACGAAGGTCGCCATCTGCCCACCAATCCAGTTATGCAGGTTGTTGTGGAATGACTGCTCAGCCAAGCCATCTAGCTGGGGCTCACCTTTCTTCCTGATGGCCGGGTAGCCGCCAAAGGTCTTGAAGTTCGAGGCCCGAAATCCAGCCCCTACATTGATAAAGTCCTTGGGAATCTCGTCGTTTTCATCCACCTGGCGAGTTACGTTGTTCAGCGGGTTATTGTCTCCAAAGTAGAGGGCAGGAATCTTATTCTCTCCCTTGGTCCAGTCCCAGTAGTGCAAGGCCAGCTGGGGTTCGCCTACCGCCTTTTGTAGCTTTTGCTCCATCGACCACAGGTACAGCCGGTGCCAGGGCCACACGTACCAGTTGTAGTGCACCTGATTAGCATATATGCTGGTAGCACAAAACTGGGAGTGTAGCATGCCGTGGGCCTGCCAGCCACTGGGGTCAAGTGGGCTCAACTCAGAGCGTTCTTTCAGAATACGAACGGCATCTTTGAACAGCTGAACCTCTGGGTCATTTTCGGGCAAGTCAGCAATATTTTTGCGGGTAATGATGGAGCTGGGGGTAGTCACCGGAGCCGGTTTGGCGGTACTGGCTTCCTGAGGTGAGCAGCTCTCCAGTGCAGCAGGCGCCGCAGCCAAGCCTAGCGCTCCCAGACCTGCTTTTTGTAGAAAAGATCGGCGGCTGCCGTGGTTTTTGTCGTTCATGGATTCGGTAGGGAAGTAAGGTGATGTATTTAGTAGTGTTTTGGGTAGCAATATTCTCTCCCCTGGGTGGGGGAAGCCTCCGAAAGGGGTTACTCCTTACCGGAGTTTTATACTCTCCGAATAAAAACTAACCCCCTCGCCCTGCGAACAGCTTCTCCTAAACCGGAGAAGCCCTTATGCTCTTTAAGCTGCTTTGATGAACTGCACGGATACAATCAACCGTACCTTCTCCGCTACCACTACGCTACCCGCTTCGGTCACAGCGTTCCACGTCAGGTTGAAATCCTTGCGGTTGATCGCTCCTTCGATTTCAAACCCTACCTTGGTCTGTCCATAAGGATCTACTGCCACCGCGCTAGAGTCCACATCCAACGTGATTTCCTTCGTTACGTCGCGTATGGTGAGGTCTCCTACCAACGTGTTACCGTCAAAGGATTTGCCTACAAAGGTCAGCTCCGGGTATTCACTAGCGTTGAAGAAATCTGCCGAGCGCAAGTGGTTGTCACGGTCTTTCACTTTGGTATTTACCGAAGCGGTTTTGGCAGAAAAAGAGATCGTTGCGTTAGTGAAATCATCGCCATCCGTTTCCGCGGTAGCGGTGAACTCGTCAAAGTGACCCGTCACCGTAGAGATCATCATGTGTTTCACTTTGAAAGTGACCTCCGAGTGTGCCGCGTCTACATTCCAGATTGTTTTTACTGCGGTTTCCATTGTTAAATCAGTTATGAATTATGAGTTATCAGTTATGATGGGGCTACCGAATATTCCTTTACCATTCCCAGCCAAAACCTCGAATGGAATCGTCATTCGTCCCTCTTCAATCGTCAATTGGCCTGGTAGCCTCCGTAATATTTTACTGGCGACCAGGCAGGGATTACCTCGGGCATTTCAGGAGACATACTGCTGTACTCCTCCGCCCCGTATACCACCTTACCACCTACTACCGTCAGTACCGATTGCAGATCGTTGATTTGTGCTTCGGGTATGCTGAAGTAGTCTGCTGACAGCAGGGCAAAGTCCGCGAACATGCCGTTCTCTAGCGTACCCTTCACTTCCTCCTCTTGCGATACCCACGCACTGCCTTTTGTGTAGAGGTGCAGTGCATCCTCGCGGCTCAGCTGGTTAGCCTCCTCGGCCAGCTGAAAGTCACCCACCGTTTTACCAGTTATCAGCCAGTAGAGAGACGGCCAGGGGTTGTAGCTCGCCACCCGGGTGCCGTCCGTACCGGCTCCTAC
>DMST01000333.1:24963-32827 GCA_003454975.1 Cytophagales bacterium | reverse complement strand
AAAGGGAAGCCATTGCTGCCCATCCGGGCGGTTCTAAAACCGATTTGGCGCGCCACGTAGAGGGGAAGTTCATCTTCAAATTGTTAACCCCATTGTTGATGCTGATGATGCAAAGTGCCGAGGCAGGAGCGCATCCCCAAATTCGGGCGGGAGTGGACCCGAACGCGAAGGGCGGCGACTACTACGGACCCAATAAGATGGGCGAAATGCGCGGTAAAGCGGTTCTGGTAGAATCCACTCCTGAATCACACAGTGAAGAGGCTGGTAAAAAGCTTTGGGAGGTGAGTGAGAAACTAACGGGGGTTACCTATTCCATCTAATCATAGAACGGGCCTGATGCAAGGCCCGCTTTTACAATCTATTGCTTAGCTACTATCTGTTCTTCTGCTTCGGCATAGACCTTCAGGTCCTCTAGTACCCCAGCCATGGTCTTACTCATGCGCTTTTTCATGAGGGGGCTCAAGATGGCAAAGGGGCCCTTGAAGTGCAGAGCAATATCAAAGGAAACGCGGGAAATACCGGGACCTACCTCCGCTACCTGGGTATGGTTTTGTGAGTAGGTAATAATGCCAGGCAAACCTACTCCGTCGAAAATGAATTCTCGCTTTGCCTCATTATAGTAGATCAAAACCTCCACCAGAGTAGCTAATGCCGAGGTGGTTTCACGAGCAGGAACCGGGGCGTCAGGGTGGGCTATGTATTCTGTAGGATAGTCGCCCCACTTCAAGGGGCGAGAAGCATCAACCACATGAGACCACTCGGAAATCTCACCGAAGCGGTGAGCCAGGATCTCCCAAACCTGTTCGGCGGTAGCATTGATTTCGGTTTCTACATGCAAATGGAGGTTGGCAGGTTTGCGGGTACTGTTTTGGCCTAGGGCCACCGTGGCGGTTACCAAACCGGCAAAAAGTAGAGACACAGTCTTCATATCGTTTTGTGTTTTGTTTTTCGAATGTTGACGATACAAAGGTGTCGGGTGGCCGTCTCGAACTTCGGAAGAATCAGGCCAAAATCTAGAAGGATTAGCTCAAAGGAAAATGTTTGCTTAGGGAAAGGTGTTAGGTAACTGGAAAAGAAAATGGACTTCGGTTTCTCCTCTCTCCATCGTTTGGATATTTTAGGGGACATGGTTCAGAATGAAGTCGCTTTGTACAAGTGGTCCTCCAAATTCTATCGATTTCTCTAGTCTGGAAATTCGCTCTCATGAAAGGAGTACTGCGGAAGATTAGTCAATTTTTGCAGGTGCCGGTTGGCTTCCCAGCCCATCCGCAAGTAAGGCGGCGGATTATCATCATGGTCACGGTGTTTCCACCAGCGTTTATCCTGCTTTTTACCCCCTTTGGCCTTCAAGACTATGCTGGTACCACCGGAATTTGGGTGTATGTAGTTATCATTAGTTATGGAGTTCTGTCGGGGTTGCTTACGTTCCTGTACCTCTATTGGGTCCCTCGGTGGGTCGGAATAAATACTCACCATTTTCAGGTAAGGGATGCTTCATGGTATTATGGATCTTTCTTTTTGTTGCTAGGTAGCTTAAACTACTTCCTTACTTGGTCGCTGGAGGGTTGGGTAGGATTTAGTGGATACGATTGGTACTTGATTGTTTTGCGGACCCTACTGATTGGTATTATTCCCTTGTCCTTGGTGATTTCCTGGTCCATCTTCCAAAGGAAGGAGAAAGAAGCGAAAGCCATAGAGACTACTCCGCCTGAAGAGTCTTCTGCAAAAACCATTACGATACAGACCGATCTGCACCACGAACGCTTGCAAGTTCATCTGGATGGTCTCCTCTACATTGAAAGCGAGGGCAACTATTGCGAAATGTATACTCTTTCGGAGGATGGTGAGCCTACCAAAACACTCCTCCGAAGCACCTTGTTGGCTCTGGAAAATCAGCTGAAGGGTACTTCTGTCCTTCGTTGCCATCGGTCGTATCTGGTGAATGTAGATAAGGTGACCCAGCTTACAGGTAACTCTCGGGGTATGCAACTTCACCTGAGGGGTACCTCTACCCAAGTGCCCGTGAGCCGGGGTAAAATAGAAACGGTGAAAGCTGCCCTAGACTAGCCAACCGCCTTCCTAAACTTTTCAGTATTTTCCTGTTGGTCCCAAACCTACAGATTGTCGCATTACTACAAGGGATACCATGCGTCTCCTGATCAAATTGGATTCATAAAAAGATTCTCTATTCATGATCATCATGGGACGCTTTCTAAGTCAAGCTACCTGGGCAACCCCGCCTTGGTTGCTGCATTGCCTGCTCGGCACCGTACTGTATTTCGTGTACTATCCTATTGCAGGACTGCCACTGGCAGAGGTACAGCTTTATCAGCACCTACTTATGCTGGTGTATTCTATTGGTAGCTTGTTTCTACTCTATCAAGGTTATCGCTGGATCACGGTAGGGCTCGATGCATTTTTTCCACGGAAGAAGACCTTGGGTACCCGGCTGTGGATTGATACCCTCGTTATCCTTGGAGTATCCCAAGTCTTATTGTGGTCCGGGTTGGTATTGGTGAGACTAGGTGCCTGCCCTTTTGCCGAAATCCCGACGGGTATCCAAACGTCCTTATGGTTTTTCAGTGTTATAAACCTACTGGTTTCTATCATACTCGCCTTTGGAGTGCAGCTATGGCAGCTGAGTAGATCCGTTGTCCCACGTGGGGTGGCTATGCTGCCTACAGCATCTGGAGCTTTGGCACCTCACTTTCTGTTCAATGCTTTGAGTGGTTTGCTGGATTTGCTGAGTAAACATCCCGATTCGGCTCAGGACTATGTACATGATCTCAGCGAACTCTACGCACATCTGTTGCGGCACCGCAAGCGTACTTTGGTATCAGTAGCCGAAGAGCTTCATTTTGTACAAGCCTACCTTCGTTTGGTTTCTCGCCGTTGCCCGGAGGGTATACAGACCAGAATAGCGCCCGAGCTAGCGTATTGTGAGGCTCAGATTCCACCGTTGGTGCTACATACTTTAGTGGAAAATGTGGTAAAGCATAATCCACTGAGCTCGGAAAATCCTATACTTTTGGAAGTTTACCGTGCCGATGATCAGGTAACCGTAAAGAACTCTCGTTCTTCGCAGGCAGCCCAATGTCCTCCGGAGAGTTTCGGAATTGGCACTTATTTCCTAAAGGAACAATTCAATTGCGCTGGTACAACCGTATTCCCAGCGGTGCACGAAACGCAGGATGTTTATCAGGTATCCATTCCCTTAACTTATCCTGACTATGCAAACTCTCATTGTTGAAGATGACGCTTCTGCAAGCAATTACCTACGGAGTTTGCTTGCGGATAGCTTCCCCCAATGGCCTTTGCTACCCACGGCTGGTTCCATCCACCAGGCCCGCGCCCTGTTGTCGGACCAGCACCCCGAGCTTGTATTCCTGGATGTAGATTTGCCGGATGGGAGTAGTCTGGATTTGCTGCGAAGCGATGCTTTTCGGTGCCCAGTAATCATCACTACGGGGCACCCACAGTATTCTCTGGATGCGTACAACTGGTGTACCGTGGATTATCTGCTGAAACCCATCTCACCGGCTACCTTGTTCTCGGCCGTAGGTAAAGTCAAGCAGTGGACGGCACAAAGCCCGGTAAGCCAACGCCAAGCGGCACCCGCCTACCGACAGTCCTTGTTGGTTCCGCAGGGGCACCAGCAGCTACCCTTACCCGTTACTCAGATCGCCTTTATTATTGGGCAGCGTAAGCACACCTACGTCCATACCCGTGAGGGGAGCGTATTTCACCTCACTACTCCCTTGGGGCAGCTGGAAGCCAGTTTGTCTCCTCAGCAGTTCTTCCGGATCAATCGGCAATACGTAGTGAATCGTAGCGCCGTGCTTGGCTTAGAACCCTATTTCAATGGCCAGCAGGCGGTGCAATTGTTAGGCAATAAGGAGGCCGCTCCGTTGGTCAGTAAAAATCGAGTACAAAAGCTATTGGCATGGTTGGAGTATGGCGCAGCTTCGTACCCTGATTAAGCTGCTTCGGACCTCAGTTAAGGCAACTCGGGCCCGGAAAACGGTATTGAGCAGGGGTAAAGGCTAGCCTTGTATAAAAAACAAGGTTATGAAACATCTATTACCTCTACTATTCTTGAGCGCGCTATCGCTATGGCCAGCGACGGTAAGGGCGCAATGGTCCCAACAACCGGGTGTGCTTTCTACCACCAACTCGGTGGGCATTGGCACGGCCAGTCCCCAAGGAAAACTCCACGTAGCGGGTGGCCCCTTGGTGATAGACAACCAGCAGTCCATCGTTTTTCTGGATCCTAGCGGGACCATAGACGGTAACGTGTTGTTCCGCTACCAAAATGCCTCGTACCGCTGGAAGTACACCGGGCAGTTTTGGTTTCAGGCGCTCAACAATCTCCACTTTGTGGTCGCCGATTCCGCCGGCCAGTCCGTATTCAATGTACATCCGGGTAGCCGCTTGGTATCGTTGAGTGCGGCCATTCAGCAGGACCAGGGCCAGGCCTACCGCTGGAAGAATGCCAATGGAGCCTATGACGGTACCCAGCTACTGCGCAAGGGTGATAACCGCTTGCAGTGGTCCTACGCGCATACGCTAGAGCTACGGCCACTGGCTGGAGCCGCCACTAGTTTGCTCAACGGGGAGCAGGATGAGGTACTTAGGATTCACCCCGATGCCACGGGCATCGCCCTTAGCCGGGCCGGAGCCGGACCGCACATTAGCTACATCAACCAAGGAAATACCGGTGACTGGTACCTGCGGTCGGCAAGTGATGGCGGTACCGTAGTGCTGCAAGACCACACAGGCACGGTAGGCATAGGGGCAATGATGGTGCCTGCAGGCTACAAGCTAGCCGTGGACGGCAAAATCATTAGCGAGGAGCTTACGGTGCGAAATTCTACAGCCTGGCCGGACTACGTATTTGCAGAGGACTATCCGCTTCCCAGCCCCACTGAGATTCAGCAGTTCATTGCTGAAAACCACCACCTGCCGGGGGTGCCTTCCGCCGCACAAGTAGCCCAGGAGGGCGTGGCTGTAGGGGAGATGCAGGCCATTCTGCTAGAGAAGATTGAAGAGCTTACCCTGCTCACGCTTGATCTCTACGAACAGTTGCAGGCACAGCAAGCCGAGCTGGATGCACTGAAAGAATCTCAAGATCAATAGTTCCACCCCAAACCCTATGATGATGAAAAACAAGTTACTCTTGTTGCTGGGCTTGCTATGGGTGGGACTAACTCCATTGCTTGCTCAGGAAACGCCTTGTCAGGAGGCTTCAGCGCTTCAAGACCTGACACTTCCTCCCGGACAACATGCTTACCAAGCACGTGAGCATATCGATGTGGGAAATCTTCAATTGGACCCTACGGTAGAGCTCTCGCTCATTTCAGGTGGTTCTATTCGTTTTGGTGAAGGATTTGCCTCCAATGGTGCTGAAGTATACACTGCTTTTGGTGATAGCGAACCTTGTATCGACAACCAAGATGGGTATGCGGGTAGTATACCTACCCATGACCAAGGTGCACAGACCACCCACAGATTCGATTCTGCCTTTTTATTCTCACAAGGCGATCACTTGGTGATTCATGATATGGTGATTGATACCGTGCACGGTATCATGTATACCACCGGCTTTGTACAAGGAAATCATCAGTTTGGTCACATCAATACCGTTGATTCTGTACCTACTCTACACGATTATTTTCTTGCTGCTAGGGCTGTCGACGGAGATTATTTATGGGTGGATCGGGTATCTGGAGTCGGGACTACTTACGGTAAGTCTTTAGTTCTGGATAGTGAAGGTAATGTGTTTGCACTCGCCTTTACCGGACCCAATACTGTATTTAGTCATGTTGGGGGTACTATTCGTGATGAGATTGGGATCATCCCTCCCGCCACTACTTTGCTGAAATACAATAGGCTAGGTGAAGTGCAATGGATGAGTTTTGTGACGGAAGGAAGCACCCCGGGCCAAAATTTTGCCTGGACCCAACCGGTAGATCTTACCATTACAGCCTATGACTTTCCTGTAATGCTCTTTCAGTATGACCGAGAGTTTATCGCCTACAAAGTAGTGAACGGAAAAGCAAGACGAGTAACTGCTGCTATTGGTAAATGTAGTGTAGGAGGGGGGTGGCTTTCATGGAATAAAGAGGGTACCCAATTGATCGATTATGATTACACTCATTGTTTGAGCGGGGCGCCCATTGCTTTTACTCCCACAACCATCGCCACAGACCAAGATTTTAGTATTCTGATGGGGGGAGCCATTCGGAAACTGTCCAGTGGTACTGCCCGTTTCGCCCTCGATCGGAATCCCAACCACTCGTCTGAGGAGATCCGTATTTCCAGCGAAGTACCCGAGCCCATCCTCATTATCAATTATGGACAAAACACCCACAAAACCTCCTATGCACTCGTAGGTGATGCGCCGGGTGCCTTGGAAGGTTCATCGATAGAAGATATTCACATCGGCCCCAATCAAGGGATTTATGTTACAGGAAGCTACACGAGTAACTTGTCTTTGGGAGATTCTGACTTGAGTATCACGGGTCAGCGCGACGTATTTGTAGGGAAGTTTACCCGTACCTGGGGGATAGATTGGATAAAGACGTTAGGCGGGCCGGGTAAGAAGAAAGGGATGGTGTTAATGGATAATGGTCGACACCTGATTTATGGAGGATACCTGGCAGACAAGACCTTTTCACCCGGTGAAGAATCTTATGCTGTTTGGGATCCTTCGGGTACTCGGGACACACTACGTTCCATTGGGGACCGTAACCCCTTTGTCGGAGCCATTGGTTTCAATGGGGGGCATCTATACCATAAAACTATTCATCGGACCGAGGCCGGACAGCAAGGGAATCTCAATGATGTAGAAAAAGACGCGATTGTAAGTATATCTAATTTGGATGCGGAGAGCTTCTTGGCAGTGGGTAATATTAGAAAAAGTGTTGGCAGTCAGGAGGATACATTACAATTTGATGACTTTATCGACTTACCCTTTGGCGGAGATGGTTTCAAGGTAGGTGGATTTGGGGCTAGACTAAATAGCCCTCCTTCAATAGTGGTGCGGGTCGTCGAAAGTCTCAATGGATTTGGCAATGGAGTGACCGATGCACATGCCGTAGAACTCTGGAATACCCAAGGGGAATCTGTGCAAATAACTCTAAATGAATTTGGAGTGGCCATTTTTGGCTACGGGGAGGTGCCTAGTAGAACGGACGAACTCTATGTACTGAGAGAAGACGGGAGTGTTTTTGGTAAAATTCATTTTAGCTACAACCAAAAGGATGCTGACGCTAAGCGCTCCAAGGAGGTGATTGTCATAATTCACAATCATTTGGCTTCATTGAATGAAGGCATATTTGACCAAGGCAATCTTGGCTGGGACTGGCGACGCTACTACAAATATGACTACCGTAAGCCACAGTCGGCACATACGGGTATTAGCCATTTAGCTACCAGCGGCCAGCCACACTACCAAACTACCATGTTTGTATCACCTTACGGAGCCGTACAGGACTACGAAGGGTACGCGCTTGATTTCCTTAACTTTGATCGCGCTCCCCTTGTGTTTGTTCACGGTGGCTATGAAACAGACCACGCCTGGGGGGAGGACCGGGCCTACCATAAGGTGGAAAATTATGACCAGCTTATGGGTATTTCTGATGCAGAAGCAGATTATGCCCATACGTCCTACCCTGGTCAATTTCGATGGCTAATGAGAGCCAATAATCAGGAATTGTATGATGTGTGGGAGTACTACTATCCACCTGATTTTGGCTTTGATAGAGTAGGGTATCTTTTAGGTGAAGACCTCAAAACTATTCGCAGTTTCTACGAGGGGCAGCCCCCAGCCGCCCTGGTAGGTCATGAAATGGGCGGCTTAGCC
>DMST01000333.1:19333-24916 GCA_003454975.1 Cytophagales bacterium | reverse complement strand
CCATCCGAGCCTATATTGAAGAAACATCATCTAATTTCTTACGAGACTATCCCGGTGGCTCTTACTCAGAGGTTACGTTATCCTATGCTTCCGATATATCCAGGGTACTGTTTTTAGGTACTCCACATTATGGCTCTTTTTATGCTACCCGCAGCTATTACAACCACCTCTTTCCTTGGTCGGCTGCCTTCGTAGAATGGTTCACTGAGCGCGATAATGACGCTCCTGCTTTGAGGGAAATGGGAATAGGAAGTGATGCCATCAGTCGTCTAAATAAAGCAGACCCAGGGCACCAGGGTGTTCCCTATCTACAGATTAGTGGAGCCACCGCTGAGGGTACCATGCCACTGGGGATTGATATTGAGAGTAGCGGTCATTCTGATGGCTGGACATCGGTATCATCGGGTAGTCTTTTGGATCGCGGAGTCCCGTTGGTCATTCTGCCTGAATTTTCTCATGATCAATTGGCCTCGCCACAAAACGAGCGTAGACAACTTTCGCCCACAGAAAGAGCATACATTCCAAATATCATGGTGGATTGGTTTATTAACCACGTTGTACCCTCTGCGGACGACCACCACTATGTTGTAAACCCCATTACCCAACAAAGTAGTATTTCTGATGCCCGCATTACCAATGCCCTGGGCGACCATACGGTATTCAATCGAGGGTTGGTCCAGTTCCGGCTGCAAACTCCAGATGGGAATTTCTGGCGGCCTGAAAAATTTATTTGGCGACCTTATGGCAATACTGACCCCTCCTTTAGGCCCACCACAAACGTATTCTTTGGCCCAGCCAAAGATCAGTATACGATAGGTCAAGGTAGATTTCGGTTCAAAATTGGCAACATCCCCAATAAAACAGAACCTCACATTTTATTTGAACCGTTGCCCCAGTTGCCGAACAACTATGCCACCCTCACGGTAGATAAGATTTCGGAATTGTTGGATGGGGAGGCCTTGGGGCCTATAGTAACTACAGAAGATTTATTTAACAAAATACTTGATGTGTGGGAGAATCCAGGATTGATTGACCCTGAAATCTTACCCATTTATTGGAAGGTAAAGCCTTACATCGAAAAGTTAGCGATGGGAGGACAATTCGCCTGGTATGCACATTCCCGTAATCCGGGAAGTGATTTCAAAAATTACCTTCCGGTTACCTCGAATATTTTCTTTGCTCAGACCCATTTTTTTCAAGAAATCGCCTCTGACCCTAACAAATCCGATCAGTTGGTAGACCCAAAGAATCAAATTCCAGGAACGAACGAGCGGTTTTTGGATTTTATTGGGGCAGGGTGGGAGCTTCCCTATCCAGATTCTGTTGAATTCAAAACCTACCTGCAATTAATTAAACCGCAAGCAGGATTGGCCGCAACACCCAACAAGTATAAGCCTAGAGTTTTTCTCTATGGCTCGCGGTACGGTAGAGAAGAGTTTGCAAAATTCAACTACCCTGTGGAGGTGGCTGGAGGGGATCCTAGACCAGGATATCTGAAAACCACCACCTATGATTTACAAATACCATTCGTCTTCAAATGGCAATTGGACCAAGTAGAAGTATGGAAGATTCAGCGTGCGTATGCGGTGGTAAATGATCCTGGAAATGACCGGGCCTATGTAACCAACTCTTCAGAACCTGACTCCTTACTTCACTGGGTAGATTGCGCCATTAATTCCTATTCTAACTTGTTGCACTACGGTGAGAATACACCTCCTTCCTTCCATTTGGTTGACCCAAATGGGCAAACGATAGATCCTACTACTACGAATGATAGTACGGTATTCTTCTGGCATAACGTTGAGGCGAAAATAATGGCCTATACTCTGGTAGGAAATGGAGTGACGGCAGGAGAATGGATAACCTTTATCAACGAGGAGCCCTTCTTGCCCGATGATAGCTATTCTAACTTTATCACCCGGGATGTTCAGAACACCTTGATCACCTTGCAATCTGATACGGTGGTTATTGACTCGCTGGTTCTGCATGCCTTTTTGCCCTTGGATATGGACAGCCCCGTAGAAACTCAGACTGTAGAGGGTATTACGGTGGCATCAGGTTCTGCTCCGCTCAATGTCGCTTTTGCAGATGATGGGCTAGGGTACGATCAGTTGCCCGGCGATGGGATATTTACGGCCATTATACCTCGGGCTCAAGATTCTGCTCAATACTATTCTGTGGTATTAGAGGGGATTATGAATGGCTGCGATATCGTCCGAAAATCCGATGGAACCTTAGTGCCTTGTCAGGTTACAAGTCTTTTTGTTTCCCAAAATGTGGATCTGAACGGACCTGTCTGCGCTAGTACGTCAGTAGATTTTCTCAACCTTTCAGATACCTATGATGGTGGATTGATTGTAAAGAGTTCCTGGGATTTTGGAGATGGTACTACCACCGAAACCCGGTCTCCAGAGCATGAATATTCTGCCGCAGGAGTATACTATCCTACGTTAACTGTGTATACCAATGGAGGATGCTCGGCTACCTTCACGGATACCATAACGGTACTGGAAGCACCAGTTGCTGAACTGAATGAAACGGTTACCGACCAAGTAAGCTGCGATAATGAGGTAACGCTGGCGATGGTAGAACAGCCCGAATCACAGGTGGGAGCCCTTAGCTACCAGTGGTCTCGTTTAGAAGATCCTTCCTGGGTTGGTGTAGGCCGGGAGCTAACCATTAGCCAGGGCGGCACCTACGTGGGTGAGATAAGCAATGGAGCATGTGCTGACTTTACCGATACGGTTCATCTTCGGTTTTCAGAATTACCCACGGCATCGCTCACTTTGTCAGACAGTGTTACCGTAGCTGAGGCCAGCTGGTGTGAAGATGAGCCCGATACCTTGATGCTTATCGGAACCTTTGTTCAGGCCCAATGGGAGGTGGATATGGGTGGAGGAAGCTACCAAGTAGTGGCTGAGGGGGACAGGTTTTCGCCCAGTGCTTCAGGTACTTACCGAGGCAGAATCTTCAATGCGGATAGCTGCTCCGTGGTCACGGCTTCGGTGGCCGTTACCGTAATGCCCCGCCTAGTAGCCAATGAACTCTTCATTGAGTCACAAAGCTGCTACAACGGTACGCTTACTTTAAATGGTGAAACACCGCTCTCTTACGAAACTACTACATGGTTTGAAGTAGATACCGAAGGGCCCATAGGCACTGGGCCTACCCTTGAGGTAACCGAAGCTGGCAACTATTATGCTCGCTTTGAAGCCAGTGGGGCATGTGGGGTAGAGAGTAGCGCCGTTTGGGCAAACCCTAGGCCTACTAACCTATCGCTTTCGGCACCCTCCGGTAGTTTTGTCTGCAATGAATCTGTCACGCTTCGGGTGGACATGGACCATGTACTAGGCGCTGAGGATGAACTGAGCTGGTGGTACCGCGATGAACTGGGGCATCAGCACCATGTGTTCGATGCTACGAATCAACTCGAATACACCACCACGCTGCCTGGTACCTATAGGGTGCGGTTGGTTTTTGCTGCGGAAGACCCCAACGGAACGCCAAACAAAGCACACGTTGCTATCTGTGTGCAGTCAGACGAAGTGCAGGTACGGATTGGCGATGCCTTGCCTATTCCCACGGTTACGGCTCTGGATGACAAACAGATCACCTGCCAGCCCGACTCCGTAGTGCTGATTGCCGAGCCCGGTTTCCCGAATTATGTATGGAACAATGGAGTAGAAGGGGATACGCTAGTGCTTACAGAACCCATGGACCGAGCCAGAGCTTTTACGGTTTCGGTAAGCAGCCAGACCTGTACCAGCACCAGCGAAGCCATAGGAGCTTACGTGAAACCAGGTCCGGTATTGAACTACACAGAAATACATGGAGATACCATTTACCAGGATGGTTGCGAATTCGCTGTCACCCGAGATATTTCTTTGGGCGATACACAAGTGGAGCGCTACGACTGGTACTACCTAACAGGTGTGGGAGATACCGTCTTATCCGGTATTGGGGCTCCGTTTTTCAGACTCAACCGCTTTGATTCTACTTTACAGGTGTTCTGCGTAGTTACCAACCGGGAGTCAGAGTGTTCGGATACTACCGGCATTTTTACGCTCATCAATACACCCGAACTCATCTACCGTCCTATGGTGTACAATCTCAATCCAGGAGAACGAACCGACGAAGAGATTTTCATTTGGGGACCTAACAATGGTGAGGACGGGTTGCCAGAAGTCGAGTTCTTTTTGGAAGCAAGGCAGGCAACAGATGAGAGGTTCGATACCTACAACTGGGCCCTATTTACCGCTGCAGGTATCGATAATCAAGATGGTTTGAGTCAAGCAGACCTCGATTTTGTAACCGCACAGCACGGGCAATTCCTTCATATTCCTTCGGTGAAGATTAAGGACTCGCGTCCTATAATTGTACGCCTGCAATACGAGAATAGCCTATCGGGTTGCAAAACTGACTATGAAGATGTGTTCACCATTCTGCGGATCGATGGGAACTTTGACAATACCTCACAAATTCCTAAACCCCTGTGTGAGGCAGAGGGTACCGAGTTTGGATGGCGGTTATTGCCTGAATATTTGGATTCGGCCCAATTGTGGGAAGGAAATAATTATCGAGGTACTGCTGCTTGGGTAGATGATACCCAAGGCAAGGCCTCCACTCCGGTACGTACCCGTACTTTGCACTCCGCTATTCTATGGGGACAGGACCAAATGGGGCGGCCTATTGTAGCACAAGTGCTCGATTGGGATTTTGCTAACCCTACAGCCCCGCAGGATACAACGGCACTGGCTGCCCCTGTGGTCAATTGGATTTCCGAACTGGATGGTAGTGTCAAGCTTTTTGCACACGATTATGATGATGAGAAGTACCAAGCCTACAGGTGGCTGAATGCTTCAGAATTTGATACCTCACCCGGTAGGGATACACTTTTGCTCACTCAAGCTAGTGAACCGGAGATTCGAGAGGTAGCGCTAAGTGTTCAGGGCATTACCAAGCACCGGAATAATGCCATTGGCTGTACTTTTGCTCCGGTAGAACCCTTCTGGTACACCCCACCGGTGCGGAACTATTGCCAGGATGAGCCGATTGTGGTCGATATTACCGACCAAACTGGACCCGATTCGGATTTCGGTGACGCGGAATTCCGCTGGGAGTGGTCCTATACTTTGGAAGACGGCACGTCCTTTTTAGTAGACCAAATTACCGAGGGCAAAGTCTTCAACGAGACTTTTGCGCAGTATGGTACTTTGCATCTCCAGCTTACCCAAAAGGTAGTGGAGATTGTGCTGGATGATAATGGTCTGCCCGTAGAAGTGGTGTCCTGGGTGCCCTTTACCAACCCCATGATCATCTCGGTAGCCTACCATGTGTTGTGCTACCCCCCGGCGGCACCCGAGATCCCGCTTGCTGAGCAGGACCGGGAGGAGCATACCATCGACTTTCTGGAAACGGACTGCGGTCCCATGACCAAGGTGCACCCCGTACCCTATGCTGATGAATACGAGTGGGAGCTGCGCAAAGCCAATAGCCAGGATGCGTGGAGCTACGGCTACCGCAGTGCGGATACAGCCGGAGTGATGTACCCCTTCTTCCGGCAGCTATCCGGGCTCTCGTATG
>DMST01000333.1:17961-19278 GCA_003454975.1 Cytophagales bacterium | reverse complement strand
ATGAGTGGCGTGCCCGGGCAATACGAAATGGAGAGGTCAGCCCCTGGTCAGAAACGGCTACGGTTCGGTTCACCTACCCGGAAGCTTCTTATGAGCCAGCGCACGATCCGGCAGTGCCCTTCTATGGCTTTGAAGCTTACGGAGCCCGGCAGGAACTGGGGATAGAACACATAGGAGCTTGGCCGGGGCTACAGGCTCTCAGCTACCAGCTAGACTATGGTGAACCGGGACAGTCCTGGGCTAGTACTACAGTAGAGGTGGAATACCAAACGGTGTACACCGGCTATGATGCTGAACGCGGTTGCGAAACCTTTGCGTATTTGCCGACACTCGCCCACCTGAGCCTGGAACACATCGATGAAGCGCTGATGGATATCGAACTGTCCGAGCAGTTGCCAACTCAGCTTACCGTGCAAAGGGTCGGCCGCAAATGGAAAGATGGTTGGGAGCCTGCTTATGGTGTGCATACTCCGTTTACGGTACAACACAGAGATTCCATCCGCTGGCGGCATGACCCAGGAGTTATCCATCTCTCAGTGGGGGATCCCTTTTTGCTTTGGGAAGTAACAGGAGACCAAGCCGATTTTGGTGTTCAGTTATGGAATGCCGTGACAGGTGAATATCTGCTTAATACCAATGAGGTGAAAAGCAACGAGGTAATCGCGTATTGCCCCAGCCCGGACGGCTCCGTTCCCCAAAGCTGTAATCCGGTAGCGGGGAAATACTATGAGTTCGTGTACGATTACCTGCGCGAAGACTTCGATATGAGCGAGTACAAGTCTTCCACTTCCAGCTGGTATTATATTAATTACCAGGCCATGATCAATGAACTGGGGTGGAACCTGGAGTCGAGAACCTACTATAACATTCGACTGCGGCACAAGCTAAGCGGAGAGTACGGTCCCTGGAGTGAAACCCGTACCTTCTACTGGGGGCAAAACCCACCTGCTAGGGGAGGGCAGAGTTCGGAGAAGGATACTGAAGCCTTGCAGAGCGAGGCGGATGTCACGTTGTACCCCCAACCTTCTTCTGGGCAGCAGCAGGTAGTAGCCCGGTTTAGTCAACCCCAAGAGCTCCTTACCGGAGAGGTGTTTGATTTGCAAGGTCGATTGCTCCACCGGTGGACTAGCAAAGGAGTTCAGCAGCAGGAATGGGAAATTCCTACTAAGGGGCTCAAGTCAGGGGTGTACTCCCTGCATTTGCAAACACAGTCGGGCGTATGGCAGCGTTCCTTGGTAATAGAGTAAAAAGAGACGTAGGACGAGTCCGGGCCTTTGGCCCGGCATACGTCTTGCTTGCCCATAACGAAAAAAGCCC
>DMST01000333.1:8913-17905 GCA_003454975.1 Cytophagales bacterium | reverse complement strand
GCCCCGCCAAACGGCGGGGCTTTGCTAGTAGAAGAGGGGAGACTCCGTTTATTCTTCCGTGCTCACCGAAGCACCGAAGTACTCTCGGTTTAGGCGAGCAATGTTTGTCAAGTCAATGCCAACGGGGCATTCAGCAGCACAAGCTCCGGTATTGGTACAAGCACCAAAGCCTTCTTCGTCCATCTGGGCTACCATGTTCAAAGCACGCTCTTTACGTTCTACCTGGCCTTGAGGCAGCATCGCCAATTGCGATACCTTGGCCGAAGTAAACAGCATGGCCGAAGCGTTCTTACAAGCCGCTACACACGCGCCACAACCGATGCAGGTAGCAGCATTGAAAGCCTCATCTGCAATCTTCTTCGGGATAGGAATCTCGTTGGCATCCGGCACACCACCAGTGCCTACCGACACGTAACCACCCGCTTGGATGATCCGGTCGAAGGCCGAGCGGTCTACTACCAAGTCTTTTACTACAGGAAAGGCAGAAGCACGCCAAGGCTCGATGGTAATGGTATCACCGTCTTTGAAGCTACGCATGTGCAGCTGACAGGTCGTTGTTTGTTCCATGGGGCCGTGCGGACGGCCGTTGATGTACATAGAACACATACCACAAATACCCTCGCGGCAGTCGTGGTCAAAGTGAACGGCCTCTTCGCCACCAGACACCAACTGATCATTCAATTGGTCCATCATTTCCAGGAAGCTAGAGTCCTCAGACACGTGGTCCAAAGAATACGCTTTGAACCCCCCTTTGGCTTTGGGGCCTTTTTGTCTCCAAACTTTAATGGTCAGCTTCATATTATTTGTAGCTCCGTTGTGTCAGTTTAACATTTTCAAATTCCAGGTTCTCCTTGTGCAGAGTAGGAGCATTTCCTACTCCATTCCATTCCCAAGCCGCTACGTAAGCGAAATTCTCATCGTCACGTTTGGCTTCTCCCTCTTCGGTGGCGTGCTCTTCACGGAAGTGACCTCCGCAAGACTCGTCCCGGTTTCGGGCGTCCACCATCATCAATTCTGCTAATTCCAAGAAGTCTGCTACCCGCATGGCCTTCTCCAGCTCCATATTGAGTTCGTTTTCGCCACCCAATACGTTGATATTGCTCCAGAACTCCTCACGAAGCTCTTTTACTTTACCAAGTGCCATTTCCAAGCCTTCGGCATTTCGGCTCATGCCGCAGTAGTCCCATACTACTTTACCCAGCTCTTTATGCAGGCTCTCTACGGTGCGTTTTCCTTTGATAGAGAGTAGTTTTTGAATCCGCTCCTTTACTTCCCCTTCGGCCGTTTTGAACGCCTCATGGTCCGTAGAAACCTTATCGTAAGGCATGGTAGCCAAGTAGTTACCAATGGTGTAAGGGATCACAAAGTAACCATCAGCCAAGCCTTGCATCAGTGCCGAAGCTCCCAATCGGTTTGCGCCGTGGTCAGAGAAGTTAGACTCACCCGTTGCGTACAATCCTTCGATGTTGGTCATCAGGTTGTAATCCACCCACAAACCACCCATGGTGTAGTGCACCGCGGGGAATATCTTCATCGGTACCTCGTAGGGGTTCTCTCCGGTAATCTTCTCGTACATCGCGAAGAGGTTACCGTACTTACCCTCAATGGTCTTCTGTCCATCACGCTTGATGGCATCCGCAAAGTCCAGGTATACCGCCAAACCAGACGGCGCCACCCCACGACCTTCGTCGCATACATATTTGGCGTTCCGTGAAGCCACGTCACGAGGTACTAGGTTACCAAAGGCAGGATAGCGGCGTTCCAAGTAGTAGTCACGTGCGTCCTCAGCAATATCCGTCGCCTTCTTTTCTCCTTTTCGGATGGCTTCAGCATCTTCTTGGGACTTGGGTACCCATACCCGGCCGTCGTTCCGAAGTGACTCCGACATCAGCGTCAACTTAGACTGGTGGTCTCCCGATACGGGAATACAAGTAGGGTGAATTTGAGTGTAGCAAGGGTTGGCAAAATAGGCCCCGCGGCGGTGGGCCCGCCAAGCCGCAGTGGCATTAGAACCCATGGCATTGGTAGAGAGGTAGAACACATTGCCGTATCCACCAGAGGCAAGTACTACTGCGTGCGCACTGTGCGACTCTATCTCGCCCGTGATCAGGTTACGTGTAACAATACCACGAGCTTTGCCATCCACCATTACCAAATCAAGCATCTCGGTACGGGTGTAGAGCTTCACTTTACCGTTAGCTACTTGGCGGCTCAGTGCCGAGTAAGCACCTAGCAGCAGTTGCTGCCCGGTTTGCCCCTTAGCATAGAAGGTACGCGATACCTGGGCACCTCCGAAGGACCGGTTATCCAGCAATCCTCCGTACTCACGTGCGAAAGGAACCCCCTGGGCAACGCATTGGTCGATGATATTCACACTTACCTCCGCCAAACGATATACGTTTGCTTCCCGCGAGCGATAATCACCACCCTTGATGGTATCATAAAACAACCGGAAAACGCTGTCTCCGTCGTTTTGGTAGTTCTTAGCGGCATTGATGCCTCCTTGCGCAGCAATGGAGTGCGCTCTGCGAGGACTATCCTGGAAACAGAAAGCTTTTACGTTGTATCCCAGCTCAGCCATGGAAGCTGCAGCAGAGGCTCCGGCAAGACCAGTTCCTACGACGATCACGTCGTACTTACGCTTGTTGGCCGGGTTGACCAACTTCATGTTAAACTTGTGCTGGGACCACTTCTCCGCGAGCGGCCCTTCAGGTTGCTTTGAGGTAAATGGGTTGCTCATATCTTCTCTCCGTTTATGCTTGCAAGTTCATTATGTATATCAACACCGGAATGAGTGCCATACCTAGAGGAATGAGCACTGCATATCCTTTGCCTAAGGCGTGGATAATTGGCGTGTATTTCTTGTGGTTGAGGCCCAAAGTTTGGAAAGCGCTCTGGAAACCGTGCCACAGGTGAAAGGCAATTACGGCCATGGCAATCACGTAGAATATCACCATGCCCATGCTAGCAAAATCATGATAAGCTAAAGCTGCCATATCTTCCATTTCCACCCCATCAATAACTACATGCTCAGGTGTATTCTCTGTCGGTAAGTATTTGTAGCGGAAAAAGTTATTCAGGTGAATGATAAAAAACACCAAAATGATGATGCCCAAAGCTCCCATATACTTACTCGCACTTGAGGTCGTTTTAGATTTACTAGCGACTGCGTAGCGTTGGGGACGAGCTTTCCGGTTTTTGCGAATCAGGATAATCCCTTCTACAATGTGAAAGAGGAACCCGGCGAACAAACCTACCTCAGCAATCTTGATGATGAGGGTAGACTTCATAAAGTGCGCGTATAGGTTGAAAGCATCCCCTCCTTCTTCATAGGATGTTACTAGTAGTACGTTCCCAATAAAGTGCTCCAGGAGAAAGAAGATGAGGAATATCCCAGTCAGAGACATCACCAATTTTCTTCCCAGTGAACTTGTGAAAAGTTTGCTTGCCCAGCTCATGAAGTTTGCTCTTAGAGTTTGGTAATTTTTTGATTTTTTCCTGTTCGGACGGGGCCAAAGGTACAGTCGGAACAAATCCCAAACAATTCACTAACTTTTATTTTGATTGATTCTAAATACCTCCTTTTTTCTGGGTTTCAATCGTTCCCAGCACCCTTTTTTTGATTTCTATGCGGCAACAGGAGGTGGATTGAGATTGTTTGTTTTCTGAGAGACAAATTCCTTTTGGGAAGAATTTGCATTATGGTTTAAAGTAGGAAAAAATAAAGTCGGGTATAAATTGTGGATTTTGGGTTAAGCGTGCATCCCAAGGTTGGGCAATTGTCCGAAATTATACGCAACTTATCTTTACAAATCCGAGTTCTATCTAAACACCTTGCAAGGTTTTTGCTTGTTACTCGGAAGGAGGCAAGATTATGAAGAGATTATTCACCCTATTAATTACCTTACTTACAACTATTCCCGCATGGGCTACCCACATTCGTGCTGGAGAAATCAGCGTTAGACGGCTTTCTTGTACTGAGCTTACCTTTGAGGTTACCTTCACTGGATATGAGGACACGGACTCTCCCGTAGAATTGGGACCGGGTACCATATTCTTTGGAGACGGTACGGAGAGATTCATCGATCCACCTGACCTGGAATTGATTGATTCCATTGTGGCTCCAGGGGTTCGGATGAAGCAGTTTGTGCTCATCCATACCTACGAGGCGGTAGGTACCTACATCATACGTTTCCAGGAGTTCAACCGGAATGAAGGGGTGTTGAACATGACCAATTCGGTTAATACGCCTTTTTATGTAGAAACGATGATCAGCATTGACCCCTTCCTGGGGTGCAATAACACACCGGTTTTCCTTGTACCCCCGATAGACCGTGGTGCCCGGGGTATTCGCTTCCTACACAATCCTGGAGCTTGGGACCCCGACGGTGATAGCCTTTCTTACCATCTGGAAGTAAACCAAAAAGACCTGGCTACTCCTGTAGATAACTACCAAGATCCCAACCAATACGACATCAATACCTTTGGCCCTAATCTGGCGACTACCCAGGACGACGTTTCTATCCCCGCTACCTATTCAATTGATCCCATATCGGGTGATCTGGTATGGGATGCTCCGTACGGTGAAGGAGAATACAACGTGGCCTTCAGTGTAGTAGAGTGGCGAAAAGTGAGTGGACAATGGTGGCCCTTAGGCTATGTAGTCAGGGACATGCAGATCATTGTGGAGGTGACAGATAATAATCCTCCTGAATTAGAAATACCCGCTGACACGTGCGTGGAGGCCGGTACCTTACTTACCGCAGAGATATTCGCGACCGATGAGGACGGGGACCCCGTTCAGATAGAGGCCTTCGGAGGCATATTTGCGCCCACCTTCCCAGGTGCGGCCAGAATAAATCCCGGACCCTCTTATCGTCCAGTGCCTACCAGTACCACCTTCGAGTGGAATACTCTATGCCAGCACGTGCGGGAGCGCCCGTCCGAGGTGCAATTTCGCGCCAAGGATCGTCCGGGCAATTTTGAGGTGTCGCTGACCGATTTCAAAACCTGGCGTATTCAGGTGGTGGCTCCGGCACCCACCGGGCTCTTTGCTGAGGTGGTTCAAGGAACTACTACGGTGCTCAATTGGGATGAGTATGATTGTGGAGATGCCTTCCAGATGGAAATTTATCGCCGGGTAGATAGCTATGAATTCGACCCTACCGGTTGTAATGTGGGCATCCCTGAAGAAGCCGGTTATGAGTTAGTAGGGGCCGTAGATATTGGAGAGACCAACTTCCTGGATAATAATGACGGCAGCGGGTTGGCCCCAGGTGCCACCTATTGTTATCGGTTGGTAGCCGTGTACCCAGAGCCTACTGGGGGTGAGAGCTATGCCTCTGCTGAGGTGTGTGTCACCATAGAAGCAGATGCTCCCGTGATCACCGAGGTGACCGTGGAGGCTACCGGAGAAACGGACGGAGTAATTCAAGTGAGCTGGTTGCCCCCCTTCGACCTGGATACCATCCCTTACAACTATGAACTGTACCGGATGACTGGATTAAGCGGTGGAGCAGGGCGTACATTGGTGGCCTCTACCTCAGAGACGGTGTTTCGTGATTCGGCCCTCAATACCCTGAATATTCCTTACCACTATGAGGTGATTGCCTTTGACAACGGCGGCATTACCATTGATACCTCAGCAGTGGCTTCTTCTATAGAGTTGCTTCCTACCCCATTGTTCCAGTCCATAGAAGTGGCTTGGGAGGCTGAGGTGCCATGGTCGAATAATACCCAGGAGTATCCTTACCATTACATCTACCGAAACCGGACCGATGCCTTCCAGGTGGACGAAATGAATTTTGACCTGATTGATTCGGTGCAGGTAAATGATTCTGGTTTTGTATATCTGGACGAAGGCCAGTTCAATGACATTCTACTGGAAGACACCAAAGAATATTGCTATTACGTGGTGACCCAAGGGAGCTACGGTAATGAGAAAACCGAGAGCCTGGATCCCCTCCAAAATGCTTCTCCCATCATCTGTGCACGGCCTAATGATACCATACCGCCTTGCCCGGTGGTAGAGTTGACGGTGGAGAATCCCGACGGCTCCTTTAATTGCGAGGCCTTCATGGCAGACAAACCGTGTGGTTTTTCTGACTTCAGCAATACGATAAGTTGGGCATACTCGGAGGTACCAGAATGTCAGGATGAGATCCTCGGGTACAACGTGTATTTCTCTCGCACGGGCGAATCGAATACTTTCGAACTCATAGCCTTCACCTCTGAAAATACCTTTACGCACGACGATTTGCCCTCCTTTGCTGGTTGTTATAAGGTGGCAGCCGTAGACCGATCGCGCAATGAAAGTGAATTGAGCGATGCTATTTGCCGCGAAAACTGCCCGCAGTACCGCCTGCCCGATGCCTTTACTATCAACGGAGATGGTATCAACGAAACCTTAGTAGCCTTGGGCGATGCCTATCGGTTAGCTACTGGTGATAACCAATGCCCAAGATTTGTGGAGGAAATTAAATTCACGGTGTTCAACCGCTGGGGAGATCGGGTGTATACGTATGATACCCAAAACCTGGAAGGCGCTGAGCGTACCGTATTTATTAACTGGGACGGTAAGGCTACGAACGGCAACCAGCTTTCTGAAGGGGTCTACTATTATCAGGTAGATGTCACCTACGAAACGCTGAACCCAGTGCAGTCAGTAGAAACCCTTAAGGGCTTCATCCAGATCATGCGGTAGAGGCCATGGAAACCACCACTCATCCTGAACGTGTGATCTTGTTTGACGGAGTTTGCAATATGTGCAATAGCTCCGTCAACTTTGTGATTGATCATGACCCCAAGGGTAACTTCTCTTTTGCGGCATTGCAATCTGCCTATGCTCAGGAGAGAATAGCTTCCTTAGGAGGAGATCCTTCCCAATTGGATACAGTGGTATTGGTAAAGGACGGAAAAATGTACCAGAAAAGCCGGGCTGCTTTGGAGGTAGCCCGCGGCTTGAATGGCCTTTTTCCTTTGGCCTATGTATTCCGATTAGTGCCTACTTTTTTGCGGGACCTAGTATATAACTGGGTGGCTAAGAACCGCTATAAGTGGTTTGGAAAACGGAATGAATGCCGAATGCCTACTCCTGAGCTGAGAGCTCGGTTTGTAAGTGCTTAGCAAACTATCCTTTTAAATACGCTTAATTCTTTACCTTCAGGTATACTGGAGCGGCATGGGCTTTTGTCGTAAGGGTTGAAATACGTTCGTGTCGGGTACAGATTGGGACGTATGATAGTCCTGCGATACTCTAACACTCGGTAGCTTTTTATTGCTTTCAGAGTACCCTCACTTTTTTTCCTCCCAGTACCCTACAACCACCCTCCTGGCCACTGATAGGCCATGATAAAAGTGCAGATTCAACAGGCTTTCTGATTACTGGTATTTACAACGCCAGAATTATTTGATAGCTAGCACTTTGCACACAACCACATGAAGTACATCATCATTTTTTTAGGGCTATCCCTATGGCCGTGCTTTGCCCAAGCTACTCACCTGCGTGCTGGCGAGATTACCGTTCGCAGGTTAGAATGCTCCTCCAGAACTTTCGAAATCACCATTACCTCTTACGAAAATAATGGCTCTGCTGCCAGATTGGGGGGCGGGACTCTCTTTTTTGGGGATGGCAACTCCATGCAGATTAACAATGCCGACTTTGGCCCCTTTGAGCGGGTTCTGGATACCCGGGTGCGCCGGCGTCAATTCAAACATGAATACACCTACGCCACTAGCGGAACCTTTGTCCTCAATTTTGAAGAGGGCAACCGCAACTTCGGTGTACTCAACATGTGGAACTCGGGGAATACCCGGTTTTACGTAGAGACCATGGTGCGGGTAGAGGTGCAAGGGCAGTGCAACGATTCTCCCCGGTTTTTGGTGCCACCCCTTGATATAGGAGCCGTAGGAGAGGTGTTTACACACAACCCCGGAGCTTTCGATCCGGATGGGGATAGCTTGGCGTATGAATTGGAAACCTGCAAGCAGGGTTTTGGTACTCCTGTGCGGGATTATCGTTTCCCTGATGTGTACGATGCGCAAGCAAGTGGTGGTGCGGCCACCGCAAAGGATGGTGGAGCTTTGCAATACCGCATCGACTCCATCACAGGAACCCTCTTTTGGGATGCCCCTGCCTTTGCCGGGGAATACAACGTAGCCTTCCGAGTGCTTGAATACCGAAAGATCAACGGCAGCTTCCAGCTAATAGGCAGTGTGGTCCGCGATATGCAAATATATGTGCAGGCTAGCGATAACGAGCCTCCACTAATTGATACTCCGCCGGATGTATGCGTAGAGGCGGGTGCTGTGGTTTCGGGGCAGGTAATGGCCAGCGATCCCAATGACGACCTGATCAAGGTACAGGCCTACGGACCTATGTTTGAAGAGGATTATCCTAATCCGGCAGTGCTAGATCCACTGCCAGTAGATTACCAGCCTACTCCCGTGGTAGTAGATATGACCTGGAATACCACCTGCCAGGATGTACGAGCCGCACCTTACGAGGTGCAGTTTCGGGCAACGGATTTACGACCACCCTGGGATGTTGAACTCACCGCCTATGGTCAATGGCAGATTCAGGTAAATGGGCCGGCTCCAACCAACGTAGCTGTCCAGTTAAGCCAAGGTACCCGTGCGGTACTCACCTGGGACCGATACCAGTGCGCCAATGCGGAGGCCCTCTGGGTATACCGTAAAGTGGAATCCTACGATTTGCCTGAAGATAGCTGCCTTACGGGTATTCCAGCGAACGCTGGTTATGAACGCGTACAGAGTCTTGGTAAGCGGGATACGGTGTGGGTAGATACAAACGAGGGGGAAGGACTGGCTCGTGGTGCTACCTACTGCTATCGCTTGGTGGCAATCTTCCCTGAGCCTAAAGGCGGTGTCAGCTATGCTTCCGAAGAGGTGTGTGTTACCATTGAGGCTGCAGCCCCCGTTACTACTAAGGTGTCCGTAGAAGAAACTGGGCTGGAAAACGGGGCCATCGGGG
>DMST01000333.1:0-8901 GCA_003454975.1 Cytophagales bacterium | reverse complement strand
CTTGGGAGCCACCCTTCGATCTGGATACCCTTCCATACACCTATGAAGTTTACCGATTTGGCGGTTTGGATGGGGAAACTAACGGAACACTGGTTGCCACTACCGAGCATGAAAGTTTATTAGATACTGCCCTCAATACCCTGGATTCGTCTTTCCATTACGCCATTGTGGCGTATGACTCTTCCGGTATTTTGCTAGATACTGCCGCTGCTGCCTCCCAGGTTATGCTAAATCTTGAACCGCGCAACCAAGCTATTCTGTTAACATGGAATGCGGAAGTGCCTTGGTCCAATACGGCACAGGGGTACCCCTACCATTATATATACCGTAACCGTACGGATCCCATGCAGGAGGGGGGCAACACCTTTATGTTATTGGACTCGGTTCGGGTAGACTCAGTGGGATTTCGCTATCGCGATGAAGGGCAGGCGATTGATCGGACTGTGGAGGCTAATCGGGAGTACTGCTACTGGGTGGTTACCCAGGGTACCTACGGCAACCCCAAGACGGATTTCTTGAACCCGCTACAGAATTCCTCACCCACTCAGTGTGTTTACCCGAACGATACGTTACCGCCTTGCGCTATTGAGAATTTGCAGGTATTAAACGTAGACGGGACAGAAGGCTGTCAAGAGTTTTTAGCAAACCAGCCTTGTGACTTTTCGCAGTTCACCAATCGTATCACCTGGGACTATCCTGAAGGGGGAGGGTGCCAGCAGGACGTGGTGGCATACCGTGTGTACTATGCTCGCCTTCCGGATGATGAGTTTACCTCTCTGGTAGAGGTGCCCGTATCCTTGTATGACCACGAGGGGCTCCCTTCATTTGCTGGGTGCTATCGGGTATCGGCGGTAGACCGTTCGGGCAACGAAGGGCCCCTAAGTGAACCCGTATGCAGAGACAATTGCCCGCAGTACTACCTGCCGGATGTATTTACGGTCAATGGTGATTCTATTAACGAGACTTGGGGGTCGCTGGCCGATGCGTATTGGCTGGGTACGGGAGACAACCGTTGCCCACGCTTCGCCCGGAGCGTAACCCTACAGGTCTTTAACCGCTGGGGCGAGGCGGTGTATTCGTATGCTTCCGAACCAGAAGAAAGCCCTGATTACCTAGGCTTCATCCAGTGGAACGGGCAGACCAACGGTGGCAAAGCCTTGCCAGAGGGCGTGTATTACTACCAGGTGGAGGTGGTATTCGAAATGCTGGAACCCATAGAATCACGGCAAACGTTTAAGGGGATGGTGCATCTGCTTCGGTAGTAATTGTATAGACAGGCTGCATAGAAAATCAGTATAAAACATACTTCCAAACGTCGGTATCGCCCGAAGGGGTGTGGGTAAAGATTTACAGGCGGAGTATGAAACCTTCGATGAACCCGTTATTTTTGAAGGATAAACCAAATTAAAAAGCCCATGAAAGCATACATTTTCCCGGGGCAGGGATCCCAATTTTCAGGAATGGGGAAGGAGCTGTACGAGACCTCGGGGAAGGCCAAAGAACTCTTTGACCAAGCGAATGAGATTCTAGGCTTTCGTATCACGGACATAATGTTTGGTGGAACTGATGATGAGCTGATGCGTACTAACGTAACCCAGCCCGCCATCTTCCTACACTCAGTTATATCAGCCTTAACGGACGAGACCTTTGCTCCCGATATGGTGGCTGGGCACTCCTTAGGCGAATTTTCTTCGCTAGTAGCGAATGGCGCTTTGGCCTTTGAAGATGGCCTTAAGTTGGTGAGCAAACGGGCCGAAGCCATGTTTCATGCTTGCCAGGTAAACCCCTCTACCATGGCGGCCGTTATCGGCCTGGAAGACGAGGTTGTAGAGCGTGTTTGCAAAGAGGTAGACGGTATTGTTGTTCCCGCCAACTACAATTGCCCTGGTCAGCTGGTTATCTCTGGCACCATGCGAGGAGTAGAAATTGCTATTGAGAAACTACAAGAAGAAGGTGCCAAAAAGGCGGTAATGCTGAAGGTAAACGGTGCTTTCCATAGCCCCTTGATGAAACCAGCTGAGGACGAATTGAGAGAGGCCATTCTTGCAACGACTTTCAATACACCTACCTGCCCGGTTTACCAAAACGTGACCGCCAAGCCCTCTACCGATGTAGAGGTGATCAAAGAAAACCTGCTGATTCAGCTGACTGCTCCCGTGCGTTGGACGCAGTGTGTGCAGGCCATGATCATGGACGGTGCCATGGAGTTCTCCGAGCAAGGTCCTGGCAAAGTGCTCACGGGACTGGTGCGCAAAATCAAGCGTGACATGCCTGTTCCGGCTCAGTGATAGAACCATCACAACCATTTATACGAAAGGCTCCTCAGCGGGAGCCTTTTTTGATATCCATGGTCTACCGGGTTGAGGGACCCGTGTGGTCCTACTTTTTATCCGGTTAAGCGCATCAGTCCCCGGTACAGATGAACGCCCAATACGGTGACTCCCAAGATCATCGCCTGGATAAACCCTACTGAAACCGTAGTTTCAAGTGCTGTGCTCAGCATCTCAGACCAGTAAACCGAGAAACCAGCCCCTAGGGTTAGAAAAAGAGCACACGCAATAGTAAAGCCCCAGTGGTTTTGCTTCACCGTGATTTCTGCCTGGGGCACCTTCTGGAAAGTAATTTCATCCATAACCCGGTCTGCCAGCTCCTCAGAGGGAGATAACCGGCTTTCGGATAGGTATTTACGTCGGGAATCTTCGTTCATAATAAATCATATTTCTCTTTGCCTAACTGACTGTCCAGTTGCTTATCGAAGCTCTTACGAGCCCGGTGCAGCAGCACTTTAGCATTGGACTGGCTGATATCCATCACCTGTGCAAGCTCTGGTATGGATTGCTCCCCAAGGTAAAATAGCCGCAAGACCAACGCTTCCTTGGGCTTCATCCGTTGCAGAATTCCCCGTATCCTTTCGCCCCGCTCATTCTGTGTTAACTTCTGAAAGGAGGTGTCCGCGTGGCCCGGTGAGGTCCGGGTTAACTCCTCTTTGAAATCAACCCTTCTTTTTTGTCGCTTGGCGGCGGTATAGGCCGTATTCACTACAATGCGGTAGAGCCAAGTGCTGAAAGCAGATTGGCCTTGAAACCTTGCCAAGTTTTTGTAGGCTTTCACAAAAGCCTCCTGCAGTACATCCTCCGCTTCTGCCGTATCCTTCACTACCGACAGCGCCAAAGCCAACGAAGGCTCCTGGTAGCGTTCTACCAACGTTCGGTACTTCTCCGTAACACCAGAGAGTACTTCCTCGATCAGGGCATTGTCTTCCTGCTCACTTTTGCCCGCCAAATCGCTTCCGGATCAAATGGGCCAGGATGAGCCCTGTACCGCCAAACAGAAACAGAATACCGAAGGAGAGGAACCCCCGGTCGTCTTCACTAATGCCGAGTTTGGATAAGGCGGATAGGGAGGCTATGCCCAATCCTAAACAGACCAGAATAACGCCAAACTCAAGGAATCGGCTTTGACTCCGGTTAGCGTAGGGGTCGCCCCCGTTATCGGCAATTGCTTTCTTTACCTTGAAATTGTACCGGGCTACAAAGTAAATGGAAAGGGTGATGGAGGTCAGAAGACCTCCCACATTGACGATAGTTTCTAGTAAATCTTGTAGTTTCTCATCCATGGCAAGCAATTAGAAGGGGTCATCCAGAAAGTTACCCAAGCCTTCGTAGAAAGGCTCAATCTGGTCACAATTGAGGAAAACCACCAGCCCAAAACCGCTTTCGGGATAAAAACAGGTATAGGACATAAAGCCTGGATTGTTTCCGGTATGCAAATAGCGTGTACCGTATTCTGTGGGCTTGATGGCAAAACCTAAGGACCAACCCGTCTGACCAGTTTCATAGGTGGGGTTGTTCTCTGGGATTGGGTTTTGCTCCCGCAGCATCTCTGCCTTCCAAGTTTCTGAAAGCAAGGAACCTTTGATCATCTCACGGATAAATAGCGCGTATTCTGCTGCAGAGGAGTGTAGACTATAGCCGGCCCCAACACTTTTGGGTTGAAAGTCGCGGGCCCTAACCTCGGTGCCAATGTGCGCCTTGGACTTGTTGGCTGCATGATAATCGGACCAAGTGAAGGAGGTGTGTTCCATGCCCAGGGGTAGGGTAACGGTGGCCCGGAAGAGGGAATCGAACGGCAAGGACCAGCCTAACTCCAGGTGCGTGCCTACCCCAGCCGCCAGCCACTGGTACGCCTCCCCACTATAGGAAAAACCCTCGCCAGGGGGGAAGGCCAGCGAAAGAAGTTCCCCATTTTGTCCGTTCACCCAATTGGGCAGGCCTGCACTGTGGCACAACACCATCCGTGGCGTAATGGTCTTGTAAGCCGGCTTGGCATCCTCGTCAAAACCAGGATGGTCCATGTAGGTGTACAGGGGAGCATCCAGGTCTATCTGGCCTTGTTCGGCCAGCTTCAGCATGAAATAGGCAAAGATGGGCTTCGACAGAGAGGCCGCTTCGAAGGTAGTGGTAGCCGTAATGGGGGTCTTATTCTCCCAATCGGTCACGCCTAGGTTCCGCTGGTACACCACCTCTCCTTGGTTGAGAACAGCTATGGAGGTACCTGGAATTTGTAAGGAGTCCATCAAGTGGACCAAGTAGTCGTCCATTTCCTGAGCCGAAAAAGTTTTTCCGGTGGGCGACTGCAGTAGCATGGCAGATTGACCTTGAAGGGCTGGTATGCATCCTCCTGCTAGGAGGGCAATGAGTAAGAGATGTCTCATGGTAATATGGCTTTGTTGTGTTGCAAATCGGCCATTAGACCATCGACGGAAAAAAACGGTTACAATTTTTTTCTGGAAGCATAAAAGGAAGCCATACCCAGGTGATGAAATCACTAGGAAAAAGGGAAGCCATTATGGTACTGACTCTGGTGCTGCCGTATTCCTGTGGGGTGTAGGAAATGACTACTCTACCTTTAGGTTTCAGGCTTGGTTGAGCAAATGCATTTTTATCAGAAAAGTGTCGGTAATGTCAATTCAATCCACTGAATTTGAGGGGGTTAAACGGTATTGGTTGGCTCCAATAATGGGGCAAAATAGTGTGAGATTTCTGCTTAGTTGCTGTTGCGCTTTGCCACCGCTAATCCTTGCTGCATATCCTGCTCCAGGTTGGAGCCTGGATATTGTGTAAGGCCTGCTTCAAAATACTTGATGGCATTGGGGAAGTCTTCATGTTTTAAATAGAACTGACCAAATCGATTTTGCCAGTAAGCAGAAGCATATCTTGTAGTAGCGAGAACGTCCTCGAATTCGGTCATAAACAGATGGAAGTACTCAAAGTTGTCTCTGTTCCACGCTAGCCAGATTAAGGCATCCTTCGTACCGTTGTCGATGCGGCCATCTCCACCAAATCGCTTGGCACGTTCCTTAAAATAGGTGTTCAGGTACTCCATGCCCCCCAAATCTTCGAACTGCTGAACGCTTTCAAAAACGGGAGAGTCATAGTTGTGGTAATAGAATTTCAATCCCTTGTACAAAGCCAAGTGCGCTAAGGTCTCGTGTACTTCGTCATTGAATAATTGGTACTCCCAGATTAGGTTCTTAGGGTTAATATTGGTCAGTACCTCCTGAAAAGCATCCGTAGAACCGATATAGTAAATGTCCTTTCTAGAGTTGGCCATGAACAGGTAAATGTCCTTTTTTGAATTAAACTCTTTGACTAACTCTTCAGAGGCATAGCCCCCATCGCTTATGATGATTCCATCAAAAATTTCACTCTTTTTAAACATCAATTCGCTTAAACAGTAAGCAGCAGCTTCCCAGCCAAATATGATCCGCTCCTTAGAAGTTCGGTAGTTTGAGTCTATGTAATGAAGAACCTCATCCACTAAAAAAGAGGTGAATTCGTCGGGCTTATCATAAAACCAATCCTCTCTTGATGGATGGCCGGTATTGATACCCACGATGATCATTTCTGGGATAGCCCCCGGAGTGCGCAATGCTTTTTGAATGGAAACCCCACTTAGAAAATGCCATTGTCCATCTAGAATATATAGCACGGGGTATTGCTCCTCCGAGCTTTCATAACCCTCTGGGGTATATATCTGCAGGGTTTGGTCTTCATTTAAAACAGCCGAGGTAAAGGTGTGATGAATGCCTATTTGAATGGGAGAACCGTTTTCTTGTGCAATGGATCCTGTAGAGAAGAAACAACAGAAAATAGTCAGTGAAAAAATGTGCTTCATGGGGTTGAATTCCGGTCGTTTTTCTGGGCGATTTACAACCATTATTTGATTGCAATATATACTCCTTTTGACGTAAATAAGTGCGATTAAATCCCCAGTTTAACTGTTGGTACCATGGCCGGTTTCCTTTTACCTGCGGTAGCTGGGTTGACCTTGGCAGTATTAATTTTCCCATGGTTTTCTCAACCTCCTGGAGGAGTATTGCCACCTTATGGCTAGAGGTAGAAAAATTGTTGGCTGTACCCGTAACTTACCCTCATGAAATCCATCAATCCCAAGAACCTTCAGGTCATTCGTGA
Organism: Cytophagales bacterium; assembly: GCA_003454975.1. Taxonomy (GTDB): domain Bacteria; phylum Bacteroidota; class Bacteroidia; order Cytophagales; family Cyclobacteriaceae; genus DMST01. The sequence continues at coordinate 2,425 of DMST01000333.1, read as the reverse complement.
ATATCAGGAGCACTCACCAGATGAGGTAGCCGCTATCATCGAGGCTACCTACGTGGCAGGGCAGAAGTGGAAGCAAGCCCCTTTTTCGGAAAGGAGTGAATGTCTTCGGGCTTTAGCGCAGGTGCTTCGGGAGAATAAGGAGCAGTACGCACAGGAGATGACGGACGAGATGGGCAAAGTGAAGGCAGAAAGCTATGCCGAGGTGGAGAAGTGTGCCTGGGTTTGCGAATACTATGCTGACCACGGGGAGGCGTTTTTGCAACCCACGGAAATTGAGACCGATGCCCAGCGTAGTTTTGTGACCTACCAGCCCTTGGGCATTGTGCTGGGCATTATGCCCTGGAATTTCCCGTTGTGGCAAGTATACCGCTATGCGGTGCCTACGGTGATGGCGGGCAACGCCACTTTGCTGAAGCACGCCCCCAATGTAAGCCAGTGTGCACTGGGCATAGAGGATGCCTTTGAGCAGGCTGGTTTTCCTACCAACTTACTGCGCACCCTACTCATTGATACGGACCAAACGGCGAAAGTAATAGAGGCTCCCGAGGTGGCGGCAGTCACCCTGACTGGTTCTACCCGTGCGGGCAGGGCCGTCGCTGCCAAGGCAGGTGAATGTCTGAAAAAGGCAGTGCTAGAGCTGGGAGGTAGCGATCCTTTTTTGGTACTGGAGGATGCCGATTTGGACCTTGCGGTAGAATTAGGAGTGAAAAGCCGGCTAGTGAACGGTGGGCAGAGCTGCATCGCTGCCAAGCGTTTTGTGGTGGTGGATGCTGTGTACGATGCCTTCGTGGAGAAATTTGTGGCGGCAATGAAGGTTAAAACCCTAGGTGACCCCATGGAAGACAGCACAGATATCGGGCCAATGGCTCGGCTGGATTTACGGGATGAGCTGCACCGGCAGGTGCAGGAGAGCGCAGCACAGGGAGCAATAGTGGTGATAGGAGGGGAGCTTCCCGACTTGCCCGGTGCCTATTATCCGGTGACAGTGCTCACCGATGTTGTTCCTGGCATGCCCGCCTATAGTGAGGAATTCTTTGGTCCGGTGGCCTCGGTGCTGAAGGCTGAGGATGAAGCAGATGCCATCCGGATTGCTAATGATACTAGCTACGGGCTGGGGGCGGCAATCATGACCAAGGACCGAGCGCGAGGGGAGCGATTAGCAGAGCATTTGGTAGATGCCGGTAGCTGTTTCGTGAACGATCTGGTCCACTCCGATCCCCGTTTGCCCTTTGGCGGAATTAAAGAAAGTGGCTATGGTCGTGAGCTTGGCCCTTTCGGGATCAAGGAATTTGTAAATACGAAGACCGTATTCGTGAAATAACCCATTACGCTAAACCTACAGCATGAAACTAGAAGCCGTTTTTGTGGGCAAACCCACCGTAGTAGAAAACAAAGGAAAGGAAGTAACCACTGGTATCTTTAAGCAAGAGGTGTCTGGTCCGATCAAGGTGGGAACACTGAATTTGGAAGGAGACCAGCAAGCAGATCTCACCGTGCATGGAGGCGTTAACAAAGCCGTATACGTGTATGACCAGACCCACTACAACTTCTGGAAGGATGCACGGCCTGACTTGTCCTTTGTTCCCGGGCAGTTTGGAGAAAACCTATCCGTAACGGGTGTGCCTGCTGAGGAGGAGTTGACTATCGGGGATCAATTCCGCTTAGGATCGGCGCTGTTTCAGGTGACCCAACCGCGCCTGCCTTGTTTCAAGTTGGGCATAAAAATGGGCGACCCCGGCTTTTTGAAGGATTTTATGAAAGCCATGCGGCCAGGTTTTTATGTAAAGGTATTGGAGGAAGGAACCATCACTCCGGGCGACGAAGGCGAGCGCGTTAAGAACAATCCCGGTGGACTTACCGTCAATGACGTGGTGAGACTCTACACCAGCCACCGTACCGATAAGGAACTACTTACCAAGGCGGTAGGCACCACCGACCTGCCTGAAGATTGGATTGAATATTTCCAGGAGATGCTAGAGAAGCTTTGAGTCGGGTAGTAACCGTGATTGAAAATTACATGCTACCCGCCTGCAAGAGACTCCTCTTTCTATAAGGAGTAGTAGCTCTAATCCAAATTCCAAATCACGGCTTGGTAAGGTTGTAGGGTGATGGTGTTATTCACCTTTTTCACCTCTGGGTAATTGTTGATCACTACCTCGCCCGTATGGTAGCTACTGGGCAATGACATCACTGAGAGCTCATCAGAGAAATTGAGCAGGATCAACATACGGTCATCCTTCAAAATGCGCCGATAGGCATAAATGTGGTCGTGTTCGGGCAAAATGACATGATAGTCTCCGTACACCAAGGCCGGATGTGCGTGCCGAATCTCCACCATGCGGCGAAAATAATTAAGCACCGAAGTGGGATCGTGCTCTTGGGCAGCCGCGTTGATCTCCTGATAGTTTTCGTTCACTTGTAGCCA
>DMST01000330.1:206-14831 GCA_003454975.1 Cytophagales bacterium | reverse complement strand
AAGCTGCTACCGTCCTGCCCCGTAAGGCGGGCCATTTGATTTTCCAGGGCCTGACGCTCGGCCAAAAGTCCACGCAAAGTATCGTTCTCCTCCGCAATGGACTCCAGGCTAGGAAGAGAGTCTGTAACGGGTGCTGTTTCTTGGTCAGCATCCAGGAAAAGGCTGGCGAGGGAGGCTACTCCCCCTGGGCCTTTTTTCTCTTCTTCTTCGTCTTTCTTTTTGACGAATTTTTTCCAGCTTTTGGCTTTCATAGCATCAGGTCAGTCCTGTCAAATCTTAGGGTGCCGGTTCAACAATAGCTCCACCACCCAACTCGTCTTGTATGCGGGCTTCCAGCACCGTTGGTGCCGGTACCGTCACCAATTTAGTACGCATGAGCGAGCTGCCTTCTACCGAGTATTGAAACTTCTGCGAGTAGCTGGCATTCACCGAGGCTACAAACAAAGCCCGTGCTTTGGCCTGCACGCTGGTTTCAGAAGAACGAGTCATCGATACTGACATCTTCAACTCGATCACCGTATCTACGAACTGATAGAAAGTGGGCGTAAAACCTAAGGCCAGCAAGCTGTACTTAGTACCTCCCTCTTTCAACTGAATGAAGGAGTTGTCATCCTGTTCCAGTTTTCCGGTATCTTCGTTCTCCTTATAACCGGCCATCAATTGGGTGATCTTAATGGACACCTGATCGAGGGCATACTGCGCATCGGCAATGCCCACCCCTAGGTCTTTGACCAGCTCGGGGAAGGGCGCATTGAGTAATTCTTGTCCTACACTAGACATAATCTAAGCGGTTAGGTGAACAATTAAGCTTCGCTGGCTTCCTGACTCAGGATTTCCATCTGCTGGCGAATCCGCTCTTCCAGAATCGCAGGAGGAGGAATAGGTGTCAGCTTGGTACGCAACAGGCTCGACCCTTCAGCCGAATAGTTGTATTTATTAGCGTAGGCAGCGTTTACCTGCGTGGTAGTTACCGTGCGGCTTCGGCCGTAGCTAACACCGTGACGTCCCCACGAAAACGAGTTGTATTTAGAGACCGTCTTGGAATCAGAGGTAACATTAATCTCCGTGCTTTGCTCCTCCGTGTAACTGATGGAGATGCGCACCTCGATGATGGTATCTACAAACTGGTAGAATGTAGGCGTGAAACCCAGCTCCAACATCGACAGGCGAGTAGGAATGGAGATTGTTGGGTTAACACCAGGATCCGTTAGTGCGTACGTAGCACTGTCACCTGTACCCACCTTATTCAGATTGGATAGGTGGTTCTCATCCAACTCTTTGGCTACTGCCGCCTTCAGCTCCTCGTCGTTAGAGTTGGTGGCTATATCCGCAGCTGTGGATAAGGGAATACGCTCGCGTCCAAAGAATACGCGGCTATCTTCGAAAGTAACGTTGCCATTATCATCATAGATGGTCTTGAGACCACCCATCATTTCAGCCACCTCGATGGAGTTTTCATCCAAGCGGATTTGGGCATCGGCGATGGCAAAGGCCATCTCTCGAATCATATCGCCCATAGGGACGTTCAGTAGGTCCTGTCCAATGGTACCTGCTAGTGAACTACTCATGATATGCTAATATTTTCAGGTATGGATTATTTTAAACTTTATTATGAATGCGGTTAGATGATTACCCTCCAGACTCATCGCCTGATTCTCCGCCTGACTCTTCTTCAGGTACAGGATTGTTAGCTAAGTCCGTCAGCACTTCGTTGAAGCGTTCGGGAGCAGGTAAGGAAACCAACCGAGCAGCAATGGAAGACGATCCTTCAGCGGACATCTCATATTTTCGACCGTAACTCGCCGATACACTCACGGCCACAACGCCTGCTTGTGCCTCCAGCCCACCTCCGATATCGAATGAGGTAGATTCAGCGAGTGAAAATTCCAATTTGGCTTCTACCGTAGCTTCGGTGAAGGCATAAAAGGTGGGGGCAAATCCCAAGGAAATGAGGTTAAATTCATTACCATTGATCTTCACCGGAGTCACCGCCATGGCCTGCGCCAGCTTAATGGAGTTTTCATCCAGGGCCTTCTGGGCTGTAGCCACCGCCAACCCCAGCTTCTCAATGAGAAGCGGGAGCGGGGCATTCGTCAGGGCTTTAACTACGTTGGTGCCTGTTGTCGACATAGATCAGTTAGCTAAGGTAGGATTTGATCTCGTCGAGGAACTCAGGCGGTGCAGGCAAGGATACTAACCGAGCCGATACCGCAGAGTTGCCTTCAGCAGATACCTCAAATTGGCGCGAAGTACGGAAGTCTACCGAACCACCAACTGCTAATGTGCTAGGGTTTTCGATCTTATCCGCCTCTTTCAGGATTCGGGTTTTGTTGTTTTCGGTCTCATCCAGCCGGAACGAGGTATCGTTGGTATTGGTCTGCGACGCCTCTTGGGAGGTGTTTACAATCTCGATTTCCTCTTGCGTGCTTGAGTAAGCTATGTGCTTCAACGTAGACTCATTGTGCAGCAAGTAGTGAACGTTGTTCACGGTTTCCTGTGCATAGTTGTCGTTGATGTAGGTTTCTGCAGCCAATTTGGAAGACAGGTCTGCGTAGGTATTGGCCGACAGGGTAGCTGAAGAGGTGCCTAATCCGATACCCACCGTAGAGGAATCCGGAGTAGAAGCATACTTTGCCTCTTTCACCAACCACACGTTTTGCGGGATACTGCCGGTCGTGATAGCAGAAGAAGCAGTAAAATTGGCGTCGGAGAAATAAAGGTAATCAGAACCAGAGATGAGTTCCACCGTTACACGCCGGTATGTAACGTCTTGTACCCCATCAGGAGCACCCTCTTCGCCTTTGCCATCAGTAGCTATTTGCGACTCCGTGGCTCCATTAGCGATAAACCATTCGGCCATGTGGGCTGCACGACGATCCGACAGGTCCTCGTTGTAGTCACTGTCGCCACTCCCATCGGTATATCCGGTAATCCGAATCTTGGCGGTGGAGTCGGTCTTCAATATTTCAGCTAGCAACTCAAAAGGCAAACTAGACGAAGGGTTGGTATTAAATCCAAAGTCTACATTGTCCAGGTCGAAACCAAAACGGTGTACCAAGGCGGTATCCGAAGCGGCATCTTTGAGACGGAAACCTGCCGAAGAGAACCCAATAAGGTTACCTGCGCCCTGGGCTGTTTTTGCCGCCCCAAAGGTAGTGGCATAATCGGTGTTGACACTGAAGGTGTTCGTTCCGCCATCCAAATCGACGGTGGACGTTCCGTCGTATAGGCTCATCTTGTACAGTCCCCAGTCTTTGTCTTCCTGACGAGGAAGGGTGATGGTCACGTACCCACTGGAGTTGCTGATAACCACACCTGTGTCAGAGCCAGAATTTACAGCCAGTTCTTTGGCCAGGATCGAGGTACGCACGCGCTCTACGTCGGTTACTTGGCGCAGGTCTTGGTTAAACTTCTGCACCTTGCTCACCGCGCCCTCGCTCTGGTCCATCTGTACCGTCTGCTTGTTGATCTTCAGTGACTCTGATTCGCTGGCGGTGTGCAAAAACTGTCGGCTAGAGGTGAAACCCTCGCGGTGCGAAGCGCTCTCCGTTTCTTTTAGGTAGTCGAGACTTTCTTCGCTGATGCCCCCCTGTCTGTCATAATCTACCGATGCGCTCAATTTTAATTCAAAATCAGTATTGAGTTTCATTTTCAGCGAGATCGACGCACTGATGTCGGCGTACTGAAAATGATAGAACGCTGGCGTAAAGCCCAGCTCTAGTAGCGATTTGCCTTTGATACCCTTGTCAGGATCGGCGAGGATTAGTGCCTGTTTCACTGAGTTGTCGTCCAATTGCTTCTGGGCCTCGGCTATACCTAACGCCAGGGATTTAACAATGTCCGAAACATCAGCTTCCTGCAATATGGTAGCTGCCTCTTTTAATTGGTTTGTACCACTCATAGTTAATAAATCATTTACAGGGATTAATGTGAATCAATACGGTAATAACTAGACGAGAGGATTCATCTGCTTGGGCAGATCAATCGCAATGTCAGGGTTTACTTTGTCTTTGCGTACTATGAAATACTGGTGTCGTTCCTGGGCCTGCTGTAGCTGTTGATTGCTGATCTGGTAGCCCCGTTGTACCCAGTTGAGTAAGTCATCAGTTAACTTTTGTGTACCCCGCCCTACCAGGGCCTGCGCTTCCTTTAGAAGCGGTAATGCCTCCCCATTTTCACCTTGATAAACGTGCTGTACGGCCTGCTTTTCAAGTACCGCAGCATGGCTGCGCTTGGCATAAGTTGTGGTGTCGCTTTGTTCTTCAAAAAACGACCGGGCCTTCTCACAGTAGTTGATCACCTCCTGGTGCGCACCTGAGAGTTCCAGGCTTTCCATCACACACTGCGTATAGTGCTGAAAGAATATCTCAGGTGATTTATGCTGCACTGTAAGCCGGATAGCTTCCCGGTAGTGGCGCAACGCCTCGGCGTGGTTCCCTTCCAGGGCATACAGCTTGCCCCGTTCGGCAATACCCAGGTGCAGTGCTTCTTTCTTCTTTTCGTTGCTCATCCTATTAAGCTTGTAACGGTTCTACGTCAACCTCACAGCCAATGGCTTCCAGCTGTGCCGCTACGTACCTTACCATGAGGTCATTCATAGGCACCGGAGCATACCAGGGGGTAGGAATTTTTGTAGGAAGCTCTTCTTGCGGTATGTATTGTGATAGTACCTCCCGCGACTTCTGCATGTCTTGTATCTCCTCTACCACCAGTTTATGATGGGTCTGCTCTAGTAGGACGGTATCTACCATCAATCCTTCGGTGGTATATTGACTCACCACCTCCTCTATCTTCTGAGAATTAACCGATGCCTCTACCTGGATGGGAAGATTCTCCAACACCTCCTCTACTATCTCCTCAGGCATACCTGTAAACTCAACTAATTTGGCTTTATAGTCAGGTTTACCTTCGTCTACCCCCGTGAGTACCACTTCATAGCGTTGGAAATCATGGTTACTCAGTTTTACCATGCCTGTAGATTGGTACCGGCGCCATAATTCCTGGCTGGCCATATAGGCAAGGGGATATATTTTTCGTTCGGTTTTCAGGTCTATACTTATGCCCGCCCGATCCAGGTAGGTTTGCAGTTGCTTGAGCAGCATGGCATCCTCCCCCAGAACCTCGAGCGTATACTCGGCTGATTTGGGATCACTCACTATTACCTCAGCATCCAGGCGGTTATCTAAGGCCTCCGCAGTAGCGCGTGAGACCCCTCCTAGTACTACACAGGGCTCGTTGAGTAAGAGGTTGAGTGCTTCTTGCTGAGAACACCCGACAAAATCTGTAATCTGATGGCATATTTGGGGCAGCAAGGCGGCATCAGGAATATAAACGCCTACATCTAGTGCTTCTGGCGTAGGTGGCAAGGGGTCTTCACTAGACTGTTTACGCACTTGCAATCCCAACTGCTGTAGTAATTCTACTGCACGTGTGGCTAGTTCCTCTTCTATCTCGTGTAGCAATACGGAGGGTGTACTGTATAAAACCTTCACTATCAGCTCTGAAGGAATCTGGAAGGCATCAGAAAGCACCTGGGATACCATGGGTGAGGCTGAGCCGATTGAGTCAATTACCACGGTAAATTCTCCGTGTTCTTGGGTTTCAGACATAGGATTTAATAGCTGTGATCGATTTCGTAGTGTGTCTAAGTTGACAAAAATTTTGGCATTAATCCATGCCGCAGGTGAGAAATTTTTAGACAACTAAGTTTAAAATATGTTAACAAAGCCTACCTATTTAAAGGTCCTGCTTTCACGTCGGGCAATTAACTGCCTGACCTTCCGAAACTTAACCACGGAATTGTATTTTTAGTATGTAGAAAATAACAATTTCGTCACAAATTTATTTGTGACGAATGAATGAAGTCCTCTCTGCCCTACCCGGATATCCAGCCTAAAAACTCCAACCCTTCTCTTATCAAAAGCTTCTTATTGTAAGCATACCGCATTACCCAAACTGAGAATTTGCAGATAGAAAGCACCCAGGTAAGTAATAAGATTACCCCAATAAGGAGTGAAACCGACCAGAGCATAACTTAGTACCGAAGCTATGATATACCGTAGCCGCTTTTTGCTGCATATTTGCCACAAAAATCGCTCGTCATGTATCAAACACTGCCGCTCTTTCAAGTAGATGCATTCACCGGTGATACCTTTGGCGGTAATCCGGCCTGTGTAGTCCCATTAACAGAATGGCTACCGGACCCCGTTTTGTTAAAGATAGCGCAAGAGAACGCTGTGGCAGAAACAGCCTTTATCGTCCGCCAAGGAGACGGGTACCACCTCCGCTGGTTTACGCCCGAGCTAGAGATGGATTTGTGTGGTCATGCGACCCTGGCTACTGCACACGTACTCCGGATTCACCTAGGGCATTCCTCCTACCCCATCCAATTTCAAACGGCCAGTGGCCCCTTAGCGGTGGAGCATCGCGACGGATGGTACCACTTAGACTTCCCATCTAGAATGCCCGAGCCTGCGGAGTTACCCGCCATAATCTGGCAGTCTCTCAGCCAACCACCCAAGGCAATCCTGAAGGCACGAGACTACGTACTGGTGTACGATTCGGAAGCGGATATCCGCAACATCACTATCGACCGGCATTCCTTTGACCAAATCAACCTGGACCCTGGTGGGGTCGTGGTAACGGCCCCCGGCCAGGAAGCGGACTTTGTTTCTAGGTTCTTTACCCCGCAGGCTTCCATCCTGGAAGACCCCGTCACCGGCTCAGCACATTGCTCACTCATCCCCTACTGGGCAAAAGAATTAGGCAAGGCTACGTTGACCGCTTTACAACTATCGGATAGAGTAGGTCGTCTACAGTGCGAAGACCGTGGTGAGCGGGTGCAAATCAGCGGGCAGGCAGTTACTTACCTGAAAGGTGAGATATACCTTACCTAAACCTCCGGATTGCCCCCATCAATTGATTCAATCAAAAACCAAAAACGTATGAGAGCATTCCAGCTATTGATTCTATTGGGTACTTGTTGCTTGTTGGCTTGCGATCCGGTTTCGCCACCCGATGATCCTATAACGGGTGATGATGACACTACAGCTACGGATCCGGGTTATCCCTACCTGTTTGCGGTCACCCTTGAAGAAACCATAGACCCGGCCACCCGTGCCTTCTATTTGGCCTACGATCCCTTCAATCATAGCCTGTTAGGTTGGGCAGAAGCAGTAATTGGGGAGGAAGTAACGGTAGAGGTGCCCGAGGGATATGTGAGCAATGAGGTAGATTTCGTAAGCATTTGGATTACCGATGACGGTTCGGGAGCCCTCCCTCGGGTATCAGTGATAGACCGGAGAAAAGTTCCGAGGAGAAGCTGGACTTTTGGTAACCGAAGCATCCAAAGGGAGTATGACCCGGCATTGGGATTAAGATCACTTGGGGTAGAAGATCAAGGAGCCATTGATCCATCCAACGGCAACATATATGTAGCCACCCGGGGAGCCTCTCAACATCAGTCTGCAAATGAACTATCGCCTTACGCGTTTGAAATTCCAAAGATGATCTCCTCCCTTGAGGGGCAACCAGAACGTTTGTTTTTAAACCAGCACAATCGGATTTCTGGAAGGTTTGAATATGGATGGCTGGAGTTGCCCGGCGACAATGCCATAACGGATACTGCCACCCTGGAGTCGGAAGGGTGGATCCAACCAGACCAATTAAGTGTAGACCTGCCCGGCCTACCTGTAGAAGCCACCACCACATTATTTGGGTACGTGAGCGAAGAACAAGCCTACCAAAATGGATACCTATTGTTGACAGCCAACAATTTTGGGGCTGACTTTTCCATCCCTAGTCTTGCAGATGAATTTGCTGCGTTTAGGCATTTAACAACTTGGGAAACGAATGACGGCATTACAGAATTTAGCAAGCAACAGTCATATTATACCACGAGCCAACCCAACACATTGCCTCTTAGAAGAGGATCTGTTGCGATCCTCGACTCTACCTTTGATACATTTTCATTTAACATTACCGGTGACGAAATGGTAGTAGGTAGAGCCTTCTATAGGACCTACGAGGAGGACCCAGAAAACGGCAGAACCTTGGCATATAGCTGGACCATAGAATCGCCACCAGGTACTTTTGAGGCTTTCAATTATCAGCTACCCGGTGCCATCACCTCCTTATCTGGATACTTTAACCGAGATCCCAGGTTTTTCAGTGCCTCCGCATTAGCCTATCCCGCCTTTATCGATTATACCACCTACCAAAGGGAACGCCAAGCAGTGAGCAACCTAAACGACTTTGCCAATTATGAGCTCACCACCTACAGCTTTATTGGTGTTACGGACGGCGGTATTTCAGAAAAATGGGCAGAGTCCGGTGGTTTCATAGATCCTTGATCTTACCCATTATGCCTTCGGCACCCATTAGCCCAAAAAGCCTGCTTATTCCGAGATAAGCAGGCTTTTGGGTTCTTAATGTTTTGGAGTGAATTCATTGGGAGAGGAACTGAGCCAAAGAGTACCTCAACAGGATTCCCGTCATTCTTCACCAGGGATATTATTCATTCCGTAAGGCCTTTACCGGGTTCTGGCTGGCCGCCCGGTAAGTCCGTGCGCTCACCGTCACAAAGGCCAGCAGCACAATGCTAATAAATAGCCCTACCAGTAACGGCACCGAAACATGGGTGCGGTAGGCGAAGGTTTCCAGCCAAGTATTGGTGATGATCCAGGCCAGTGGTAAAGCCACGGCCAAGGAGAATACCACCAAGCGGAGGAAATCATAGGAGAGCAAGCGCACCAACCGGTTGCGGGAGCTACCCAGCACTTTCCGAATGGCTACTTCCTTCAAGCGTCGCTGAATGGTAAGCGAAGCTAGCGCAAACAGCCCCAGGCAGGCAATGAGCATTCCTAGCCCGGCAAACAGCCCAATGAGTTGTCCGTTGCGGGTATCGTTGCGATACTTGGCCTCCCATTGGTCGTTTAGGAAGTGATATTCTATTGGGCTGCCCGGGTCCACAGTTTCGTAGGCTGCCTTGACGTCCGCTACTACCCGCTGCGGATCATTAGCATTCACACGTAGGGTATAGTAATCGATGACATGGTAAGGGTTTGACCAAAAGGAGATTACCACCGGCTTCAGGGATTGATGTAAGTCTTCAAAGTGGAAATCTTGTACCACACCCAATACCCGCGTGCGGTACTGTCCACGTTGTCGGCGGTTCGCCCCAAAGGCCACAGAATTCATAATTACCTCTGCCTCTTCGCTACCCTCAATACCCAGCAGTTTGGCCGCACTCTCGTTGAGCAATACCGTAGCCGAATCACCCATGCCAGGAGCAAAGTTGCGCCCACTCAGTAACTCGATGTCGTAGGTCTCCAGAAAATCCTCGTCCGCACACAAGAAGATCATCTCTAAGCTTTCCTCAGGCGCATTCGGATCCTGTACGTCTGCCATGGGGATGTTCTTCCACTCACCGGGTACACGGTTGGTTACGCTTACCGCCTGCACCGAGGACAAGGAGCTGAAGGCATCTTTCATGGTCTCAAACTGGTTGCGTGCTACAGCACTATTGATGTCCACAATCAGTTGCTGGTCTTTAGTGAAACCCAGGTCTTTGGTATCCAGGTACCGCAACTGCTGAAACATGATGGCCGTAGCCATGACTAACAGACCTGAGATACCAAACTGTACCATCACCAATACCTCCCGAAGGCCAAAGCGGCGATGAGCGGCTTTCTCTGCCCCTTTTAAAACCATGACGGGAGAAAAGCGGGAGAGAAAGAAAGCAGGATAGCTACCTGAAAGTAGGGCCACCAGTATCACTACCGATCCCAGAATAAGGTAGGTTTCTAACTCCAAAAGGCTAAAGGACAACGTCTTGCCCGACCACTGATTGTACATCGGCAAAGCCAGCTGCACCAAGGAAAAACCAATGATTAAGGCCACGGAAGCGAGCATAAGCGATTCGAGTAAAAACTGGAACACGAGCTGCTTACGCCGAGAACCCAGCACCTTGCGCATGCCTACCTCACGGGCCCTGCGGGTAGCCAGTGCAGTAGCCAGGTTGGTATAATTGATACTGGCGATGATGAGGATAAACAAGGCCACCAGCGAAAACACCCACAGGTACCGTGGGTTGCCCGGTTTCTCATGAAACGACTCCTCCATCCCCTCAGAATGCAAGTGGATATCCGAGATGGGCTGAAGGTGAAAAGTACTCGCCACACTGGTAGAATCTACCCGGTTCTCCATCACCCAATCGGTAATTTTTTGGCTCACCGCTTCGGGGTCTGCTGATGCGTTGAGGCGGAAATAGGTAGTTAGATAATTAGTATCAAAATCGGATTCGATAAAGGAAGTGAGCTCAGGCCGCATGGTGCGGAAGGTCTCGGCCGAAATCAGAAAGTCGAAATTGAGGTGAGAGTTAGAGGGAAAATCTTCCATTACACCGGTAATCTCCAGCTCTATCTGTCCGTAGGCCTCTAGTACCTCGCCTATCACCTGGGTAGTGCCAAAGTAGCGCTTTGCAGCCGCCTCTGATACCACAATGGTGTTGGTTCGATCCAGAACAGTCTCGGGGTTACCGTCAGTCAGCGGAAAGCTGAACACCTCGAAGAAACTCGAATTGGCAAAAATGATGGGTTCGTGAGCATACGTTTCCTCATGCTGCAGGGTACCGCGGCCATACCCCATCAGGGCCGTAGAAATATCAATCTCAGGAATAGCATCAGGCGCGGTGAAGCCTAGTCGAAAATTAACGGGGACCAATGTTTTGCCTGCATCGTCCCCCTCGGTTACTTCTTCAAATACCCGATAAGTAGCACCCGAGTGTTCATGAAACCGATCATACGACCACTCGTCGGTCAAATGAAGGCATATAAGCAGGAAGCTGCCCATACCCAGGGCGAGCCCAAAAATATTAACTGCGGCAAAGCCCCGATTGCGTTGCAAATTGCGAAGGGCCAATTTCCAGTAGTTGCGTAGCATAAATCCAATTGTTGTTGCGTCGTGGCTCATTAAGAAAAGGGCATGCCAAAAATAGTAAAACACTGAAATACAATTAGTTACAACAAAGCACCAAACTGCATGTGTTTTATTATGAAACACTCATGCACAAGAATGTACACCAGCTCATGTTACTACGGACACAAATTTTTATGCGAAATTATCTCACCCAGATAGCTCCCAATAGCAATACAAATCAGAAAGAATACGCAATCGTTCCCGTGGGCCGAACCCCTCTCCTTTTTGGAAATGGCAGGTACCCCTACTAATTTCAATCCTGCACCCATTTAGACAAAACCTATGGCCAAAACGCTCATCGTTAGCAATCGCCTACCTGTAAAAATAACTCAAACTGAAAAAGGACTTAGTCTGGAACCCAGCGCTGGTGGCCTTGCCACAGGTCTAGGATCCATCTACAAACAAGGAGAAAATATTTGGATCGGCTGGCCGGGGCTGTATCTGAACGACGAAGCCTCCAAAGATAATGTAGCCGAGGAGCTGAAGACAGAAAACATGTCTCCGGTATGGCTCACCGCCGAGGAAATTAAAGATTATTACGAGGGGTTTAGCAACGAAACGCTATGGCCCAACTTCCACTATTTTCCGCAATATGTGGAGTTCAACGAGGACTACTGGGAGGCCTACAAGCGGGTGAACCGCAAATTTGCGGATGCCATTATGGCCCTGGCCGAAGAAGACGATACGATCTGGCTACACGACTACCAACTGCTACTGGTACCGGAAATGCTCAGAGAAACGCTCCCCCATGCGCAAATTGGCTTCTTCCAGCACATCCCCTTCCCTAGCTATGAGATATTCCGGATGCTACCCTGGCGACGTGAGCTACTGGTGGGCATGCTAGGCAGTGACCTTATTGGGTTTCACACCTACGATGACATGCGTCACTTCCTATCGGCCGTAAACCGGTTGGCCGGCTTTAGCAACGAGCACGGTGTCATTACCACGGGCAAGCGCAAGGTGAAGGTGGAGTCTTACCCCATGGGGATCGACTATGATAAATACGAGCGCACCGCGGCTAGTGGCGAAACCTTGGAGCGCGAGGTGCGCTACCGCCGTTCGTTGGGCGATCACAAGCTAATGCTTTCCATTGATCGGCTGGACTACAGCAAAGGGATTCCACAGCGCCTACGCGCCTTCGAGCATTTGCTGCGTGAGTATCCCGAATATCGGGAGCAGGTATCGCTGCTGATTGTGGTAGTGCCTAGCCGTGATCAGGTGGAGAAATACAGCAACCTGAAGGACGAGATAGAGTTACTGGTAGGCCGTATCAACGGTCAATACGGGCGACTCAACTGGAGGCCTATCCACTACTTTTACCGCAGCTACCCACTACATGCTTTGTCTGCCTTCTACCGCATGAGCCACGTGGCCTTGGTTACGCCCATGCGCGACGGTATGAATTTGGTCTGCAAGGAGTACATCGCCAGCAAACTGGACCAAAGAGGTGTGCTAATCCTGAGCGAAATGGCCGGGGCCAGCAAGGAGCTCTCAGACGCTATTCTGGTAAATCCCAATAACCAGGATCAGATGATGGAGGCCATGCACCGGGCGCTGACGATGCCTGAGGAGGAACAAAAGCAGCATATGGAAATTATGCAGACCTCCTTGCGCCGCTACAACATCCACCATTGGGTGAGCATGTTCATGGGTGATCTGGAAGAAATGAAAGCCTCACAGCGTGGTACGCTTACCCGACTTTTGGATACCAAGCTGCAAAACCAACTGAAGAAGGCATACACCAAAGGAAAGAAGCGAGTTCTGTTCTTAGACTATGACGGCACCATGGTTGGCTTCACGAAGGACCCCAACGAGGCCAGACCGGACAAGGAACTGCTGGATTTGATTACCCAATTGGCCGACGATCCACAAAACCGCGTCATCATCATCAGCGGTCGTGGACGCGATACCCTGGAGAAGTGGCTCGGTCACCTCTCGGTAGACTTCATTGTAGAGCACGGTGTCTGGATGCGGGAGCAGGGCAAGGACTGGGAGCTAGCCGGCAAGGTAACCGATGTATGGAAGGAAGACATGCGCAAAACCTTGGATCTGTACGTAGATCGCACGCCAGGCTCCTTCATCGAAGAGAAAAACTACTCCTTGGTATGGCACTTCCGCAAGGTAGAAACCGGACTGGGAGAGCTTCGCAGCCGCGAATTGTGCTCGCACCTCCGGTTCTTGTCTACTAACGAGGACCTGCAAGTGCTGGAGGGTGACATGGTGGTGGAGATCAAGAACCGAAACGTAAACAAAGGCCGGGGCGCCTCGGCGTGGTTGCAGCGTTTTCCGGGAGACTTCACCTTTGCGGCTGGTGATGACTGGACAGACGAGGACACCTTTAAGGCCATGCCCAAAGAGGCTTATACGATAAAAGTAGGTAGCAAGAATACCGCCGCCCGGTTCTACGTAGAATCTCACCACAATGTACGTGCGATTTTGAAGGATTTAATTGAATGATATGGTTACCGTACTCAATCTTCAGAAAGAGCCCCTGGTTACCCTAGACGGGGGCAATGTACGCAACAGGAACAAGCAGATCATTGCCCGCTACAAGGGGGCCATTCTGTACAACCTACAGGGGCAGGTTATTTGTACCGTGGTAGACGGACAGCCCCGAAATATCCAAGGCGAAGTCATTGCTGCGGTACTCTCCAACGGGGAAATCTGCAATGCCAAGGACGAGGCAGTAGGGCATCTGGAAGGAGGGTCGGCCGATGAACGTGCCCTCGCTGCCGGCGCTTGGATGTTTCTGTTTGCTAGTTAAGCTCCTTTCCAAGCCCTCAGGGTCACAGTATTAGTAGGATGAATATCCCAGAAACACGGGAATCCTGGACCTGCCTTGTCCCTTTGGCGATCGTGACAGGACTGCTCACACTACCTAGCCCAAGTTCCATGCCGGACCCAGCCCCACTGTTCCCCCTACTCGCGCCTGGCGTCTCCCATATAAGCCAGCTCATGCTTTGGCCGCAGATCCAAAATGCCCCCCCTTTAGGCGCAAAATCCAGGATGCGCATCTCTTGTATGTACTTACACTTTGCTGCCTACCGAGATATAGCAGGCCTCATCACCTGGATGCTTTTGTTGGCTTCGTTATGCCCTGACAAATAGGCGGGAACTCGGCGCTTACGACTTACGATCAAGGGCTGGCATAGCCTTGGTAGCCAGTGGCTTATGGATACAGTAAGCACACTTATTATCAATGCCGTAAACCAAATAAAGGATGCTGTAGTCAAAATTGACGTTCTGGGTAAGAAGAAATCAAACCGGAGCGGTAATGGCTCCGGCTCCGGCTTTATCTTTTCTAGCGATGGCTACGCCTTCACCAACAGCCACGTAGTAAACGGGGCCGAAAAACTCAAAGTGACTCTACTCAACGGGGAAGAATCACAAGCAGAGCTCATCGGGGAAGATCCCGATAATGATTTGGCCCTCATCAAGACCTACACCCAAGACCACTCCCCTACCGTGATGGGCAGCTCAGAGAGCCTACAGATTGGCCAATACGTGCTGGCTGTAGGCAATCCCTTGGGCTATCAGCATTCTGTAACTACAGGGGTAGTTTCTGGCCTGGGGCGTACCCTACGCACACAAACGGGTATGACCATCGACAACGTAATCCAATCCGATGTACTACTCAACCCTGGCAAC
>DMST01000330.1:0-159 GCA_003454975.1 Cytophagales bacterium | reverse complement strand
GCAGTGGCGGCCCTTTAGTCAACATTGAGGGTGAAGTTGTGGGCATCAACACCGCCATTGTGCGCGGTAGCCAAGGCCTCAGTATGAGCATTGCGGTGGATACTGCTAAGGAGATTGCCAGCCAGCTCATCCGAACGGGTAAAGTATTCAAGGCCTACC
>DMST01000175.1 GCA_003454975.1 Cytophagales bacterium | reverse complement strand
AGGGCAGCTACCTCTTGCTGGATGGCCGATAGCGTGGAAGCCTCCTGGCTTTGGCTACCACCAGAAAGCAGTATGGAGGCCTCCTGTGCTTGGCGCGATTCCTCTTCCCAGCGCATGAGTTGCTTGCGGTCCAGCTTGTCGTTGGGCAGCAGCGGCAGGGCATCCAGGTACTTCACTACCTGAGGCACCATGTACTTGGGCAATCGCTGGGCCAGGTAGGCCTTCACGGCCTCATCGGTAACAGCTTCATCGCTGCTCACCACGTACACCACCAGCATCTTCTGCCCTATGCTGCCCTCTACGGCCGCCGCCGCGGCGGCATCTACGCCTTCCATCCCTTCCAGGGTAGATTCAATCTCGCCCAGCTCTATGCGGTAGCCGCGTACCTTCACTTGCTGGTCCACACGGCCCAGAAACTCAATCTCTCCATTGGCCGCCCTACGAACCAAATCGCCCGTTTTGTACAAGCGGGTATCTGGAATGGCCTTGGTGGCCGCTCGCGCAATAAACCGCTCCAGGGTAAGCTCCGGTTCATACAGATAGCCGCGGGCCAGCTTACTGCCTGCCAGGTGCAATTCACCCGGTTCGCCGTCCGCCACAGGCTGTAGTGCTTCATCCAGAATGTAGGCCCGTGAGCCAGGTACGGAGGTGCCGATGGTTACGGATTCTGTGCCGTTGGGCAGCTCGGCCATGGTAGAATACACGGTGTCTTCGGTAGGGCCGTAGGCATTCAGCACGCGCAAGGCGGGCTTTTGCGCATGCACTTGCGCTACCAAGCTGCGCTTGAGCGCTTCGCCACCAAACACCAGGGTGCGCAATTGCTCGGGCAGGCGCTCGGTGGCCAGCATGGCCTGCACAGCCGAGGCCACCATCACAGCCGTACGAATCTGATGGGTGGCAGGTAGGCGGGTAAGGTCCAGGCCGTTGTTGCCCAGGATGATGGTACCTCCTAACGACAGTGTGCCGAAGATTTCCATCACGGAGGTGTCGAAGCATACCGAAGCCCCGGCAAATATGCCTTGCAATTCCTGATCGCTAAAGCGAGCCCGCATCTCGTGATGTACCCCCATCACGTTACGGTGCTCTACGGCCACCCCTTTGGGCTTGCCGGTAGAGCCGGAAGTATAGATGACGTACGCCAGATCCGTTGCCGAAGGGCGCACGGTGGTGTCAGCGTGTGCACCCACAGAGGCCATACGCACCTGCTCACCCACGTCCGCACACAAAGCCGGCGTACTGTCTTGGTCTACAATGGCAGCTACGGCCCGTGAGTGCTCCAGCATGTACCGCACCCGGTCCTGCGGATAGGCGGGATCTAGCGGCACGTATGCGCAGCCAGCCTGCATCACCCCCAGTAGAGCGGCTACCAACTCCCAACTGCGGTGCATACAGACTCCTACCAGGGAACCGGGCACCACACCCCGATGCTGTAGCTCGCCGGCCACTTCACTGGCCCGTTTCAATAAAGTTTGATAGTCGATGTTGATTTTGCCATCAATAATGGCCTTGCGGTCAGGGTGTTCCATCCCCTCTTGGGCTATTAGCCCACAAACAGTCGTGTTCACGTCGTACGTCGTTAATAGTGAGTTCGTTGTATTATCAGACCTCCCCCAATGGATAAATAGCAGCATTCGGAGGAGTTGGTCTCAAACGGCAGCCTGGATCCGGCTAGAAAATCCGCCAGATTCACAGGTTATTTTAAGACACAAACATAGCGGGAGCACGACGTAATTGATATTACTTTGTACGGCTTAATGATACCGTAACACCTGTTGCGTACCTAAATTTTAGAGATACCGGTTTGACGGAACACCATCAAAAAGGCCTTAAAATAAGGGATTTCGGGGCTTTTTGAAGCAAAACAGATAGTAGCTTGAGCCTTACTTCCGGACAAGCATTGAGTAATTGCTATATACCAGCGAGTATACTATTTGTAGACCTGACCCTGATGCAAAAACAGGGCAGCCGCGGCCGCCCCTCTTATCCATTGCCTTATTCCAAAACCCAAATCCAGAAGTCGCCTACCAATTAGTCCAGGACTGCAGGTAGAATATAATCCTCCATCATTTGGTATACCTGCGGATGAGCATAGGACTGTCCGTAGGCGGTGGCCGTTACAATGACCACCAAGGGCTGCTCGGTAAATACAATAACCTTGTTGCCTCCGTTGCCACTGCACTGAAAGGCTTCGTATTCAGCATCGCCTACCTGGTATTGCTTGTTCCAAAACAGGTAACCGTAGGGGGTTTGGTCAGGGGTAGCCACGAAATAATTGGTAAAGGTCCTGTCTATCCAGCTGGCGGGGATTACCTGGCGCCCTTCCCAAATACCTCCATCTTTGTACAGCTGACCGTACTTGGCAAAGTCCAAAGCGCTCATGCGTAGGCCCCCGGCCGTACTGGCTACCCCCTGCGGGGTATGCGGCCATTGGTACTGGCTGATCCCTAACGGCTGGAAAAGCTTTTCGTCCGTGTACTTTTCCAAGCCCCCGGGTACTGACTGGTGAAGTACATCGCCCAGTACCACTACCCCGGCCGTGAAATATTCCCACGTTTTGCCTACCTCCTTGTCCGTGTCCATCGGTAAGTCCAGGGCAAATTTCACCCAATCCTCCGTAGGATACATGCGATCCTCATTGCCCGGCGACTCGTAGTTGTCATCGTTGCCCACGAATCCCGAACTCATGGTGAGCAGGCCTTGTAGGGATACCTGATCTTTGGTGGCCGAATAGTTAGAAAACTCCCTAAGGTCATAGAACTCGTCCAGCGTTTGGTGGGTACCGGCCAAATGTCCCTCTTCTATCGCAATACCGGCCATGGTAGAGGCAAAGGATTTGCCTACCGAACGGGTATCGTGTAAGGTGGTACGGTTGGCTCCGTTGAAGTACTCCTCTATCAGCAGCTTGCCGTCTTTGATGACCACAATGCTGGCAATACTTTTGAATTCGTTCTGGGCAATTTTCTCATTTAAGGCGCGGATCAACTTCGTATCATACTCCGCATCGGATATTTCCCAGCCGCTGTTGGGCTGTATGGTCTGTATCGCTTTTTGCTCCTCGGTGACTGGGTCGGGCTCTACCCACTCCAAGTCCAGCTCGCCGGCGGCCAACAAGTCACCCACCAGAAGCTCATGGGTTTCCAAATAAGGCCGTATTTCCACCTTGAGCGTGTGCACACCTTCTTTCAGGGCATCCTCACCCCCGTTTCGGAAGTAGAAACGGCTCCACAGAAAACGCCCCCAGGAGTCTGCATTGGTAAAACTTATGAAGGGCCTGCGCAAAATGGTTTCTTCCCGCTTCTGTCGGGGCGTATTGGCTCCTGGGTGTAGGTTTTCGGTATATAGCAGGGCATCGTCTACATAAAAGGAGAATTGGTAATTCCCCCGCTTTACCAATTCCTCAGCCGTAAGCGAAGGATCTAGTTGATGTAAATGATTTACCAGGGATTGGTCCAGGAAGGCCGAAAAATTGAGGTCACTGGTTGGCTTAACTTTGAAGGAGGACAGGAAATCACTTTCCCGGTTTTCAGACAGGGGGCGGGTGTTATCCAGAAAGAGGATGTTGCCCAGGTTGGCTTCGTGCAGGGGGCTAGTAATCCCATTGTCGGGTACGAAGCCAGACGATTGCGAAGCCGCATTTTGGGCACAAGCAGAAAAGGATGCTGCGCTGATCAGCAGGGTGATGGCGTAATTTCTCATCGATGTTGCGTTGTTTTTGACCAAAAGCAAAGCTATGCGAGAAGCTACCCCCAAAATAGAATGAAATTCACATCAGCGGCATTTCTTCAGAAATACCTTGGGTGTCATGCCCAGATAGGTCTTAAAGGTGCGGGTGAAGTGGCTGTGGTCCGAAAAGCCACAATCGTACGCAATGGTGGTCAGCGAGTGTTGGGTGGTTAACAAGGAAGCGACGGCCTGCTGTACCCTCACCTGCCGTATGTAATCGCCAAGGGTGGTGGAAAAGTATTGGGGGATGGCCCGCGACAGGTGGCCAGGGTGGATGTCTAGTTGTTGGGAGAGGGATTTTAAGGAAAAGGGTTCCCGGTTGTGATGGATGATTTCTACGAGCGACTTCAGCCAGGGCGGGTTCTTCTCTGTCTGGTAGACTCGCTCCTTCTCAATGTTATCGCACAACTCGGTCACCAGCAGTTCACAAGAAACCTGAGAGTATATATCTCCACACCTAAACTCGGCGTACAGCTTAGCCAATACGTGATGGAGCTTCGGATTTTGGATGAGTTGGCTGCCTTCCCACAGGGTTACATCTACATTATTCTTCTCTAACCAGCTCCTCTCAAACTCAATATGGAAACCCCGGGCATGGGTAGATTCCTTGGTGTTGAAGTGGGGCTCTTGCCAGTTGTGCAGTAGAAAGCTACCCTGTGGGCAGGTGGTTTTTCGTTTCTTATTTACATCGTACAGGTCGCCCTGTAGCACGTACATAAAGTAGGGATTCTCATGGTAGTGCCAGTCGGTTCTCCTATCCAGGTAGTCATATTCTGAGAACAGCACTCCGCTTAGTTCGTGCTCGGTATCTAAAACGCCGTAATAGTTTCCCTTCGTTAAGATTTTCATGTTTCCGATAACGCTGACGCACACGAGCCGGTAAATAGGCAAGGTGCCCTTTGGCATCTAACCCCGCCAATCTACGTTTTTTTACGTATCCGATCCGCGGATTCTTTTTTCGAAGGATGCTGGTGCACTCCAGGTCTTGGCTATTGGACCTCCCCTTTGGCGTAGGCGTAGGAACGGCCCAGGATAAACTTGGCTACCTCTAGCTCTTGTTGATTTCGGGGGGCATACATCATGATAATGTTGGGGGGCAGAATCCCCCGCAGGATCATGGGATGCCATTCTCCCCAGCCCTTTTCTATGACAATGGTGGCCTCGGCTTGGGTCAGCCCTAAGTGCATGCTGTAGTCCGGGTGGGGGTGAAAGTGCGCAAACTCCGTCCCGATCATGAAGGCGTTGCACTTCGTGCAGGTGTGCTCATCATCCATAATCATGGCTATGGACCCGGGTACGGATATCCTGCTGGGCTGCTTTTCTATGTGACTCAGCGTAAATGCCCATTCCGTCAAATTCTCCACGAAGGACAAATCTTCCGGTTGCTGGTCCAGCTGCATATGAGGATTGGTGTTGGTAGTAGCCGGGCGCCCTCCTCCCCTGCTCGGCATGCTTTGTAGGGTAACGGTATGTTCCATTTGGGTATCCTGTTTTCCTTTACTTCCCAAGGAGCAGGCATCCAGCACGAATACCGAAAGGGCAACAAACACCATCGAATATCCGGGGATTCTCATCGCGCTTCTTGGGGTTAACTGAAAGCAAAGATCCGGGGTGGTTCGCAGGGAAAAATTAAACCAGTTTAAGAGATTATCCCTTTATCTTCTTTCGTAGCATACTCAGAAACTCCGGGGTAATGCCCAGGTAGCTGGCAATGTGCTTCTGCGAAATCCGCTGGGGCAGTGTAGGATAAGCCGCCAAAAAGCGACGATAGCGTTCTTCGGCCGTATACGACAAGCCTTGCAAGATTCGGTTTTCGTGCGAAAACATGGTGTTGCGAAACAGGATGCGAGTATAACTCACAAACTCGGGCACCTCAGCCAGCAGCTCTTCCCAGTCGCGCTGACTAATGGATAGTACGTGGGTATCTTCCAAAGCCTGGATGTTGAAGGAGGCCGGGGTGTTGCGTATGAAGCTTTGTAAATCCCCAAACCAATAGTCCTCCATGGAAAAGGAAAGGGTGTGTTCCACACCGTTGTAGTCAAATACGTAGGTGCGCACGCAGCCCTGAAGGATAAAATGTACCTGCTTGGCGAACTCTTCCTGATGGAGCAGGTGCGCCTTCTTGGGGAAATACTGCGCACGGCACCGGCCCGTGATCAAGGATAGATGACCATCTGGAATGGGTACCAGGTTTTTGATATGCCGAATGAGGGCCTCCACGTTGGAAATATCGGAAATTGATCGGACAGGATCAGTCCGCCTCCAGATCATGGAGCAGGCTACCAGAAAAATCCAGACGACCCAAAGGCTATTCAATACATAACCAAACGCCGCCCAGCCCAACAGGAAATTTAGGAATAGGAAGCGATGAGAAAGAAAGGGACCGGAGAACAGGCCCCAACAGCTTTGCTTTTCCTAGCGGCTATTGCGGTCATTCAGCCCCTGTTTTCATGCTCTTCTATCACCTAAGCCGGTGCTTTCTGCAGGGAAGAGTTGCTTAAGGCGGCCAGCAAAAATAGGATGGCCGGCACCAGCAAGACCACTCCCGGTAGTGTGGCACCTAGGTAAAAAGCCAGCAGGGCATCGGCAAAAACCAGTACCGAAAGCGGAATCAGAATTTTGTTCGCCTGGTGTTTCAACGTGGAAGCGATGACGCCCAGAATGGCGAAACCGGCGAGCTGCACGGTGGGGATAATGAACAGGACCGGGAAAATGTTTTTAATCAAATCGTCAGCATTCGATTCCTTAATCAAATCAGTCACATAGTTGATGCCGCTGCCATGAAACACTGCCATTACCAGCAGCAAACTACTGGCGATCAGACACATTATTTTGATTCTTTTCATATCGATCCATTTATCAAGATTAACCCCGTGAGGGCTCTTGTGTACAACACTACCCTAACCGATGTCCTAGTCCATTATTTAGCGAGGAGCAAGTGTTTTTTGCGTACGCAAACCTAGCAGACACGCCGTACTTGGCAGTTCACAATTGTGAAGAAATCCGATGGTAGGTGGGTAGGCCGCTGGCTAAAGACTATCAATGGCGAGCGACACTTTGGGCTTAGTCTTTACTAAGGAAAGAATCCGATAAGGATACGGAACGAAATACGGTCAATACCATCGAAAAAGGGACTAGTGTCCTTCGTTTATTCCTCTTCTCCTAAGAGGGAAATGACCCCATCGGCCAGGGTGCCCCGCCAGTTGAC
>DMST01000022.1 GCA_003454975.1 Cytophagales bacterium | reverse complement strand
TTTTTATTACTAGCCTCATAGGTCTACCTATGAGGCTTTTTTTATTCTTAGTAGTTTTTTCCACACGTTTACCCACTCAAAATAAAAGAACCAATACTATTCGTATCGGTTCTTTGTATTGTGGGGAGTGAAGCCAACTACTCTTCATCTCCCATATCGATAAATATTTGTAGGGTTTATAATCCTAAGGATTTCCGTAAATGACTCATTGCTGATCGAATTCGGGTTTTTACGGTACCCAGTGGAATTCCTAATTCTTCTGATACTTCCACTTGGGTATATCCTTTGAGGTACATTAAGTCCACAACCTCCCTGTGTTCAGGTTTGAGCAGTCGAAGTAACTCTTCTACACCAATGCGATCAATAGTCTGCATAGTGAAGTGATTTCGCTCAATGTTGTGCTCGTTAGGTTCGATTTGGTCGGTCTTATTTTCGTTTTTGTACATTTTTGAGCGGACTTGGTCAATTGCCAAGTTTCTTGTAAGGTTTAACATCCAGGTAAATAGTTTTCCTTTGCTGTCATCGTAGATCTCAATTTTAGACCAGATTTTCAGAAAAGCGTCGTTTAGAACTTCTTCAGCTACTTCTCTTGTCTTGACTACTCGTAAGACTACCCCAAACAGAGTGGAAGCATAATTCTGATACAAGTACTCCATGCCCACGGGATGTTTCACCTTAAGCAAACGTACTAGTTCGGTTTCTGATAGCTCCTTTTTCTGGTTAGGTAATAATGCAGCTGTAATCATGGGTGTTTCTTTTTCACAAAATAAATGTACCGGATTGTGGACCTACAGGCTGCGAAAGAATGGTAAGAGACTCACACGTGAGATGTGATTGCTAATCCTGCATGCAATTTTGGCCTTGTGGGGGATATATCATTTTTCATCTGGTTGGGATAGGTATTCATCGAAACAAAAAAACCCCTTCTGAGAAGGGGCATGGAATCTAGACAAGAAATTGGTTCAAAAGTGAGATGAAACTTACAAATGAATCACCTCATCATACGCCGCAGCGGTAGCTTCCATTACCGCTTCGGACATAGT
Organism: Cytophagales bacterium; assembly: GCA_003454975.1. Lineage (GTDB taxonomy): Bacteria > Bacteroidota > Bacteroidia > Cytophagales > Cyclobacteriaceae > DMST01. Next base: position 9,453 of record DMST01000022.1, on the reverse strand, counting down.
AGGGTGGGGGTGAATGGCTTTAATAATTTCGTGGCCAGTAGTCTCTAACTTACGAGCGGCTACTACTTCTGCGATCATCTCGGTCACATTGGTTCCAATCATATGAGCGCCAAGCCATTCGCCGTATTTAGCGTCAAAGATCACCTTTACAAAGCCTTCGCTGGCTCCCGCTGCTTTGGCTTTTCCTGATGCCGTAAAGGGGAATTTACCTACTTTCACATCATACCCCGCTTCTTTAGCTTTCTCCTCAGTGTAGCCTACAGAAGCAATTTCAGGGATACAGTAGGTACACCCTGGAATGTTGTTGTAGTTGATGGGTTCTACGTGGTGGCCTGCGATTTTTTCTACGCATAAGATGCCTTCTGCTGAGGCTACGTGAGCCAAGGCAGGTCCTTTCACAACGTCGCCAATGGCGTAGATGCCATCTACATTGGTTTTGTAATAATCATCTACGAGGATCTTTCCGCGATCGGTAGCTACGCCAACATCTTCAAGGCCTATCCCTTCAATATTGCTTACTACCCCAACAGCGGAAAGAACAACATCGCATTCCAGTGTTTCCTCGCCCTTTTTGGTTTTTACGGTGACCTTACAACCATCACCGGAAGTATCCACGGCCGTTACCTCTGAGCTGGTCATTATGTTGATGCCGCTTTTCTTATAACGCTTCTGCAACTCCCTAGAAACATCCGAATCCTCAACCGGAACAATTCGGTCCATAAACTCCACAATGGTGACCTCGGTGCCGATAGAGGCATAGAAATAGGCGAATTCTACACCAATTGCTCCTGAGCCCACAACTACCAATTTCTTTGGTTGCTTCTCCATGACCATGGCCTTACGGTAGCCAATGATTTTTTCATTATCGATCGGGAGCGCAGGCAATTCGCGTGACCGAGCGCCGGTAGCAACGATAATGTGTTTGGCTTCGTATTCTTTTATGGCACCAGCTTCGTCGGTGACGGCCACCACCTTATTAGTCTTCAATAGACCGCGGCCTTGGATATGTTCGATTTTGTTTTTGCGAAATAAAAACTGAATGCCTTTGCTCATCGAGTCTGCTACTCCTCGGCTCCGACCGATCATAGCATCAAAGTCTACTGAAGAGCCATCGATCTTTATCCCATAGTCCGCAGCATGCTTCACATATTCAAATACCTGGGCGCTTTTCAGCAGTGCTTTGGTGGGTATACAGCCCCAATTAAGACACACACCGCCTAGTTCAGCCATCTCTACAACACCTACGTTCATGCCCAATTGCGCAGCACGAATTGCGGCAACGTAGCCACCAGGGCCGCTGCCAATTACTATGAGGTCAAAAGATTTCTCCGCCATATCAAGGGATATTAATAGAGGTTATTTCGTTCAATTCGGGCGCTAAGGTAAGGGATTTGAGGGTAAAGTACAGGTAGTGTATGACGGTGCATTTGAGTAAGGCACAAGTAAAATGGAAAGGCAAAAAATGGATGAAAAAATTAACCTTGTTTCGGTCGGGTTCTAATACACAAATGTTGCCCCCTGAGTGTGAATGTCAATTGTTTTGACCTTGTTGACGGGTCTGCTCGATGGTTTCTTGATCCCGGTAAATCTCAAATTCTACCCGGCGATTTAGTGCTTTGTCGGCGTCATTTTCTTCTTCCACGATGGGCCTACTACTACCGTACCCAATTGCTTCTACCCTATATCCCGGTACATAATTGAACTTGACTATGTAATCTCGAATGGCCTCGGCCCGCTCTTGGGAGAGTTGTTGATTGAATGATTCGCTGCCACTGCCGTCTGTATGTCCAGAGATCCGAAGGAAGAAATCAGGATTGTCGTACAGGAAATTGACAATCTTATTGAGATCCGGGTACATCTGAGGGTCCAGGTCTGCGCCACCAGAGGCGAATTCAATGGATTCGAATTCTATGCGACTGGCAATGTGTTCTGCGGTTTTGAGAATGGTTGTATCTCCACTCAGGTGGAAAAATTCTTCAATGCGGAAAAACTCTTCCCCCTGAATGACAATCATATAGTTGTTGTCATTAATAAGGTCGAATTCGAAGGTGCCATCATCCTTTACAAATTGAGGGGCTACTTCGATGCCGTTATCCAAATCAATGATGGACACAATTCCGTTAAATGTCTCTCCGGTTTGCGCGTCGGTTAGCTGACCAGTAACCCGAGTAGTGGCATTCGGTTGGGCCCCCATGGGCAATGGGAAGGAATACAAGTCCATCAAATCCATGGACTGCTCTACGGAACGAGCGTAGAATAAATCTCGGGATTCTGAATCTATGGTGAAGTAGAACTCGCTACCAGCTCCGTTGACCAGTGGACCAATGTTTTTAGGTTCTCCCCAGAAGCCGTCGAATTTGGACACTTTATATATATCAAACTCTCCAAAATTTAGGAGATGGCCTTCGCTGCTAAAGTAGAATACATCGATAAGAGGGTGATAGAAAGGACCGAGGTCTCCTTCACGGGAATTGATAACCGGTCCCGCGTTTTGAGCCAGTCCCCATTTACCGTTGCGTTCGCGAACGGTAAACCAGATGTCGGAAAGTCCAAATCCCCCTATGCGGTCAGAGGCAAAAAACAGGGTGTCTTCCGTCATGCTAAGGGTTGGCTGGGAATCCCAGCCGCCACTATTGACTTTGGTGCCTAAGTTTTGGATTTCACCCCAAGTGCTGTCCTCTTGCATTTTGGCTACATACAAATCACAATTGCCATAGCCATCCGGTGAGCCGCATCGGCTGAAGAATAAGGTGTTGCCATCCTTAGAGAGGCAAACTGATCCTTCGTTGTACCGGCTATTGATCTCCTTAAGCGGTATTGCTTCGGTCCATTTATCTCCTTCGCGGCGGCTAATAAACAAGTCCTCGTTATTCGTGGTGGCAACCAAGCTAATCTTGTCGCTTCGCCGAGAGGTAAAAACAAAAATGTCACGGCCTAAATTAAGAGCAGGGCCGTAGTCAGCATCTGGGGAGTTGATCTTGGAGCCCATGTTCATCAATACACCCCGAGGAGGACGAAGGGTATCTACTTCTTTCCGGTACTCTACAAGTTCGTAGTAGTACTCTAAAGGAACGAAATTGTGCTGATTTAGTGAGTCATAGTACAGCTCAATCGTGGCCAGGTCTATATCCGTCCGGTGGTGTTTAAGCACTAACTTATACAGGCGTTTGGCTCCATCCAGATTGCCAAATAATTCGGTAAGCTTGGCGAGACGCCAAAGAAGGTAGGTGTCCTTATAAAAGTTTTGTATGCCAAACTGACTGGTATACTTCACCAAGAGTGGATACAATTCTTCCCAGTTTTTCTTTTTATCCAGTTTACGTAACTCTTCCAAGGCCTTCTTATCCTGGAAGTAATCGACTTTGTTGACGTTTGGGAATTGGAAAAAATCGCCAGGGAGATATCCTGGATCGCCAGGGATAAAGGATACAGAAGCTTGACCTGGGAGTGGGGTTTGAGCCCGACAAAACCCGGTTAGGTTAAGCAAAATTAATCCAAAGAATCCCGCTACTAGTGCTTTAAAAAAAAGGGTGTTTCCCATCTGATATGTGCCACGCAATGCGTAACCTTTACGTAAATAACGGTATACCGGCCGAATTTTTAAAAATCCTGACATAAACCGGGCTTGGCATAGGCCTTGCACCTTATTGCGCTACTCTACAAAACGCAGGTTTTGCGGTGGGATTGTGACATCTTGACAGAAGAAATTGCCTGATGAGCGAACATAGCAACAGACCATTTGATGAATCCTTATTTCTGCCCCACATTGATGAAGACACTGGGGACCTGATTTTATCAATCAGCACGGATGATTCGGATGAGGATGATAACCTGGATATGCCGGATGAACTGCCCATTCTGCCTATTCGCAATACCGTATTGTTTCCTGGGGTAGTGATTCCCATTACTGTGGGGCGGCAAAAATCCATTGCATTAATACGTGAAGCTTATAAAGCTAACAGGATCATTGGGGTGGTGGCTCAGCGTCATAGCCATGCTGATGATCCGGCACAGGATGAATTGTACTCTGTGGGTACAGTAGCCAAGCTAATGAAGATGATTGTATTGCCTGATGGTAATACTACGGTTATTATCCAAGGCCGGTCTCGTTTTAAAATGCGGGAGGTGGTACGTGTGGAGCCTTATATGGTAGCCCAATATGACCTTCTAGAAGATAATTTTCCTGATGAGAGCCACGAGGAAATGGGGGCCCTCAGTCAATCTTTGAAAGATACTGCTGCTGAAATTCTTACGCTTAACCCTGATATTCCAAAGGAGGCTGAAGAAGCCCTGGAGAATATTGATAATCCTCGTTTCCTAACCCATTTTCTATCATCCAATGTGAGTGCAGAGGTTGGGGATAAGCAACGATTGCTTGAGGAAAATGATGGTCTGAGAAGGGCTAAGAAGTTGTTGGAATACATGCTGCGGGATGTGAAGATGCTGGAGTTGAAGCATGAGATCCAAAAGAAGGTAAACTCCGATATAGATCAGCAGCAACGGGATTATTATTTGCGTCAGCAAATGCGAATCCTGCAGGACGAACTAGGAGAAGATACTCCCGAGCGAGAGCTGGAAGAACTCCGTGCGAAGGGGATGGAGAAGAACTGGCCCAAAGAAGTGCTACAGCACTTCAATAAGGAGCTCGATAAGCTGAGCCGGATGAATCCCGGGGCTGCGGAATACCCTGTTTCCATGAATTATGTGGAGCTGATGGTGGAGCTGCCTTGGGGTGAGTATACGGAGGATAATTTTGACCTGAAGCGAGCTCAGAAGATCCTGGATGAGGAGCACTATGGTTTGGAGAAAGTGAAGGATCGGATTTTGGAGTATCTGGCGGTACTGAAGTTGAAGCAGGATATGAAGTCTCCGATTCTATGCTTGTATGGCCCTCCCGGAGTAGGTAAAACCTCCTTAGGAAAGTCCATCGCCAAGGCGCTGGATCGTAAATATGTGCGCATGAGCTTGGGTGGAGTACATGACGAGGCGGAAGTACGTGGTCACCGTAAGACTTATATTGGGGCTATGCCCGGTCGGGTAATCCAGAATATTAAGAAAGCGAAATCGGGGAACCCGGTGTTTGTACTGGATGAGATTGATAAGGTACAGTCGGACTTTAGGGGAGACCCCTCGTCTGCCCTACTGGAGGTGCTAGACCCCGAGCAGAATACTGCTTTCCAGGATAATTACCTGGAGGTAGACTACGACCTAAGTAAGGTGCTTTTTGTTGCCACCGCGAACTCCTTGGATACTATTCAGCCTGCTTTGCGTGACCGGATGGAGATCATTGAGATTACCGGATATACACTGGAAGAAAAGGTAGAAATTGCCAAGCGTCATCTGGTGCCTAAGCAGAATAAAGAGCATGGACTGGCGGAGAAGCAGTTGCAGTTTCCTAAAAAAGTGCTTAGCGTTATAATAGATGGGTATACGCGAGAAAGTGGGGTAAGGAATCTGGAACGCCAGATTGGCAAGGTAGTGCGGAGGGTTGCTAAGGCGATTGCTATGGAGGAAGCATGGGAGGAGAAGGTAACGGAAGTGTTTGTGCGTGAGGTACTGGGAGCGGCCATTTTCGATAAAGAAGCTTATCAGGATAATCGGACCGCTGGGGTGGTAACGGGCTTGGCTTGGACCCAAGTAGGGGGTGAAATCCTGTTTATAGAGAGTAGCCTAAGCCGAGGTCGTGGGAAGCTTACGTTGTCGGGACAGCTAGGGGATGTGATGAAGGAGAGTGCCATGACGGCTTTGAGTTATTTACGTAGCCATTCTGAGCAGCTAGGCATACATCATAATGTCTTCCAGAATTACGACTTGCACGTACACATACCTGCTGGGGCGGTACCGAAGGATGGGCCTTCGGCTGGAATCGCGATGTTGACCTCGTTAGCGTCTGTCTATACTCAGCGAAAAGTGAAGGCACGTTTGGCCATGACGGGCGAGATTACCCTTCGTGGTAAGGTGCTACCTGTGGGGGGGATAAAGGAGAAGATTCTGGCGGCGAAGCGTGCAGGGGTGAAAGATATTATCTTGTGTGAGCGGAACCGTAAGGATATTGAGGAGATTGACGACCGGTACATCACAGGACTGACCATTCACTATGTGGATAGGGTAGAGGATGTGTTGAAGCTGGCGCTCTTGAAAGATAAAGTCACGAATCCGCTACAATTTATCACCGAAGAGCCAGAGGCCAAGCCAGTAGGATGAAGCATTTTTGGCTAGCTGCATTTATACTTTTGCCTTTGCTTAGCAAGGGACAGCAAGGGGTGTTGCCAAGAGGGTACGCTTTCGCGGAACTCTCCAGCAGTGCTCGTTTGATAGGACTAGGAAGTGAAAATGTATCTGCGGCCAATCATGATGTTTCGCTGTTTTGGGCAAACCCGGCACTGCTCAATGAGCAACATCATCATAATTTATCGCTGGGTTATCAGGGGTTTTACCGTAGCTCTCTTCTGCAGGCGAGCTACGGCTACCAACAAGCTTGGGGGACTTTGGCGGCAGGTGTTACGGCCTGGAATTTCGGTTCCATTGACGGGTACGATGAGGCAGGAGTAGCCACGGGGAGTTTCTCCACCGGAGCTTTTGTGAGTAGTGTGAGTTATGCGAGGACCCAAGGGGATTTTCGATTGGGTGTAAACGTAAAGCTGGCGAATAATCAATTGGTGAGTACTGGATCGCTGGCTTTGCTTACGGATATTGGAGGGCTCTACCAGCACCCAACCAAAGACCTTCGGGTAGGTGTGGTGGTGAGTAACCTGGGAACGACCTTTGGGCAACAACCAAATGGTGGATTGCCTTGGAATCTGCGGCTAGGGGCTTCCTTCAAACCACAATATATGCCCTTGAGAATATCTCTTACACTCACGGATTTGTACCGGTGGGACATCATTAATTATGATACCATCACGGTAGATGTGAATCCTGCTCCTAGTGTGGCCCAGCAGTTGTTTGCTCATGTGGTATTAGGAGGGGAAGTGGTGTTGGGTGAAAACCTTTCCTTGTTTATAGGATTCAATCCTAAACAAAGGATCGAGCTAGGGCTTCCTTCTTTCGGGGGACTCACTGGTTTTTCCTTAGGAGTAGAAGGTAGTATCAAACAATTCACGCTCGGATATGGTGTTGGGTTCTATCACTTAGCGGGAGGAACTCACCAACTAACATTGACAACGGATTTCAGCCGTTGGCTTACAAAAAATAGAACAGTAGATATCCCGATTGAGGGATTAGAATAGATATGCTAGACAGTTCAACTTATCTCACACCTCGGCAAATTGTGGCCGAGCTAGACAAATACATTATCGGGCAGCAAGATGCCAAACGAAATGTAGCCATTGCACTAAGGAACCGCTGGCGCCGGATGAACGCAGCTGCTGAGATTAAAGGGGAAATCATTCCCAATAATATTCTCATGATTGGGTCTACTGGCGTGGGTAAAACTGAAATTGCCCGTCGGTTGGCCAAGATTGCAGATGCACCATTTACTAAGGTGGAGGCTTCTAAGTTTACGGAGGTAGGCTATGTAGGCCGCGATGTGGAGAGCATGGTACGTGACCTCGTAGAGCAGTCGGTGAATATGGTGACCAAAGCCAAGAAGGCCGAGGTAAATGAGAAGGCCGAAGCTATCGTGGAAGATATCATTTTGGATGCGTTGATTCCTCCAGTAAAAAACAGCGGTCCGAAACCGGTGGGCTATACCTCAAATGATGATGGTGAAGTGCCTACGGATGATGCCGAACTGAATGAACGAACTCGGGAGCGTTTCCGAGAAAAGATTCGGAATGGTGAGTTGGATGATCGCAAGATTGAAATTGATGTGAAGGCTCCCTCTAACCCTGGCGTAGGCATGGTGGGTGGGGGTATGATGGATGAGGTATCTATGATGAACATCCAGGAGATGATTACCAACATGATGCCCAAGAAGAGCAAGAAGCGAAAGGTGAGTATTGCGGATGCCCGGAAGATTTTGCTGGAAGAGGAAGCTGCTAAGCTCATCGATATGGGAGAAGTGAAAGAAGAGGCGATTCACAAGGCGCAGAATACGGGCATTATTTTTATTGACGAAGTGGACAAGATTGCCGGGCATAACGGCAAAGGTGGCGGACCTGATGTGAGCCGAGAAGGGGTGCAACGCGACTTGCTACCCATTGTAGAGGGGTCATCGGTGAATACGAAATACGGCATTATTAATACGGATCATATTCTGTTTGTGGCGGCGGGAGCTTTTCATTTCGCGAAACCTTCGGACTTGATTCCTGAATTGCAAGGACGATTCCCCATTCGGGTAGAATTAGAAAACCTGACTAAGGAGGATTTCTTGCGGATTTTGAAGGAGCCCAATAATGCTTTGACGAAGCAATACCAAGCTCTGTTTGGGGCGGAAGAGGTAAGCCTTGAGTTTCAGGATGATGCGTTGGAGGAGATTGCTTCTACAGCGTTTGACATCAACAGTGAAATGGAAAATATTGGCGCGCGCCGTTTGCATACGGTGATGAGCAAGCTGTTGAATGACTTCTTGTTTGATGTGCCGGATGAGATTGGGCCGAATGCTCATGTTTCCATTACCAGAGAGATGGTGCAAGAGCGGCTTGCGGGGTTGGTACAGAATAAGGATTTGAGCCAGTTTATTCTTTGATAGGAAGGCTGATCAAGTACCGAACGAGATAAAAAGCTGGGCGAAAGTCCGGCTTTTTTTGCTTTCTATTGGTAGAGCAAGTGGAATTCTCGATTGTGATGTTTTTTGAGGTAGGGGGCCGCAATAGAAAGGACTCAAGAAAGGCAGGTCGTTTATTTTGTGTATTCCTTTTTGGTATCGCCTGAAAAGACCTAGTGACCATCATACTGCTTCCTGCACCTCGATATTTTGATGGGAATTTCCGTTGCGACGGTTGTGTATAGGTGGAGAAAAGAAAAGTCCAGAGAGGCAAAGCAGGGAAGAGGTGCACCCTCCATGTCGCTGGCGGTATAGAAAAAGAAAGGCCGGACAAAATTGCCCGGCCTTTTGGTATTTATGTAGGTGCTGTTCGCTTAATTAAGGATGTAGCGAACGCCTAGCTGCATTTGCCATTTTGAGGCCAACGAGAAGTCTGGCGTGAAGCTCTCGGTCAGGTTGGTATCAAAACTGAAGTAAGGCACGTTGTTGTTGTCGATTCCATTGAGAACGAGTGGCTGCTGGTTTGTGACCAGGTAGCGTACGCCCCAAGCATCGTTGATGAGGTTGCCTACGTTCAGGATATCCAGGGATACTTGGAAACGATGTGTGGTATTCCCGCTGCCGAGGATCACATCTTGTAGGATCTTGATATCCATCTGGGCAAACCAAGGCAATGTGGCTCCGTTACGTTCAGCGTAGTCACCGCGGCGGTTGCTGAGGTAAGGGTCCTGCGTGATGAAAGCATCTAGGGCTTGCCATTGTTCAGCCGCATCGGCGGCTTCTCCAGCGCTGACGTCGCCAACTCC
>DMST01000476.1 GCA_003454975.1 Cytophagales bacterium | reverse complement strand
CCTCGAAGGTAGCCGCTTGGTTTACGTAACCCGCCGTTTGGTCGGCATCGCCGAACTTGAGGCCGTCAAAACCATTGCCTGCACTATTGACCACCTTAGGGCTATAACCGTCGTCCAGCTGCCAGTAGCCCACCAGCGCTCCGGTAGGCGTAGGGCAGGCTTCCGGGGCGGCGGCTACATTCGCCAGCGCACTGATCTCACTCGCCGAAATCGATTCGTTGTAAGTCTGTATGTCGTCCAGGTATCCCTTGAATTGCCGCTCGTTGGGCTTGTCTGCCCGCATCCCAATCCACACTTCGCTGCTGGTATTAGCGCCTAGCATACCTAGGGGTACGGAGTGGGTAGCGTCAAGTACTCCATCCACATACAGATTCACCAGCCCGGTTGTGTAGGTAACGGCCACGTGGTGCCAGGTGCCGTCAGTTACGTCCGTAGTACCCACATAGGGCCCGGGGTTGGGCAAGCCGCCCAAAATGGCTTGCAGTACGCCACCGTCTAGCCGTACGTTCCAGCTAAAGGAATTGCCTTCGCGGTTGCGCGTCATCAGTACCACGGGGCCGTCCTCGGTAGACTTCACCCACATGGCCACGCTAAAGGCGTTGGTGAAGACGAGGCCCGAATCTACTCCTAAGTTCACGTAGTCGTCGCGGCCGTCAAAGTATAACCCTTGGCCTGTATAGCCTTCCCGCCAGGCGGGACCTACCGTGGTAGCATCGAGCCCTACCGTATTGGTGGCCGTAGTACCCGAGCAGGCATCTAGGGGTAGGTCTAACACCCAGCTAGAAGGGGTACAATCCAACACCGAGGTATCACCCCGAGGGTACAGCGTCAGGTTTAAGGTTACTACGCTATCGCAACCCAGCACATTGGGAAATGCTTTGACATAAGTACCGGAGGAAGTGAGGGATTCCCCACCGAAAACATAGGCTTCGCAGAAGTCAAGGTCTATGGTTATCGAATCCGATTGGGTATCATCGCTTAAGGTAAAAACACTCTCCGTAGTGCTACAATATGTTTGGTCATCAGTCACTACCAAGGTGTAATCCCCCGCTGGAACTCCCGATAAGATTGGACCCGTAAAGTCTGGATTACCCACCGCGCTATTACCCATCCACCAGCTATATATATACACGATGTTATTTTCTTGATTAGGGCTTGGGGAAACGGCATTGTTCCATACCTCAAGCCCTCCATTGGCTAGGCTCGAATCACAAGCGGTATTGGAAGTGAAAGAAACCCTCCTTTGATTAAGTGAAGGAATGGTTAGGTCATCCTCTAGGGTAATGTCTTCGGTAATCGTACAGCCCGATACCGCATCTGTAGCCCGTACCCGGTAGAGTCCGGCAGGCAAACCAGACGCGATGGAATCTCCTTGTAGGTTGCTGGGGCTAAGGGGGGTGACGGTATTAGGACCATCAAACCATTCCAACGATACGTTAGGATTGCGAACGCCGGTGGTGGCCGTAATGCCTTTGATCTCCACCTGCTGGTCATTGCGAGCTCCGCCTGTTGAGGCCGTAAACCCTAAGTAGGCCCAAGGATCTCCACTAAAGATTTGGTTCACTACATCATACGTGAAGTGGATACGTTGTTCTCCATCGATGAACACAGTGATCAAAGAAGCACTAGCATCCCAGGATATTTGCACTTCATGGTCCTGTCCATCCTCAAAGTTGGAACCCAGCTCATCCATAGGATAGGGCCCCTCTAAAGGAGTTCCGAATGAAATGCGTGTCTGGGTAGAGCTGACCGCAACATGATCTTCAGTGATGTCCCCAAATCCACTGCTATTACTAAAGGTATCGAACTCAATGGCAATGCCGGGATCCAAGCCGCCTGCGCCCATTTCTTGAGCATCATCTCCTCTAGACAACAATCCATTTTGGTGCTTATGGAGGACAAAAGCAATGCCGTCGGCCCCGTTACCGTCCCGGTCGCCAAAATTGAGCAACGCATTCACTACAAAATCTTCGGTGAGTAATACCTGCTGGTTCATCCAGATGGCTCCGGCTATAGAGTTTTCATTGGGCGTAAGCTGGTAGCGAGCGGCGGAAACTGCGCTGGCAGAACCTACGGTACTGAAAAAGTCTACGGAATCGGGCGACTGGTATATCCTTTCGTTGGGCTGCCAGGAGTTGACGGAGATTTCTCCGTTGGGAGCATCGACCAGGCAAGAGGTCTGATCGATTCTGGAGAGCACATTGATCTCCGGCAAAGTCAGCATATCCTCTACCCTTATGGGCAGCGTATCGCTGCAGCCGGTGTTGTTATCCGTAGCTATGACGAAATATTCTCCCCCAGGCAGTTGGGGCCGTACGGCTCCCATGGCTTCCACGGTGAAGTCCAAAGCGCCGTCATACCAAGCAAAGGTATAGTTGGTGGTATCTCCTCCTACACTCACCGCCGCGTAGCCGTTGCCACCCACACATTGCTGGTTGGGTGCCACAGAATCTAGCTGCGCTACTGGGTAGACAATAATTTCTCCGGTCACCGGAATTATCCGGTCCACGGTACACCCGGTTAGGGTGTCGGTTACCCGTACAGAATAGGGCACGCCCCCTTCTATGCCCGAGGCGGATTGGGCAAAGCTGATAGGAGAATTGCTACCGATGCTAGTGCCCAGCTCCCAGCGGAAAGTGTACCCGGCGGGGTCATCCCCTACGCTATCGGTAGCGTCCGTAGGCTTCACAATGGCCATCAGCTCTCCGTTGGCCCCAACGCAGGCGGTATTGAGCGCCACTTCATCTATCCGTGCCGTCAGCGTGCTATCGATCGTGCGCTTTTCTACCGTCACGGTTACGGTATCAGAAGAGCAACCCGTGGCATTGCTCTGGGCATATACGGTGTAATTGCCTTCCGCCAAACCGGAAACCGTAGCCCCGGTATAGTCGACCGTTCCGGCTGCCGTAGTCCCCTCAAACCAGTAAAAGGTGAGCCCGGCGGTCACTGGCTCATTGCCTAGCCGTGCGAAGGCCTGCACCTCGCCCGCGTTGTTCATTAGGGTGCTATCGCATACGTAGTTGAAGGAGGTAACCGACGCCTCCAGGGCAAAGGCCTCACTGAGCACCAAGCTATCCGTATTGTTGCTGTAGTTGCTTTCAGAGACCGTTTTGGTAACGGGATAGCCGATGGGCGGGGTCGCCGTTCCGTCATCGTTCAATACCGCAAAGAGGGTAAAATTGGTCAGGGAATCCAGATACGCGTGTAAAGTAGTCTGCTCGCCACTATTCAAAGTGAGGGCGAAGCTATCGGTGCCAAGCCAGGTGGTGGTGCTATCCTCAGGATTCCCGGCATAGTAGCTCACCGAAACGGTTTCATCCAAGGCCACCTTGCCTTGGTTGATCACCTGGAACTGGATTCCCACCGAATCGGTGATACAGTGAGCAAACTCACGCTGGGTGAAACTACCGGGCACGAAGGCCAGGTCAGGCCTCGCTGATTGCGGGCAACCGTCGCCATCTAAAAGGGTCGATTGACTCAGAAAGGTATTTAGCGGTCGCAACAGACCAGGACTACCATCACAAAGAGTATTGTTGAAGGCCAAAGAATGGTCTTGCAATTCTATGGGTACCGTTAGGTCATCGTTGATATTGACATTGAAATAACCGTGCTGATTCCAAACCGAACGACTAGGCGCCCATCTTTGTCCGGTAGCTGCTCCATAAAGCTGGAGCCAACCTTCGTTATCTGTACTAAAACTATTATTTGGCTGGCAAGGAATACAAATCTCGGTAGCTCCGTCTCCATTTATATCGGCAATAATTGGGTTTTCTACGTAGGTTCCAGAGGCACAAATGGTAGTGACCCTATTGTATACATTCCCAGTCGCCCCATCAATCATATACAAAAAATTAGGACTCCGGTACACGATTTCTGAGGTTCCGTTCGCATCGAAATCGTAAGTAGCTACCCCAGTCAGTGCTGAGCCGTCACTAAAGTCGGTTTGCCAAAGAAGCTGAATACTATCCTGAGCCCAATCAAAGGAAAAGGCAAAAACATCATCGTTGTTGAACACCAACTCTGGTTGGTTATCTCCGTTCAGGTCAGCAATGGCTACCCGGCCAGGTCCCCACCGATTCGATCCACCAACCGGGGGCGGCACCACTCTGCGTATCGATTCGGATTCATTCTGGATGTCCCAGTAATAAATAAGAGCCTCATTGGTGCTATTATCATGTCCGGTAATAATGGCGTCCAAATCACCATCCTGGTCCATATCTGCAATGCTGGTAAAATGAATATTATTGGCATCTGAACTAGATCCACTAATAAAATCATTGGATGCATTATAATTATGCAAGGTTCTCTCTAAAGAAAACACACCCATTTGGACATCTACAGCATATACATCCTCACCTATTACCAACTCCAAACCGTCGCAAATTCCGCACTCACCGTCACTTAATATATCTACTGCAACCGTACCAGCATTAAGGTGGTTATGAGTATGCTCATAATGAGCAATATTTACTTTCAAATCACCTGTCAGTGCATCAAGTACTTTCCCCTTCACGTACACTTCGGGAGAACCATCTTCATCAAAATCGGCTACCCCCAGTATACCAACTGATTCTTGCCGGGTACCCGTACCGGGGATAGGGTCGCTCTCCCATTTTATCGTTAAATCACAATTTATTGCTAAGAGTCGAAACTGACCGATAGCATCATCCCTGCGACCAATAAATATTTCGGCACACCCGTCGCCTTCTACATCGGCCAGTGCCATATACAGGGTAGTGGCCCCGCCCAATCGCAGGGAGTCTTTTAATGTCCCGTCATCCCCATTGAACATGTAAAGGGCATCATCTCCATTGTATAATGTGCTACCACTTTTATTTCTACGAACCGCAAACACCTCGGGAACACCGTCACCATCTACATCTCCTACCACAGTATGATTAGAACCATAAATAGTAGGGGCTCCCGTCTCACTGGAATTCCACAACTCTTTCATATCAAAATCGGCTACCGTTGCAGAATCACCGACTAACCGACCACCAATGTAGCTATCGGCACAGGCCGCCGTACCACTACATTCATTGTCATAGCAGTCTACAAAGCCGTCGCCATCATCGTCAACGCCATTGTTACAAATTTCTTGGGCAAAAAGTGAGAGAGGTGCGCTAAAGAGGAGCGCAAAGAGCATAAGGTGTAGTTGGTTCTTCATGCTGAGAATGGACTGGAAAACGTTGGTATCGTACTATTTTACAAAAGTATTGTACCATGTCCCATATCGCAACCCATTCGTCGAAAGCCAACAAATAGTTATTCGTTAGATCACATCGTTTGAAATGTCTTCATGCTTCACCATCGAAATTTCCCCAGATGACGGTACGATTCGCTGATTTTAGCCCGGATAGGCCAGCAAAACGGTGATAGCCAGCAAGGCGAAGATAAAAGCGACAAGGTACGGAATGGTCTTGGTCACGTCAGCCTGGCGCCGCCAAGTGAGTAAAGCGGTGACCAATAGCACCATGGGCACCCACATGAGCCCAGTGTATAGCCCCCACACCCGCTGCGCTATTCGGCCTTCGGTTAGCCGAAACTGCACCAGTTTGCCCAATAGTGCGGAGTTCATCACCGCCACCGGATCACCGACTTTGATGGAAGGTATGACCTCCTAGTCTTCGGTAAAAATATGCTACCTATCCAGAGTCACCTCATAAGGGGTACAGGCTCCTCCCCCATCCGCTGGCAGGGCCGCATACGTACCTAAAACAAAGTAGCTATCTGCTCTTGGCGGGGCAACAGCACCTCGGCAAAGACTACTACCGCAAAGGTTGCTCCCAACCTAGTACTAGAGGCCACCCACGAGAAAACCTTAGCCTACATCTCGTTGGAAGAGTTGGTCTTCTTTGCACAAGCACCAAATAATTAAGTTAAGACCGCCCACGAGGAGTGGTCTTTTTTATCCTCTGGCTATATATTCATGAAATAGTCTTACCTCGAATGGGTAACACCCAAAGCAAACTAGACCCTTACCCATCATGAGAGCTAACTAACAACATCTTAGCGCAAAGCCACTTTTAAGCGATAGTAGCATTCCAGTTAATAATCGCAATAAGGCAATTTTGAGTACGTCCAGCAATTCCCCATTTCGACATCGTCGTTAAGCGCCCAGATTCTTGTATCATTTTTTCGTCACAGGTGGCTATTAAAAAAGAAATTCACACAGAAAATATGCAACTGAGTTGCAAAAACAGCCATATCCAAATAAAATTCTAACAAAGGTGTTTAAACAGATAAATATATCAGTCAAATATATTTTTACCGAATATTTTTTAGGCATAACTTGTTTTTACTAAACCTATAGAACTGAACCTGAAACGCACAATAGCGATGAGACTTTTTGACCCCTCTGACCTAGAATTTGGGTCTCTCCCCATGTATTTGCGCATCTACAATTCAGATGCTCAGGTGATTAGTCGCTTTTTTACCAACTGGTTTCAGATTTAGATCCTACCCCAAATTCAAGATTGTAATTCCTAATCAGACAATACCAGTGGTGTCCCTTCACCATGAATTGTCAACTCCATGATTGGACCTTACCACTTTTTGAATCCAATAGAATGGAGAGTGATTAGTCTAGAAAAACATTCTATTTATTAAGCTTTATTTATTAAGTATCATTTTTCACAGTAAACCTAAATTTCACATGTTAAAACGTGTATTTTTATTGGGTGCCGCACTGACGGTAATGGCAGGAAGCCTGCTGGCCCAAAAGCCTGCCTACCAAATGCGAGGCAACGTAAACTACGAGCCCCAGGTGGTTCGGGTAAAATTTAAAGCGGAGGTTACCCAACAGCTAGACGCCATCATGGCAGAAGCTGCCAAAGATGGGATGCTACAAGCACGCGGAAAGGCGTTGCAAGTAGGTATTGCTGGTTTTGATGCAGCTAGTGCTGAGACGGGTGCCTTGGAGATGAAGCGGGTATTCCGCCCGGCCGGTAAATTTGAGGCACGTCACCGGCAGTGGGGACTTCACCTGTGGTACGAGATCAAAATAGCACCCGGACAAAACCTACAACAAGCTCTCAATCGGTTTGGTAAAGCCACTGAGGTGGTTTTAGTAGAGCCCAAAGAGGTATACCGTTTGGTAGACGGTTACGATCCTGCTACTGAGCGCACGGCAGCTGTGGCTAACTACGATGCCATGGTAATTCCTGGTGGCACACCCAATGACCCTAGCTACAACAACCAATGGGGCTGGCCTGCCGTGGATGCGGCCCAGGCCTGGGAGCTTGAGACCGGACATTCTTCTGTAGTAGTAGCTATTGAAGACCAAGGTGTAGACTACAACCATCCTGACTTGGATGGCAACATGTGGACCAACTCAGGAGAAACTCCAGGAAACGGAATTGATGATGATAACAACGGGTATGTAGACGACTACTACGGGTACAACTTCGGGAATGATAACGGGAATATTGCCATCGACTACCACGGTACTCACGTAGGTGGTACCGTAGCTGCTGAGACCAACAACGGCGTGGGGGTATCCGGTGCAGCCGGTGGTTCGGGATCCAACGACGGGGTCCGCCTGATGTCCCTTTCGGTATTCGGCAACGGTGCACAAGCGGGTTTTGATGAAGCCTTCATCTACGCTGCCGATATGGGAGCGGCGATCTCGCAAAACTCTTGGGGCGGCGGCGGCCAGTCCGCGGCCATGGAAAACGCCATAGATTACTAACGCGCCACCG
>DMST01000263.1:24493-25745 GCA_003454975.1 Cytophagales bacterium | reverse complement strand
GGCGGTGGCACTGTACCACCCCACCCGGGGTGCCCACTCGCGCGGAAAGAACCGGGCGGCTGAGTCACAGACCTTTGTGGTGGTGCAGTGGGAGGAGCTGGTGGTCTTGCTCTGGGAGCCCCAAGGTGAGGCCTCGGTACCGTTAACCCACGAGAAGCAGCAAACTACCTACCAGAAACGTTCCTGGGCAGGGTTGCTTGCCCTCGCACAGCAGTACGCCTCGCTAGAGGGAGAGGCCATCGCCCCTACCTTCTGCCGTGACCTGGTATGGCTGCTCACCAAGGGCTACGGGGTGCTGCCCGAACGAGAGGAGGAAGAGTCGGCAACGCCGGAGGCAGTAGTCACCAATACGCAAATCTATACCAAAGCAGAAATCGAGTACCACCTGGCTCAGGTAGCCGATGCCTCGGAGTACACAACACTGTCCTACGCGGACCGTACGGGGGTGCAAATTCCCTTTGGTTGGGCCCGTGAGGTGCTGCTGGAACACTGGGTGAATCCCAAACCGAACCCGGCTAAACCCGAGCCCCCTCAGGGTTATCTGGCCCTCAGCCTCTTTCCGGGCAATACCGTAGGACAAGGGAACCAACTGTACGAGCACGGCCTCGACTGGACAGGAAAGGAATCCTTGGCGGTGGCTGGGCTGGAGCTGGAGCTAGACATCTTCTACCACATCAAGTTTATGCACTTCAATGGCTATGTCTCCGGCCTATGGCTATGGCCCCAGCACTTGAAGGAGGGAGAGTATAACACATTGTTCTCTGCCGAGGGGTTCCAAAAATCAGGTCGAAAATGGCGAAAAAAAGGACAGTGGGATACGCTGGCTGCCTTGCTAGATGAGCACATCAAGCCCGAAGTAGATTGGCGTGCGGAGTGCCAATGGCAAAAGAAGTTTATCGACTCCGGCCGCAATTACTTTGACGTAGCTTTCGGTTTTGGGGTGGAGGCCTACTTGCCCTACAATCAGCTACTGACGCAGGCAGATGTAGAAGCCGACGACTTCTCAAAAGCCGGTACGTTGCTCGACCGCATCATTGATGAGGGCTTTCAGCATTTGCTGAAGTAGACCTCCAGCATCTCCTGGATTTGCCGCCGTGCTGGTGAACTGATAGCGACACTTGTGTAGCGGCCTACGCTAAAAAATCCGGTGCGTCCTCCTCCTCCTCGCCTTCCGCTTCCGGTGGTGGAGGCGGTGCGGCCCCTGCCGTAGACAGCATGCCCGTCATCCAGTTGTCGTCCTCTTCCTCCTCCC
>DMST01000263.1:0-24431 GCA_003454975.1 Cytophagales bacterium | reverse complement strand
GCGGGCGGCGGACCAGCCGCAAGGGGATTACTTGTGGTAGTTGTAGGAGGAACACCCCCTGTAGGTGGGTTGCTACCCATGACGGTGGTGGCCGTGCCGAAGGATGGTGCATCCGCCTCCGGTAGGGGTGGCCCGGCCATAAAATCCGGGTTGCCTGGGCCCGCAGGAGGTGCGTCTTCATTACCTTCCTTGTCCTTATTGAGCGTTTCTTCAAACTTATCTCCGGCCCACTCCCAGGCTTTATCACTGTACACCGCAGCCACCAGGGCCAGAAAGAACAGTAGGTTAGAGTCTAGTTGCTCGGTGGTGCCACCGCCCAATATGCCAAGGCTGCCCTGTATACCCAGAAACACCACCATGGAGGCCGTAAAGCCCTTGATCATCACGCCGGGTAGGTCCTCTACCAGCGGACCGCCCTTCTCCTTGCGGCGCATGCCTTCCTTGATGAAGGCACCCGAGGCGGCCCCCAGCAGGCCAAAGCCTGCCATACCGAAAATCATTACCAGTGGGTACGACTCTATCTCCAGTAGCCAGCGCATGGCCACATTAAATATGCCCAGATAATCACCTTGTCGGGGCGAAATCGGCAAATCGGATATCTCCGGTCGTACGTTGGGAAGCCCATTGAAATCATTTAGCAGAAGGTCGGTATCCATATCTGAGAAATAGATCGTGTAGGTAAACTCTTTTACCTCTCGGATCTCATCATTGAGGTAGATGATCAAGTCCCGGCGGTTGAGCTGAAACCACTCGAGGAGCTGGGCTTTTTCTTTTAATTTCAGGCTGTTCACCAGATTGGCCAGGTCACTCGATTCCATTTGGGAGAGCGCCTGCCGTTTCATATCGGGAACCAACTCATTGAATATCAAATCGACCTCGCGCTTCGTACGGTCTTTGATCAGCTCCATCAATTGGTGTTTATCATCAGTCAGCTCCCCGTCAGTGGAGATGCTGTCCAGGGTCTTCAAATAGCCCGCTCTTAAGGTCCCATCCGTGTTGGAGACCAAATTGAAGTTGTGCTGGAGACTGTCCCGGTACTGCACCGCGTTGAAGACCTTGTCTCCCTTCACCAACGGTACCGCTATCATGGCGGCAATGCTGAAATACACGGCCGCTACCACAAACAGAATGGTGAAGAAATTCTGTACCAGCACACCATTGCCCGCCGCGGCTCCCTCTCCGGAGTGACCTTTCGGTGATAGATAGGAGATGATGCTGAAAACGCTGGCCAAGCCCAGCAGAATCTTGAAGAAGCCCAGCCAAAAGGTAGTATTCGAAAACAAAGAAATAGGTTCCTTTAGGCTATCGGCCCCCATGCTGCGGGCCAGCAGTGGGTCCAGGTAAGCGATGAACCCCGTCACCATCCCTTGTACCGTGCCAAATAGTAGCACCAGGGCCAGAATGATTCCTGTAATGAACACACGGGGAGTGAGCTTAAGTACTCTGTAGCTCCGCCAAAGGCCCAATACCAACAAGAGAAAAATCACTCCGAGGGCTCCCAGCTCTATCCAAATTGTATTTCCTTCCAGATTCATAGGTATTGTAGTGGGCTAGGGTTCAAGTACTCTCGACGGAGAGCCGTTCTGTATGTCCTGGCTCCCGCCTGCCATATGGTGTTTGATAAAGGAAAAGGCCTTTCCGTCGGTGCCATCCCAGTAGATCAATAGAGGTAGGTACCGAAAGTACCGGGTCCTTATGGCTATCCCCATGAAATGGCTAGATCCCATTTTGCCCTTTATCTGAAACCTGGTTCTTGGCCCTTCAGACTTCAATTTTCTCGTCTAGGAGGCAGAGGTTTTTTGTGCCTGAGACCCAGAGGTGGATCTATGAAATGCTACTTTACCTACATCGCTTCACGGGAAAGTTGGCTGCCACCAAGCCGTAGCCTTGCCGCCGGTATTCTAGGATCCCCAGTTCTGAATGAAAGGGTAGGACAAGCAATTCCGCGCCCGAGGTTTCCAGGATCAGTGAACTCTCCGTAAGGGTGGCCCCATGCAGAGGCAGCACCGTGACTCGGCGGTGTGGGCGGTACACTTCTAGCTGCCAACTGCCCCGCTCATACGCAAAACACAGGCGCGGCCGCTCCCCATCGCAACGACGGTAGCGGTACCACTTACCGTTTTCCCGCTGTAAAGCAGGCATTTCCGTGAGGCTGAACACATCTAGCAACGACTGCCAGGGTACGCAATGGGTATGCACAAAGGAGGCCCGCATGCAGGTATCCACCGCAATAGCATGCTGCCCCAGTGGGGTAGTCGGTTCTGGGGAAGTTTGGCAAGCCAACAGGCCCGCTAGGGCCCAAGGCAAGTAGGATTTCATAAGGAGTAGGGTTAGCCGTAAGGGTAAGTTGGTGATACGGCACGGACCGTCCCATGAAATGTGAAAGCTAGCTGTGTTTCACACCCTGAAAGAGCCATTGTGAGAAGGAGGTAAGGAATCAGCACGAGGAAAATTCATGCCCAATACTCTGGTGTAACCCTAAGAGATCCCTTTTTGGGGAAGATAAAGGCTCCATGGTTTGTCCTAGTATTTCGGAGATAAAATACCCCTTCTATGCTAAAACTTCGGGGGATAAAAGTTCATAATTGGGACAAAGAGGAGATCGGCTTTGCGGTGTCAATCGGGGGTGGCCTTGGATTCCTTTTCAGAATCAGGAAGAAGGGAGCCGCGGTTGAAATACCGCTGATCGGCTTGTCGTATGGCTTCGCGTAAGCGTTCGGTTTCGGGGCCTAAGGATTGCTGTAGGTCCTCTTCGGCTGGTTTAGGCTTATCTTTAGACATCATGCATTAGTGGATAGTTGGGGATTGTCTATAAAAGGTCGGGAGAAGTGTGTGGGCATCCCATGAAATGCAGGGGTGCTGAAGTAGCATTGGATGAATTGCCCTCCCATGCGATGTGTGGGCTGTTTTTGGGCTGAGAAATGGCAGGGTTGTATGAAATGGGAAGGTTGGTGGGCGGGAATTGGGACTGGTTAAGCTTTGGGTAGAAAATGCGGATTCGAGATCTACCCAATTAAAAAACGGCTGAGGCTATGGTAAGCAGTGGTGAAAAGGGCGCACAGGTCGGACTTGTTTTTTGTATCAGTGCCGGCCTGTGCGCTTTCTAGGCTATTGTTCACTAAAACAGGGATTCCTCGATGGGCGTAATCATGTTTTTAAGAATCCATTTGGAGGCGGGTAGGGGAGGATCGTTTTTTCCTTGTTTCCCTTGCGCGGTGAGATCGTACGTAAAAACCGGATTACCCATCTGCTTGGCTTTTTTGAAATCAGACAATGATGGTAGTTCCAGGTTCGCATAAGCAATGTCGAAGGGGTTAAGCAGTTGATCTTTTCGGATTGGCAGCACCTGCAATTCGTCTTTTTCACGCAAGTGATACCCCGACCAGAGCAACTTTTCTTCATTTTTAATCTTGATGATTTCTGCGCCATTAAATGAAATCAGAAAATGCTCTCCGTCAATTTCTATTGGTTTCAGATCATTGAGAACACCTCTGCCATCCAGCTCTAGCCGAGACTTCTCTTTTACTTTGATGCGGAATTCAAATTTTTGGCCCAAATCTAACCTTCTCAAAAACCAGGCAATGGACCTGTATCCGTTGATGAGCTTAAGAAATTGGAAACCAAAATGATCACTATTGACACTCAGGATGTTCACAATCCGGTCCAGAAGTCGGTTCATTCCGTCCAGCCATTCCTCGTCTTGGTTAATATCGTCGAAGAAGACAAAATCCTTGGGTAGGTCGCCCGTGCGGTTTCCCACTTTTTGGGCTAGCTCTCGGCATCCATCTGTATCCGCAAACACCTCCCAATACTTGTAGTCAGGCACATCCTGAGGTATGAGCCACAGCTCACGCATCATGTCAATGGCTGCCTGTTTGGCAAACTCCACTTCGAAAACCCCGGCCGCGTAGGAGCCAAATCCGGCAAATCCAGCCAGAGCTGCCCCGGGTAGCGGAGCTAGCGTTAGCTTACCTTGATTTCGGCGAAGGGGTGCAATAGGCAGTAGGAAAGCTTGATTGTCTTTGCCCAACAGTTTCATGTTTACCTCTGCCAGAATATTTACCAGCAGTAGGTACCAGGCATGGTAATGTTCTGGTTTATCCTGGGAGGTTCCCTTTACCCACGTTTTGAAGGGGGCAATGTGTTCTACTGTGAGTTGGCTACTGTATTTTTTGGTCTTAATCCACAGCTGGAGTAGGCGTTCAAATTTGGCCGTGCTGGGTAGCTTTTGATGCTCCCACAGTTCCGTAGCGTGGTCCTCGCAGGCGGCATATACCTTTCGCAGATCTTCTACGCTAATGCTCTCGGGCTCAATTTTAGATAGGGCTTTGGTAATGAACGACCGTAAGTAGAACGACTTTCGGGTATCGATGACCGTATCAGCTGGCTTTACCTGCGCTTGATTCCAAAAGGCCCCCAGTATACTGCCCGCTGCTGATATTACGCTAGATCGAGGGGTAGCAGCATGGATGTCGTATCGGTTTGGGAGATTTAGGAATTTTCCACCCTCTGAAAAATCTTCCCAGAAAGGCACCTTAAACTCACCTTCTACCGGGCTTACGATCGGGTCTACAAAGATCACCCGCCGGTCGAAGGTATCAGGGTCAGCTTCCTGGCTATCTAGGTAAGAAGCCAGCCGAAAGGCTTCTCGGATGGGTTCGTTGAGAAAAGTACCTCCGTCCACGTAAGTAAAGATGTGGTCCGGCTGGTCCCTCAACTCCTCGGGCCAGTGGTTACCAAATTCGTGAGCCCGCCGGGTCAGAGGCACTGGGGCAAAACCAAAAGGGAAGGCACCTGAAGCCACAGAGGTGCCTACTATTTGTCCCCAAGCCTGGGAACTATAGATGTTATCTACATGATAGCCGTCCTCCTGTGGCGTGCTTTTTTGTACTCTTGAGTCAAACCTGCACCATTGTTTTGGTTCGTCCAGACCATCATTTTCGAAAGTGCCTTCAAATTTGATATCGAATATTCGTAACTCTCGATGAGAGGTAGACACTAATCCTGAATTCAAGGCCTCGACGATAGCGTCATCAAAGTCGCCTTTGATCTCCTTAGGGCGGATGTTGAGTCTGCGCCTTGCGTCGTAGTTAATGCCCGTGAGGTTGGAGATGGAACCACCAAAAAGGACGCGATCGGCCAGAATTCGTTTTTTTCCTGGGGTAGGAGTGGTCTTAAAATACTTCTTAGCAATGTCATAAACAGCTTCAGAGCGAAGCAAGCCCTTTTCATCGGGTTTGGGATTCTTGCTAGGAACCAAGGTATCCAGATTGATTTCTTGGGTCCAAATAACATGTTGAACGTCCTGAAGCTGTTGGGCATAGATCAAATCCTTTTTCTTATCATCAGGCAGCTGATCATAGGCGTTGTTAAATTGGGCTTTCAGTCGTTCTTCTGCACTGGTAGAGAAGGGGGTATCCGTTAGGGGAATGGGCTCTACCAGGCCTCGAAGCATAATACCGAGCGACATAGTACCGGCACTAGCACCAGCAAATACATCCACAATTACCCGATCATACGGCTCTTCTTCAAATTCATTCTTTCCTGGTTTTCGAGGCCGTGCATATACAATCGCCTGCTTGATTACTTCTGTTAGAGCGGCGCCGGAAAAGGTGCCGCAGGATACGCCTCCGCCCATAGCAAAGGCTAGTTTTAGGGATTTTGCCATATAAAAAAGTAGAAGATTGGCGGCGGAAGGTCAAGTAGGTGTCTGGAAAAGGAGGGTTTTTACGGGAAGAATTTCGGGATTGGTGTCTGGGTAGGCTGTGGTTCCAACACCGTGATTCCTTTTCTCTGGCAAAATGAGTAGCTTGTAGATACCTAAATCCACACATCATCATGAAGACCTATCTCACCTTTCTGCTTCTTTCGGTTTCCGGGGGGCTTTTTGCCCAGGTAGACGTTCCCATTGGTAACAGTGTAAATGCCCCGAGCCAATATCCTACCCAGCACCACAGCTTGTCGGACGGCCAGCGGTCTCTCCGCACCGGCAAGGTAGAGGGCAATCCTTTTCTTATGGATTCCTGGCAGCGAATGGGGTTTACCTTCACCTTTCAGCAGGAAAGACAAGAGGTTGCCGAGGCCAAGTACAGTGTATATCACAATGCGTTTGTGATGGTGCTAAATGGTGAAGAGAAACAACTGGATGGAGATTTGGTAGTAGAATTCACCCTTTTCCCTAAGACAGACTCGGCCCGTAGGTTTGTAAATACACATCATTTTTTGGACGAGCCTTTGTCTGAAGGGCAGTTTGCGGAGATTCTTTGGGAAGGCCCGGTGAGTTTAGTACGCGGTTATTATACGTTGGTATACCCTACCAACCGTGAGGTGTTTGACTCTGAAACCAGCCAGATCTACCGCATAGAGGAGCTCAAGCTAGACCAGCGATTCTATTTGGTGTCGAAACAGCGAGCGCTTCCCGTGAAGAAATGGCAACACCTGGCTAAGCGTTTCAAAACGCTAACGGGTAAGTCGGTGGACTTCATGGAGATTGCATCTGCACAAGGGATCAACATAGAGGATTCGGCGGACTGGGCTCCTTTGGTGGCCATTGCCAACCAGCAGTAGGAGGATAAGTTCCTGGGCTCGCTTGGTTGGGGTGAATGGCCTTGGTTATCTTTGAATCACCACTTTCAGCCTCCTCTCATGAATAAGCAAGCGCTTGCGGTACATGCTTTGGTTCGCTCTATGAATGAGCGAGAAAAACGATTTTTCTACCTCAGTTTGGCCCGGGAGTCCAAGGGTTATCTGGATTCCTTTATGGTGTTGTTCGATACCCTGAGAGACCAGGAGGACTACCAGGAGGCCGCTGCGATGGCCAAAATTGACGATCCGGAGTTCTTGGTAAAGTATGATGCACGGTTGGAAGTACTACACCATCTGGTCATCCGCAGTTTGGTAGACCTGCACAGCACCAAGAAGCTGACCTCCATGCTCAAATATTCTATCAATGAGGCAGAGGTGTTGTTTGACCGCGGCTTGTATGAGCAGAGCAAAAAGAAGCTGGACGAGGCCCGTGAGATAGCCTCAACCTTCGAAAACTACAGCTACAATCTGGAAATACTAGCGCTGGAAAAGCGCTTGTGGCGGTACCTATCGGACCCCTTGAGTTCGGACGCCAAGGAGATGAACCGCATCTATCTGGAAGAGCAAGAAATCACCAGCAACCGTAACCTGGAATTTCAGCTAACCAGCTACCGGGACAAGCTGCGCTCCATCAAGGAGATGGAAGGTCGCTTGCGTTCTGAAGAAAGCCTGGAGGAAGTAAATGCCCTCATGGAAATGGTAGATGGAATAGAAGAAACCAAGCTGAAGACCTTCTGGCAAAAGCTGGCTTACCATGAGCTGCATGCAGTTTACGCTCAGCTCACCGGGGATATCAATACCGCCTTCCGTTGTTGGGAGAAGAGCATCATAGAGTGGCACCTGGATAGCATGAAGGTAAACACCTTCCGCGATGAATACAGCCGCATGCTGGCCGAATTCATGTTGTGTGCACTGGTGTACCGGAAGAATCTGGACTACGTATCGCTGATGGTGCGCCTCAAAACCCAGCAGGGAGAGTTTGCCCATGATAAGCAGCATATGGAGCTCCTGTTAAACGTACTGAAGCTGGGTTTTCACCTGTACAAAGGCAATCTCCACTTCTGCGAGCAGCTAGTGCCCGCTATGGAAGAAGTGCTCCAAGCACAGGGTCCGGTGTTGGTAGATCCTTACTACGAGTTACAGCTTTGGCATCAGCTGCAGGTGGTGTATTTTCTCCTGGGTAAGTACGAGGAGGCTTACCAATGGGGTGAGCGGATCATGGAGTATCGGCAATCTGAATATGGTTTGGATACCCAGGATTTTGCCCGGATGATCAACCTGCTGGTATTGTATGAGCAAGCTCGGCTAGACGAGATTGGAGAAGCCGTGATGGTATTTGAAGAGTACCTAAAGCAGGAAGGTCGATTCACGGAATTTGAGGGGCTGGTGCTGGAGTTGTGCGCGCGCATGTCTGGGGCAGAATCTGAGGAGGAGGAGAAACTAGCCTTGAAGACTTTTGAGGACAAACTGTTGGTCCTACGTGATGTAGGCCTGCATACCTTCTCCATGGAGTACAACGTACTACTAGCCTATGTGCACATGCGCGTGAAGGCTTCGGATATTGGCACCGAATATTATTTTGTGATCAAAAACAGCCCCGACGAACCGCGGGCCGAAGCCCCCAATTTGTAATGATAGTACATTGGATTGCGCAGTTAGTAGTCATCACACTTACTTTTTGGTTGGGGGGGCGCTTTCTCAAGGGAGTTACCTTTCAGACGGTAGGCTTGGCCGTTGGGGCAGCCCTCTATTTGGGCATCATATCCTTGATTAGCGAGCCAGGCTATTTCGTTATCCTGGAAAACTTCCCCACCTATACTTGGTCCCTCTTTTTCGTGGTTTGGGATACTCTATGGCTCCTACTATTGAGCCGTTTTGTGAGTGGTATTCGCTTTTCGCCCTGGTACTGGGCTCTGATTCTGGCTGGTATTTCCGCGGTAGTGCAAACCCTCTTTTGGATACTATTCCCTATTCCTTAGCCGATAGCGGGGTTTGATTTGGGATCAAAATCCTTACGGGAGGCCTTGTCTATACTGGCATTGATTTCGAAGCCAATCAAGAGAATCATTCCCAATAGGTAGAACCAAATCATGAGAGCGATAAGGGTGCCAATAGAACCGTACAGACGGTTGTAGGTGCCAAAGCTGCTCACGTAGTAGGCGAAGCCAAAAGAGACGGCGATGCAAGCCAGCGAGGCAAATACGGAGCCCCAATTGAAGAAATGCCAGCGTTCTTTGATACTAGGAGCCAGGTAATAAATAAAGCTAATGGCCACCTGAAAAATCAGGAATACCACCACAAAACGCAGAGCCACAATGCCCCAGACGGTGATGCGTCCGTCCAGCAGATCGTGTAACAGGTTCTGATTGTCCAGCCAGTCCAGCACCACCTGGCCTACAATAATGAGGATGATGGCCACAAAGAGCACTCCTGCCAGCAGAAAGGTGATGACCGTAGCTACTCCACGGGTACGCAGGTAGCTACGCTTCTCCTTGGTCCGGTATATGGCATTGAATGCCCGCATGAGGGATAGGATTCCACTGCCAGCAAAATAGATGGCGGATAGAAAGCCGAAGGAGAGCAGGTTGCTTCGTTGGTTACTCACAATATCTTGAATGGTAGGGGCCACCTGCCCCCAAATATCCGGGGGTACCACTTCCTCCAAGAAACCCATGATGTTCACCTCCAGCCCCGGGATCTGCGCAGAAATAAAAGGGATAAGGGTGAAAATGAAGATAAGAAGAGGGAATACCGATAGGGTAAAGTTGAATGCTACTGCATTGCCCCGGTCTACTAGTTCGTCCTTTCTTATTTTCCCTATCAGTACCAGAAGCACGCTGTAAAGTGAAGCTTGCCGCCGATTTATCCGCCGTCCTTTCAGCCATTCTATCAGCTGATGATACCTCCGGTGATGGGTAATATATCGAACGAGTCTATTTTTCATCGAAGTAGGGCGCTAGCGCCTCCCTCATGACTGCAGGAGCACGCATAGGGCGTCCGGTTTCCATATTCACAAAAGTCAGCATGGTCCAGCCTGAGTGGATCAATTCCTGCCCCTCGTTAAAAATTTCATACTCAAATCGCATGCGTGCTGTGGGCAACTGAGGAATATGGGTACGAATAGTAAGCTGTTCGTCGTACTTCCCCGGTTTGTGATACTTACTGTAGCTTTCTAACACGGGCATCATCACCCCGCTCTCCTCTAGCTTGGCATAGCTTAGTCCCAAGGCGCGCATGGCCTCCACCCGGCCGCACTCATAGTAGGCTGGGTAGTTGCCGTAGTACACGTACCCCATTTGGTCCGTTTCGCTATATCGGGTCCTGAGTTGGGTATCGTGGCTGTACATACCGGAAGTTAATTAAATATCCGACGTTGATTCAAGGCCGCCTGATACCGTGCCGCGTTTCGATTGTGCTCCGTAAGGCTTTTGGCAAAGTTGTGATACCCAGAAAAATCCTCCTTGGCGCACATGTACAAGTAGCTATGATCCTCGGGCTGCAGTACGGCGTTCAGCGCCTGCTGTTCCGGTAGACTGATGGGCCCGGGAGGTAAACCGCGATTGCGGTAGGTGTTGTAGGGGCTATCAATTTCCTTGTGCACATTCAACACCCGGGTAATGGTAAAATCCCCGGCAGCAAATTTCAGCGTGGGGTCCGCATCTAGTTTGATGCCCTGTGATAGGCGGTTAAGGTACAGCCCGGCCACTACCGGTGCTTCGTCCCAGTGGCTCACCTCCTCCTGTACGATCGAAGCCAGCGTACTTACCTCGACCAGGTTCAAATCCAGTGCCTCGGCCTGACTACGGCGGGTATCCGTCCAAAAGGCTTGATACTCCTCATGCATACGGGCAAACAGGTCCTCCACGGTGATGTTCCACCACATCTCATAGGTGTTGGGGATAAACATGGCCATGAGGGTTTCTTGCTTAAAGCCGTACTTCTGGGCCATCGCCGGGTTCTTCAGCTGGGTGAGGAAGTCCTGTGCCGATATCTCCAGATTGGCAGTGATTTTCTCTGCCAGCTCATCTGGCATCCGGATGGTGTTAAAGGTCACCCGCACCGGAGTCTGATCTCCGGCTCGTAGCTTATTCACCAGAGCCATGTTGGTCATGTTCGTTTCCAGTACATATCGCCCTGGCTTCACCAGCTCGTCGTATTTCTTAAACTTGGCTAGTACGCTAAACGATAGAATGTCTTGTAGCACGCCTTCGTCCCACAGGCGGTCCCTTACCTCGTCAAAAGATTCGCCAGTTCGTACATAAAATGCCCTCGGCTCCTGGTCTACCAACACATTCGGAGTGTTCACCATTTGGTAACCATAATACCCAAAGGAGATTAGGGTTACGGCAAACACGACCAAACCTCCTGCCAACAGTACTTGTCTTTTCATAGTGGCGCAAAAATAGTAATTTGAATTCTACCCTAGTCCGAACCTATAACCTATTCTGTCTATGGCTGCCGAACTCGTTCGCATTCATCCTGATAATCCTCAAATGAATAAGATTCGCCAAGTGGTGAAAGTACTGGAGAAGGGTGGATTGATCATTTATCCTACTGATACGGTGTACGGTTTGGGGTGTAATATCTTTGATTCCCGGGCCGTAGAGGCTATTGCTCGCCTAAAGGGGGTAAAGCCAGAAAAGAACAACTTTAGTTTCATTTGCCAAGACCATAGTCAGGTGGCGGAGTATGTTCGCCAGATAGACACTCCTACCTTCAAATTGATGAAGAAGGCCTTTCCGGGGCCCTTTACCTTTATATTGGAAGCGAGCAATGCGGTGCCTAAGCTGCTGAATATGAAGAAGAAAACCGTCGGAATTCGGATGCCCAATCATCAAATTCCGTTGCTTTTAGTACAGGAGTTGGGCAAGCCGTTGCTGACTACTTCGGTGCACCATAACGAAGATGAGATTGTAGAGTACGAAACCGATCCGGAGGAGATTTACGAAAAGTTTAAGAACGTGGTCGATGTCGTTATCGATGGAGGGGCCGGGGGCAATCAGCCTTCTACAGTGGTAGATCTTACGGATTCTTCTGACTATCAGGTGATTCGTGGTGGCCTAGGTGATTTCGAACAATACCGCTAAGCTATTCTTCTTCTCGCAGAACCTCCAACATAAGAAGATGCTGCGGTAAGTGTTCCATGCCCAGTTCCCATAAGATGGCCGGTTCTATAGGATATTGGCTCTGCATAGGACGATGGTAAAAACTGATTAGTTGGTTCCAGGGAAGCTCTGGGTATCGGGCTTTTAGGGAGGTTGAAATACGTTCTGCTGTGGCTCCCACTAATTCAAAGTTTCGAATGACCGCGTCTACCGCCATTTCATTTTGCAGAAAAGCCTCCCGGTCTGTAAACCCACCCAGATATCGAATGATCTTATGTATGGCCTTTTGCAATACGTGTAGATGAAGCCTGTCAGAATTGGACATTTAGTTCAGCATTAGAGTGTTGGCATTATTTTACGTCTCTTTGTGTACCCATGCAATACGAGCGAATACGAAACACTCCTCTGTTTCATAGTGCCATGAGATTAGTTAACCGCCTGGCGGGCAGGTTGAATTGGAAAGGCTCGGCCGAGCTTTTGTATTGGCGGGTTAAAAAACTGGAAGAGGGGAAACTGGCAGGAGATCATTTCGAGCCCTTCTTTACCACCCATTTTGAACTAGGCCCGGCGGACTATCAAGGCAAGAAAGTGCTGGATGTTGGGTGCGGCCCCAGAGGATCATTAGAGTGGGCTAGTATGGCCCAGGAGCGTATAGGCCTAGATCCTTTGGCAAAGGCCTATCTTAAGCTAGGGGCACGCCATCACCAGATGCGCTATGTGGCGGGAGTGGCGGAAGCTTTGCCCTTTTCGGACGGTTATTTTGATATCGTTAGCTCCCTCAATTCTTTGGACCATGTAGATGACCTTGATGCGGCCATCAGCGAGATTGCCCGGGTACTCAAGCCGGGAGGGTACTTCCTGCTCATTTCAGACATCCACGACATACCTACACTTACTGAGCCATCCGCTTTTGGCTGGGATATACTTGCTCGGTTCGGGCCCAAATTCGAGGTCCTGAAAGAAACCCACTATGAAGGACATCAGCTTTATAAAAGCATCCGAAAAGGCATTCCTTTTGACCATCAGAATCCAACCCAACGCTACGGTATTTTAACAGCCCTTCTCCAAAAGCGGTAAAACCTTGAGTATTCACCTCTAGTTGTAATGTGCGTCGGATTGCATTATTAAGACAATAATGTTCACAAAAACATAATCTTAGAACCCCTCTATGATTGCTGTTATTTAATTGTTAAATTTTCTATCCGAAGCTTTTACAAACAATCATTTTTTTGAGGCGATGAGAAGATATCTAATGATCCTGATGGGGACGATGCTCTTCTATGGAGCATCAGCCCAACTGATAGTAGAGAAACCAGTCTTTCGGTATACATGGCACCGCGGTGTGGTCATTAATGCGGAGCAGCAAGTGATACGGGGTGAGGTGATGCTAAATTATGAGAAGAACTTGGTGATGGTGAGGTCTGGTGAGACTACCACTACGCTTTCTCCCATTCAGACCACCTTTATCCAGTTCTATGATGAAGAGTTGGGGGTTAATCGTGATTTTGTTCCGCTGGTGCAAGCAAACAACTTGCCCCGGCCAGCCTTCTTTGAGGTGGTGGTGAAGGGTAACTTGGCACTGTTGCGGCGTGAAAAGATGGTGAATACCACTTCGCAGGTGTATGAAAGTGGAAACGAAATCAGGACCATTTTCACTCCGGTTAAATCCCATGACTATTATCTGTACAATCATGAGCGGCTTAGGTTGCTTACTTCGTATCGGAGGGATTTATTACCCTTCATTCGTTCAAGAAAACAGGATATTGAAGGGTATGTAAAAGAGAATAGCCTTCAGGTGGCTACCCTACAAGATCAAATAGAAATCATTCATTATTTCAATACCATCGAAAACTAATAAGGATTGACTTCACTGGTTTGAGGCATTGATTAGCTGATGGCTGACTGTAGTTAAACGAAAAAGGCCGCTCCTAGGAGCGGCCTTTGTTATGATATATCCTTTTCAGGATTAGAAACGAACCTTGATACCGGTGTTCCAAGTACGACCGAAGCCGAAGAATACACGGTTTCCGTCAGGAATCAAGCCGTCGTCACCAGGCAAGAAGTTAGTGTCAGCCTCAGACAAGTAGGTGGTGTTCAATACGTTGTTAACGTTCACACGGAAAGTTACATCCAAAGGACCCAACTCAGTGTTGTAGCTAGCACCAGCGTCTACCAAGTTGTAAGCAGGCAACTGCCAAGCTTGGTTGCCTTCGGTGAAGAAGGTAGGCGACTCGATGTCGAAAGAAGCGTACAGATCGTCAGCGCGGTAGAACGAAGTGTAGATGTTCATGCCGTTGATAGGACGAACGATCGCCTCCAAGTTGAAAGTAGTCTGAGCAGCGTCACCTACTTTTACATTGTCGATGTACAGAGTTTCGTCACCCAATACAACGCCTTGGTCGTCAGCGTTGAATACAGTAGCGTTGAAGTCGTTGGTGTACGTCCAGTCACCCAAGCTTACCATACCGTTGATGGTCAAGAAACGAACAGGGTTGATGGAGAAGTCCAACTCCAAACCTTGGTGCTGCTGACCCAAGTTGGTGAAACGAGCACGTCCGTCGATTCCGTTACCATCAGTGTCAGTAGCATAGTCACGGATGAATACCTCTACAGTACGGTTAGCCCATACTGTGCGGTAAGCATTCAAGTTCAATGACAAGAAGCCAGTACGTAGGCCATAACCAACCTCGATAGCATTTACCGTACGGTTTTCGATCTCTTCGTCTACGTCGTTAGAGAAGTTAACGAATACGTTGTCGAAGATAGGCTGCTGGCTGAAGTAACCACCGTTGATGAATACATTGTGGTTATCGTTGATGTTGTAGTTCAAACCACCCTTAGCAGTTCCACCCAAGTGAGGTACCCAAGGAGAAGTTTGCTCAGGATCAGTGTCCTCGTAACCGAAGTAGTCGATACGACGGAAACGCTGCAAAGAAGCGGTACCCGAAACGAATGCAGTGATCTTATCAGTAGAGTACTCCAACTGGCCATAACCGCTGTACCATTGTACCAAGCCGTCGTTGTTGTAGTCAATCTGGTTGCCATCAGCGCGACCTTCAGCCGTGATGAATTTCTCAGGCTCGTTGATGTCGTCATCATCAAAGTAAGCAGCCAATCCGTTCAGGTTCTCTACACGACGGTAGTGCAAGCCACGGTAGCTACGCAGGTCGATACCAGCAGACAAAGAAAGGTTGTCAGACAGGCTACCAGTTACGTTAGAGATTACACCAAACCAGTTGTGCTCGTTCATAGATGCACGACGGATGAAGCCGTTGCTGCGAGACTGACCTACATATTGGCCGTCGAAACCGCCACCACCAGCCCAGGTAGTGTTATCAGCGCCGAAATCGTCTACAGTACCACCGCTGTTCCAGGTGCGGATATCGTCGAAACGCAAGTGACCGTTCTCATCGTCAAAAGTGCCGAAGAAGATACGTCCACCGTTGATGTTACCCAAGTCGCCAGTACCACCACCACGGCCAGCACTGTAGTAAGCTGAGGTAGCTACTTCCCAATCCTGGTTTAGCGTCCAGTAGTGGTTCAAGAAGAACTTAGGCTTATGGTAGAAGTTACGACGGTTAGCGAATTCTTCGCCGTCCATGTAGCCGAAGTCAGAGTTGTAACGAATGTTGAATTGGTCACCGCCTTCAACGCCAGAGTAAGTACGAACGTCAGACTTAGGACCCGTTTGGAACTGAGCGTAGTCAGAAAGAGGGTTGGCCCAGCTACGTTGGTGGTGCCACTGAGGGGCGCCCAAACCAGTGAAGGCGATGGTGTGCTTGTCACCAAATTGCTTGCTCAAAGAAGCGAAGTAAGACCAAGCGCTAAACTGCGTTCCTTGTACGTAACCGTCACCAGTGGTGCGGGTACCTTGTACGGTCACGGCCAAGCCGTTGTCCATCAAGCCTGAAGAGTACATCAAGCCGTATTTCTGATAACCGTTGTTACCAACGTTTACTGATACAGAACCACCTTGCTCGATTTCAGCAGCGTTGGTGATGATGTTGATAGAACCCCCTACTGCTGAAACGGCCAATTTAGTAGCACCAAGACCACGTTGTACCTGCATCTGAGAAGTAACGTCGCTCAAACCAGCCCAGTTAGACCAGTATACCCATCCGTTCTCCATGTCGTTTACAGGGATACCGTTGATCATCACGGCTACGTTACGCTGGTTAAAACCACGAACGTTGATACGCGCGTCGCCAAAACCACCACCTTGCTTGGTAGCATAGATACCAGGAGTAGAACGAAGAATCTCGGGGAATTCTTGGTTGCCCAGTTTGGTTTCGATGATGTCTCCTTTGATAGAAGATACGGCTACCGGAGTCTTCCGGTCAATTGCTACGGAAGCAATTACTTGTACCTCTTTCAGGCCTATGATGGCTTCTGCCAACTCTACAGTTCCAAGGTCTGCGGTTCCACCGTCAGTTACGGTTACAGTAACCTCTTTCTCGTTCAAACCGATGCTAGAAATAACAAAGGTCTGCTCGCCAG
Source organism: Cytophagales bacterium (assembly GCA_003454975.1). GTDB lineage: Bacteria > Bacteroidota > Bacteroidia > Cytophagales > Cyclobacteriaceae > DMST01. The sequence continues at coordinate 8,244 of DMST01000263.1, read as the reverse complement.
TAGGCACGTTGCTTACCACGAACTCTCCATCCAGATTGGCGGTTGCACCCACGCCAAGGGATCCCTTCAAAATCACGTTTGCGCCTACCGCACCTTGTCCGGTGGGGTCAAGCACGCGGCCCTTCACAGAACCTGTTTGAGCAAAGGCCGTGATGGACAATACTGCCATCAGACTTGCTAGTACAAATTGTTTCATCGTAGGTAATGGGTTTGTAATGACAATTCAACCGCAAAAGTACAATTTGAGCCTTGCTAGGGTCGGCCAAGGGGGGTTAACTTTCCAAGAAATAAGGACTTGGAATTGTTAAGTTGAAGTTAATTTAGAAAATGGAAGTAGTACTATTTGGGGTGTTTTTTTGATTTATGGAATATGCGTTTCAAAGTGTAAAAAAATTAAAAAACACAAGTTCGCTCCTACCTCGCTATGTGATACCTACTTTACAGCGCAAACTTTTTGGCAATTAGTACCGCCCGTGGAATTCCAAATGCAAATAATTTTCCTCTCCTAGCTTTCCTGTATATTTCCCAACTACCAAAAGAACAAACTAAGCCATGGTCCGATATCTGCTCTCCTTAGCAGTATTTTGCAGTGCCATCACGTGCACCTATGCCCAATCCCTAGATGACTTAGCCTATTTTCTGTATCCAAATCTGGAAAGTAACGACATCTCATTTGTGGAGGGCATACAGACTCCAGAAGAGTTTCTAGGCTACCGCACTGGCGAGTGGCACATCACACATGATCAACTTGTGTCCTACATGCGGTATTTGGCTTCGGCCTCTGATTTGGTGTCGTTGACTGAAACCGGGAGTACTTACGAGAACCGCCCCTTGTTGTTGCTCACCGTTGCCTCTCAGGCAAATATGGGCCGGATGGATGAGATCAAAGCTGAACATGCCAAGTTGGTCGATCCTGAAGCCTCACGGTCGTTAAACTTGAATGACATGCCAGTTGTGGTGTATCTGGGATATAGTGTACATGGGAATGAGGCAAGTGGAGGCAACGCCGTACCTATGCTCATGTATGCTTTGGCTGCTTGCATGGAGCCCAACTTCCGGGCTATGTTAGAAAACATGGTGGTATTAGTTGACCCCTGTCTCAATCCGGATGGCTTTCAGCGGTTCAGCACTTGGACCAATATGCACAAAAGCCTCAGTGCTCCAAACCCTGATCCACAGGATCGTGAACACAGTGAGGTTTGGCCTGGCGGCCGGACGAACCATTACTGGTTTGACCTGAATCGAGATTGGATGCCTGCGCAGCACCCAGAGTCGCAAGCCAGGCTTAAGCAATTTCATGATTGGTACCCTAACGTGGTAATTGACGCTCATGAAATGGGAACCAACGGTACCTATTTTTTTCAGCCGGGCATTGAGTCAAGAAATAATCCGCTTACGCCGGAAAACAACTACGTGCTCACCCGGAAGATATCGCAATACCACGGGCAATCTATGGACAACATAGGATCCCTGTACTATACCCGAGAAGGATACGATGACTATTATCTAGGCAAAGGCGCTACATATCCTGATCTCAACGGTGGGGTGGCAATCCTCTTTGAGCAGGGGAGCGCCCGGGGCCATGCCCAGGATAGCGAAAACGGTGTGCTTACCTTTCCCTTTGCTATCCGTAATCAGCTCACTACCTCCATTGGCACGCTCAAGGCGGCGCGCGATCTGCGCGTAGATTTGTTGGAGCATCAACGAGCCTTCTATACCACGGCCATTCAGGAGGCTAAGAGTGATGAACTCAAGGCCTATCGTTTTGGTAGCGAGAAAGACCCACGTAGGGCCGAAGCGCTCGTGAATATGTTGCTAAGGCACCAGATAGAGGTCTATCGCACCCAAGATGAAAAGGAAGGAACCTTCCTTGTGCCCTTAGAGCAGCGCCAATATCGGTACATCAAAGGCCTTTTCGAGAAGCGTACTCAGTTTCAGGACAGCTTGTTCTATGATGTATCCACCTGGAACATGCTCATGGCTTTCAACCTGAACTATGATGAGTTGCGAGGGCGAAGTTTCAACAAGGGTATGCTTGGTGCTCTGGTAACAGACTTTTTAGAAAGCAAGGGTAGCATGAATGGAGGTCAGTCCGATTACGCCTATGTATTTGAAACGCACGGCTATTATGCCCATCGGGCTCTGTACCGGCTACTGAAGGCCGGGCTGAGGGTAGATGTCTCCCGCGCTCCTTTTTCTGATGGTGAGAATGACTATGACTACGGTACGGCATTAGTGGGGGTAGCCAATCAATCGCTCACTTCGGACCAGATTTATGCATACATGCAGGAGATCGCTGATGAGGACGGTATGAATGTTTACGCTCAAAATACCGGCTATACTCAAGGCGTGCAGCTAGGTAGCCCTAGCATGGCTATGCTGCGCAAGCCAGAGGTTGCTATCATTACCGGGCAGGGGGTAAGCCCTTACGAGGTGGGCGAGGTTTGGCACTTGCTAGACCAGCGTATGAACATGCCAATTTCACTACTGCCCAATGAGCGCTTTGGCCGCTTTGATTTGAGTCGATACAATGTAATGGTGATGGTCAACGGTTCCTATTCGTTCAGCAAGAGCCAGAAAGAAAAATTGCAGCAGTGGGTACGCAGTGGAGGGGTGCTTATTGGTACCAAGTCGGCCGTGCGTTGGCTAAGCTCAAATGACTTTACCAACGTTAGTTTTACAACTGCGAGTAAGGATGATCCGGAGGGCCGTAGGCCCTATGAGATGGCCCGGCAATACAGCGGAGCGCAGGTGATTGGGGGTACTATTTTCGAGGCTACTCTGGACCGAACGCATCCATTAGGCTTTGGTTTTGAGGATGAGTCCATCCACCTGTTTCGTAATCACACTACCTTTATGAAACTGGCTAATAATCCCTACGCCAATCCAGTGGTTTATACAGCCGATCCATTGGCTTCTGGTTACATCTCTGATCGTAATCTGGAAGCCCTAGGCAATACGGCTTCGGTGCAAGTGAGTAGTTTAGGTAGGGGCCGGGTAATTTCACTAGTAGATAATCCCAACTTTAGGGCCTTTTGGTACGGTACTAACAAGCTGTTTTTGAATAGTATTTTCTACGGCCATTTTGTCTCTGGAGCCACTACTGAGTAACAAATCTCTAGTTATCCACAATCAACCCTGTGGCTCAAAATGGACTTCAGGGTTGTTTTTTGCACTTTTTCAACCTTAATCGGCATCCTCACCCATTAATTTGCCGTATATTTGTTAAAATTTCTTGTTGTCTTGATCCATCGCAAACTTTTTCCGTTCGATAAAAACTATATTCTGAAAGAGGCCCAGGCCGCTTCCAGGGAGGTTTTATTGTTGCGTATGATGGATATCGTAAAAGAAGCCTATCACCAGCTACACAATCCCCTCGGGCTGCAGGACGATACTACCCGTAAAATTCACCAGTACCATCTGCGCAATACAGAGCGTTTTCAGGAATTTTACGATATCATGGCAGGCATATATCGCTTCCGGCATGGGGATAACCAATTAGCGTTTATGTGGGATGGGCGTACCCACCTAGAAGTGTATCAAGAGGAGTGGGGCCAAGTCTTCCAGGACTGGATTCGTACCTTGTGTCTTCAGCCTAATTTCCTGAAAGCGGTCCTTGAACTTACCGTGTATTATCCCAAAAAACGACCGGAGCTAGCCGAGGGTCGCATGAAAAACTTCATGGCCCAGCACTTTGAGCTTAAGCTGCACAAACGCAGGGGTATACTGAGTCAGACTGCCTGATTCTTTTCTAGATTCTTTACAATTTTCTGGTACAACTCATTGGGGTTGAATGGCTTGCTTACGTAATCATTCATGCCCACAGCATACACCCGATCCTGAATTTCCACCATGGCCGATGCGGTAAGCGCAATGATGGGGATATTCCGCTTCGACTCATCGTCCAAAGAGCGGATGAGCATGGTAGCCTGATAGCCGTCTAGCAAAGGCATCTGCAAGTCCATCAGGATGAGATCAAACGTCTGATCTCGCAGTGCCTCCATGGCCAACTCGCCATTCTCGGCCAAGGATAGCTTGGCGTTCCACCGCTCCAAAAACTTACGGGCTACCAATACATTGCTGGGATTGTCTTCTACTAGCAGAATGGATTTGCCTTTCAAGTCTCGCTCGTTTGAAGGTACCTTCCGTTCGGTGGTGCTGAAGAGAGGCTTACTCCGCTCAATGGTGAAAGCCTGTTCAAAGAAAAAGCGGCTTCCTTGGCCAAACTGGCTTTCTACCTGTATTTCGCTGCCTTGTAATTCCAGCAGCCGCTTCACAATGGCCAAGCCCAGACCAGTGCCCCCGAACTTACGGGTGGTGTCGCTACTGGCTTGGGAAAAACTCTCAAACACCTGTTTGATTTTCGCGGTTGGTATGCCAATACCAGTATCCTCTACTGAGAATAGCACGGTGGCGGTATTTTCTCTTTCCCCTTTTAGGGCTACCCATACCTTTATATGTCCCTTCTTGGTGAATTTGATGGCATTGGAAAGCAGATTGGTCAATACTTGACTCAGGCGGGTAGGATCTCCCATCAAGGTCCAAGTGATTTTCGGGTCTATGGCAATCCGGAAGTCAAGATTCCGCTCCTGGGCCTTAGGCTCTAATCCCCTGCCTATCTTGTGTACAAGCTCTACCAGATTGAACTCGATGTTTTCAAATTCAATTTTACCTGCCTCTATCTTGTTGAAATCCAGGATGTCATTGATGAGTACCAGTAAGTTTTCCGCTGAAAACTTAAGCAGGTTGAGATGGGTCTTCTGCTCCTCCCTAGGATTTTCGTCCAGTAAAATGTGAGTCATACCGATCACCGCATTCATGGGGGTGCGAATCTCGTGAGACATCGTACTCAGGAACTCTGACTTAGCCCGGGAAGAGGCTTCTGCTGACCGATTGGCTTTTTTTAGGGCAATGTTAGCCCGTTTCATTTCAATGTTTGCGTAGGCCAAATCTTGTTCCTTTTTAGACAGCTGCTGGTTCATCTGCTTCTGTCTGGCTAGCATATCAGCGTAACGCTGTCCTGAGGTTTGAAAAGCCCGCACTAGCGTGAACATGAGATAGATATTGATCAAAAGAATGCCTACGAAGTTGATTAGGAATTCTTGATTGGTGACATCTTTTGGTTCAATCATCAGCGAAATTCGTGCGCCTCCCTCCAAAAGTGTCACGTAAATGATCATGGGGAGAAAATTCACCAAGGAATAGACGGTGCCCCATCGGTACCCCAGCATGAAATAGGTAAAGAGTACATTGAGGAAAAAAATAAGGAGGCTGATGGCATTGAATATCTGAAAGATGAAGTAGGTATTCACCAAAATCACAAATACCGAAATGCCGTGGGCAATGTGAGCAACTACCTTGTAACGCCCGGTTTTCCGGAGGTAAATTAATAAGCTTAAAAAGGTGCCAATAGTAATAAAACTGCGACTCCACTGCCGCCAGTCTTGTGATTGAAAATTGAAGGGTACCGTAACAGAGACTAAGACAGTGGCAATGACCATAACCCAAAAGAGAAACCGATACCTAATGACCTCCAATAGGTTGTCTTCTGGGTCAATCCATTGATGTAGAAATCGATCCGATATTCTGTTAAATGCGTCTCTTACAGCCACAGAAAAGTATTACTCTATGTGGGGCATGTTCTAAACAAGCAAGATAATAATTTAATTGGCCTGGAGGAGGTTTTTGAAAAATTGAGCTTGGCAAAAGCCCAGGCTGAGTTTTGAAGACAGAAAATTTTACTGTCTCCGCCGCAATGAATCCGGACGGAGTACTAACCTGCAAAAACAAAAGAGCCTGAACTAGTTCAGGCTCACAGGTGATATATGTTTGATGAAGGGGTTAATCGGATGCCCCTTCAAGTACCCTATTTGGGTGATGGCCTCTCGTTTGGTATCGTACCAGACTTCTACAAATTCTTGGTCCATTTTGTATAAAGAAACTTCTACCTGGTAGAACTCGCTTTTTGTGACAAATACTCCGTGTTCCAGAATATTTCTCGCTTCGATGCTCAACCCCTGATAATCAGAAGTGGCCGATGGGTTCATAGCTTTATTACTAGGTTTTGTCCGTTAGATACTACAAAGGTAAACGAGGGTTAGGCAGACTAGTTGATGCTCGAATTCCCAAAAACCATAGTTGTAAGGCAACCGTTATTTTTCTACAAAAAGAGACAGTTCGTCATCGCTATTCTCCGATTCGTCGAATTTTATGACTTGTTAATACAATTCCTTAACGTAAGATTGATGTAAGGTTTTTCGTATTGTGATGGGATACACTTGAAAAACCTCATTTCTGGGCTAAACGCCACAACAGACTTACATTATTAAATAATTACGGCACCATTACCCGAAACCTGCCGGGGTGAGGAGGGTCTCAATCTCCCGATATTCAGCTTCCAAAGTGTTATACTCCTCGGCTGGTAGACTGAGCTTCAAATCATCCAAGGCCTTCTCGCCTAGGGCTGGAAATCCTGCTTTGATGCATTGAATGGCGTATGTTTTTAATAATTCTACATCCCATTGGTTAAAGGTGACAGCCTGCTGAATGAGTGCATAAGCACCGAGCGTGTCTCCGTCATTATTGAGTCCGTTGGTCACCTGTTGAACCAGGTCTGGATTAATTGGGGCTTGTGCCGCCAGGGCCTTCATGGTTTCTGCCGAGGCAGCACCATTTTCCAGACCAATGGCAGCCATTCTTTGTTGTAACTTTTGCTGCGGCGTGATTGGCGTTAACGAATGGGTGGCCAAATCAGGCTGATCGGGATCAGCGGCCACCAAACTAAAGGCGATCCGCTGAGCTAGCGCTGCCGTACTTACAGGTAAGCTGCTTAGTTCGGATTGAACGTAGGGCGCAAGTTCGGGATCGTTTTCCCACAGGAATAGGCCCGCTAAAGCTTTGAAATCATTTGTGCCCATGGACTGCCATTCCTCCAATATCGTAGCAGGAGGAAGGTAGAGGTTTCTGTACCGAATGACCCAGTGTTTTTGTTGGTCACTCAGCTCCTTGCCAGATGCAGGATTCCAGTCCAGTGCCTCGGAGAGCAGGTTTACCTTCGTTCTCGTGGTAGAAGCACTAGGTAAGGTGCTACCTAAGTCAGAGAGGTATTGTCGGGCTTGGGTAAACTGCCCTGCCTCTAGCTGAGCAAACACATAGTGAATAGGGGCAGGGCGGTGGTTTTCCCGAATGGCCTCTCTAAAGTGCACCATCGCCTTATTTGGCATGCCTATTTTGAGAGACATCAGCCCTAAGAGGTTCTCGTAGTACCCCCTTTTGGACGGCAGCGCGAGAGATAGGCGAGCCACTCCCTTGGTGGCCTCTACAAAATTGAGCGCCTGGAAATCTACCCAGGCCTTCGCTAATGTAAGCCGCTCCCACCAAGGATCGTTTTCTAGCTTTTCGGTATAGCCATGCAGGTCATTTACCCAGGCCGTATCCGGTTGGTTGAGCTGAAGTAGGGTATAATTGTACAGCCTACCAAAGTCATTTTGAGAAAGGATACTATCCTTAGGGAAGGGAGGAGGTGCTGGAAGTGCGAATGCCTGATCCTGCTGGCCTAGCCAGGCTAATAAGTTAGCATCCTGACCAGCATTGCCTGTGTACAGCAAGTCCAGGGCACTGTCCACGGATACTTTCACATTCAGCTTGGCTCCGATAGACCAGATGTTGGTAGAGGCTTCTTCCACACTACGCCGAGAGTTTTGCGCGTCCGCAAAATAGTATCCCGCCGAATCTAGGAAGTTGGTATTGTAATACAGAAGGCCCAGGTTATTTGCTATGGGGCCACTGTTAGGAAAAGTAGCGGTACCATCTTCTAGTTGAAATTTGGCATCAAAGAATTTACCCTCATCGTTGAGCATCAGGCTCAAATTGACAAACGTTTGGGGCAATGGATTTTTCCCTACCCCTTTAGCCAAATGCTGGATGGCGTTTTGGGTCCTTTGGTTTTCAATGGCCACACTAGCCAGGGAATAGTTACTGCGGTGGTTGACGCTAGAAAATATCCGCCCCTCCATATAATAGGCTTGGGCCAGCGTGAGGTCTTCTTCCAGCCAGTAGGCATCCGCAATGCCGTTAAAGTACCCCGCCGTAGTCCTGGTAATAGGATAGTTGGAGCTGTTATACCCCGCCGCAATAGACGCAATGATGCCCATAAACCGGAATACGTAGAAGGGCATCCGGTGGGGCTTGTAAAGTACCCGGTAGACCGCCTTGCCCAGGCGCATGGGGGTGTAGAAGTTGGAA
>DMST01000086.1:2180-4871 GCA_003454975.1 Cytophagales bacterium | reverse complement strand
CTCCAAGGCGTGGGCCTCCAAGGCGCGAAAGTTCCGAACTCGGACTGGCTTCAGGCCCTAGCCAACGATGAATATCCACCCCTAGGGATGGAGGAATTACTTTCCCGCTATGAGGTAGATCCTGAACCGAAGGAAGATGCGTTTGGCAGTACCTACTACTTCATCCGAGAGAAGTCTCCTGAGGCATAGCCCATACGGTACTTGACGGTCTCCTCTTTGTCTGCTATTCCATAATTGTCTTTCATAAGTAAAGAGACAACTATTGCTGGAAGTATGTATAAACAAGATTGTACAATATCAGTACAATTCGGTATGGCCTACTAAGCTTTTGTATCGCTATTTTGTGGTAACATCATCAAGTGTATTAACGAAATTTTGCAATCATGGAGAATATTGACCTGCTGAAGAGGCACCATGGCCGCCTATTGTCTAAATCAGACTTTTTTGAAGTATTCTACGATACGTTTCTGGAAAGCCATCCGGATATCAAACAATATTTTATGGGGGTAGAGATGGAAAACCAGCGGAAGCTGCTCCGCCACGGGCTCAACCAAATGGTGATGCATGCGGACAACAATTTTGCGGGTACGCACGGCCTGCAGCGCATCCGCAGCACCCACGCTCCGGGTAGGCTGGGCATTCCCCACCACTTGTATTCACACTGGAAGGCCAGTTTTTTTGCGGCCATCAAGCAGGTAGATCCTGACTACACCCCGCAGATCATTGCGGCTTGGGAGAATATGCTAGATCTCTCCATTGCCGAGATTGCCAAATCGGCTTAAATCACTCACTTCTATTATATGTTATGCCCGTTGGCCCCAACCCTGGCCGTAGGGCGTGTTTTGTTTTCAAGAGCCGCCGTCCATCAGGACATGTAGTTTGCGCGGCTCACCCGTTTATCGCCTATGCCTAATTCGTTTCGTGACGCCCTGGAGTACTCCGCCTTGGTAAGCATTACCGACCTACAGGGGCGCATTACCTACTGCAATAAAGCTTTCCAGCGGGTATCTCAGTATTCGCAGCAGGAGCTGATGGGTCAGGACCACCGCATTCTCAATTCAGGACACCATCCTCAGGAGTTTTGGGTGCACATGTGGAAGCAGGTGAGCCGGGGCCAGGCCTGGCGCGATGAGGTGTGCAACCGCGCCAAGGACGGTACTACCTACTGGGTAGACACCACCATCAACCCCATGCGCAACGAGCACGGTAAGATCACCCAGTACATGTCCGTGCGCTACGACATCACCAGCCGCAAGCACACCGAGCAGCAGAAATCACGGCTACTCGCCGATCTGGAAAGCTACGCTTTCCTCACGGCCCATGACCTACGAAGGCCGCTCTCCAGCATCAAGGGGCTGATTAACCTGATCCATCTGGGGGCGGTGGAGGAGGAATTACCTCAGGTGCTCAAGATGCTGGAAAACCAATGCGAGGAGCTGGATGGTGTGGTCCACCGCATGAACCATATGCTGCACCGGTCGGCGTACCCCATGGGAGCCGAAATGACTCAACGCTTGGCAGCCCTCCAAGATCAGCTGCAAAGCTTCCCGACCGAGGAAGAGAAGCGCGTAGAAGAAGCAAATCCTTCCGGTGTTTGATCTATTGCTGAAAGGCGGGGCAGCTTGTGAGTGTATGAGATGTACTCTATTTCCTCCCGGCCCTACCCCAAGAATGCCAGGCTGGGTGGTTGCTATCGCCCGGGCCTAAACAGCCTGACAGTGGAGATAGAGCACCCAACTCAAAGTCATCCCGAAGACTCCGTCGAGGGAACTCGGTAGTTGCCAATAACCAGCTCGTTATTCGCTACTAACCTCACCGTGATACACTGTGCATTACGGATAGCTTATCCGACTACTTTTTGCAGCCAAAGGGGAATTGGAAAGTAGATACTACCTAGTTCCTTCACTACGTTTCGGCAAGTCTAGAAGTATAAAAAGTCGATATCCCTATCTTCTCTCTTTGAGTTATTTCAATTGTAGAGATAAAACCTCGTCACTACTGATTGCCTGGCAGTTGGCCACCTGAGATAGGTGTGAGATTACGGATGTAGAGACCAGATGTCAGCAACTCGCCGTGGTTATAATTCGGCGCGGTGACGTTTAAGGCCCTTAGGCAGTCACCATCTCTAAGAATACAAAGCTGGGTGGTTACTATCGTCCGGGCCCCACTTGCCTGACGTACAATGGGGCCCGACCGAGGCAACCTTGCCATAGCGGTTTGGCACGGGCTCGCTACGCCTTCGCAATGGCATCAAGCGCTCCTACCAGTCGGTCCACATCGGCCAGGGTGTTAAACACGGACAGGGAGATGCGTACCCCGTTGAGCCCATGGCTGGTCATGGAGCGTACGTTGATGCCCCACTCCTCTTGCAACCGCTTTCCTACCTCCCGTACCGGTTTGCCTTTCACCTCTACGGTCTGAATCCCACCAGAAAGCCGGTCGTCGGCCGGAGTTTTGCTGATGAGGTGGTCCCGCTCGTTTACCTGGCCCAGCAGATGATGCTTGAGTTGGTACAGTCGCTCGGCTTTGCGCCGTGGGCCTATCAACTCGTGGTAGTCCAAAGCGGCCCCCAGCCCCAGCAGCTCGGGCAGGTTGCGCGTGTTGTAGTTCTCTAGCCGCCGGATGGTTTTGTCCTGGTACCCACGCGAGACTACCAGGGCCCGGAGCAGCTCCTGCTTGTCCTGCCGGGCA
>DMST01000086.1:0-2141 GCA_003454975.1 Cytophagales bacterium | reverse complement strand
CATAGAGAATACCCATCCCCTTGGGCGAAAACAGCCACTTGTGGGTGCTGTTGGCGTAGAAGTCACAGCCCAGGTCATTGAGATCTACCTCAATGCCGCCCAAGGCTTGTGCCCCGTCCAAGGCAACCAATATGCCCTGTGCGTGGGCCATCTCCGTGATCGCCTTCACGGGCAGGATCATGCCGTTGGTATTGGTGAGGTGCACCAAGCTGATCACCCGGGTACGCGGCGTGATGGCCTTGCGGAATACCTCCACTACTTCTTCTGGTGTTTCCGGAATGAGGGGTAGAGTAGGCCGCACTATTTTCACGCCGTGGGCTTCCTCCTGGTGGTACTGCCAGGGTATGTAGGCACTCGTGTGCTCGTGGTCGCAGAGGATGACTTCGTCGCCCTCCTTCAGTTTCATGCTGGATGCGATTACGTTCATGCCCTCGGTGGTATTGTGGATGAGAGCTATCTCTTCGGGGTCGGCCCCAAAAAGAGCGGCGGTGTGCTCACGTACGGCCTCTTTCTGCTCCTGCCAGCCGCCCCACATGTACTTGCTGGGGTAGCCGTCCAGCAAGGCACGAAACGCATTGGTAGCCTCCACCACGTGGCGCGGGCAGGGGCCCAGCGAGCCGTTGTTGAAGTAGTGCAGGCCTTCGGCAAACTGAAATTGGGACTTCACCAGGTTCCAAAACTCTTCGCCGTCAGCGGCGTCCAGGTGTTGGGCTAGCTGGACTTGTCGGGCTTGCCATGTGTTACGGTCAGCTGCAGAGAGTAGAGGAAATCCGGCTAGGGCTAAGGTGCTTTTCTTCAACCAGTCACGTCGGGAGGCCATAGTCTTTAGGTTTGAGTGCTTCCCAATTTCGGGAATGGCATCCATAATTCCAGGTAAAGATTTGACACGTGGGGTTCCTTTCCGGTGAGCGCTTGGCGCTTCTTCTGAAATTTAAACCAAGTAGCCAGGAGCCGTGGGCTTGATATCACCCCGCTCTTCGCCATGCCTATCATTTCACCCAAAACCTATACTACCCTGAGCTTATAAAGATCCGGTTAAGGGAGGCCATAAGTCGTAGGAAAAATCAATGGGCAAATTTTCTTTGCCGGTTTACCTCCTTGTCGCGCGGGACCCCTTCACTCTTCGGGAGCTTACCCTGTATAGATTCAGGGTCGGGTTCGACAAGCCGTGTTAAAGGATTGTTTGGTTAAAAAAATCGCCATCATGCTTCACAAGATAGCCTCAAACTTGGCAGACTGCTAGCTTGTCTGCCAGGGATATTCGTTTTCACCGCCGCGCACATGCTCTAGCTGTTTGATCTCTAGAGGCTGCCACGGAGTTTGCGATTTGGGGGAAGGTAGCTTTTTCATGAGTGTATTGTTTTTTGTTAAAAATGGCTTGTTGGTATATAGACGTACTGCGGTATGAGAAGATACACCACCTAGCTGATTGGGGACGGATTTACCCTGATTGAATACCAATAGTACTGGTCCCAACCAGAAAGGTTGGTGAAACTAGCAACGAAAAACCCCAAGCCTGAGGCCTGGGGCTGGATGGTATGGTCAGGACCTGGTAAGGTCAGGTGCGGGGCACATATTTCCCTCCTGTGGCCCGGTGTTCCCTACCCCTAAGCACAGCTTTTTGGCTCTTGGTTAGGGGAACTACCTCTTGCTCGAAAAACCGTGTCTTTTTCATAGCCTGTCGGGTTATAGACTGCCTTGCCAGGGAAATTGTCCTGGATCTGCTTCGGTTCCTCCGCGCAGGTGCTCCAATAGTTGGATGGTCTCATTCTTCCATTGCTGGAGATTCAATGCTGTCTGTTGCTTTTTCATATCTGGATTCATAGGTGAGTAAGCGATTATTATTCGTACAGGGACTTGGTATAGGTGGCACCTTTTTTTCGTTCTCCGCGCTTGCTTTCTCCTGCGCGGAGTCGGGAGAGTTGCTCCTGCGGCATCTGGTTTTCTTTGAAGTTTTGCATGTTAATGGGGGTTACATGAGTAGTAGGGATTTCCCTTTTACACACCTTAAAAACGGTGTTTCTGTACCCAATGTCTACCCGCTTCCTTGCCCAATGAACCAACGGCCTACTTCACTTATCGGAGGGTATTCTCCGTCGATCGTACACCAGTGGAAATGGACAAAAAAAGGTACTGTTATA
>DMST01000317.1:5808-6099 GCA_003454975.1 Cytophagales bacterium | reverse complement strand
GTAGGTATTCACGTCCGCAGCCGCCGCGCCGTACTTTTCGCGCTGCTCGGCCGCCAGCCCCATCTCCATTATGTCAATCTCGCCCCGCAGCGGCCAGGTGTCCTCGGTCTCGCCCATCATCCAGAAGGCTGGCCACAGCCCACCCGCTACGTCGGGCGTTTTCATGCGCACCTCTATCAGGCCGTAGCGCACGGCCAGCTTGCCCTCGCTGATCATCCGCGCCGAGGTGAAGTCGAAGCCCCCGGCGGATTCGGATTGTGCAGTAATCACCAGAGCGGTGTTGCCGGCAGC
>DMST01000317.1:3057-5765 GCA_003454975.1 Cytophagales bacterium | reverse complement strand
CCGGGTATCGGCTGGATGCTCGCCTGGTCGGTCTGGTAGTATTCCAGCTCGCCGTTGCCCCAGCCCCAGTCGCCGTTGCCCGTCTCAAAGGTCCAGACGTTAGCGTCTATTCTTGTGAAGTCCTCTTGCCAAAGGACGGGACCTACTTGGGCCCAGGAAGGAAAGGCCACTGCCCCCAGTAGTAGGAGACAGAGCCCGAAAAATTGGATACGTGTGGTTTTCATGCTTTAGGATTTTGGAGGAAACTCGATCGTTCACCAAAGCTCATGATCCCGCTGCGCCTTTCGAAAAAACGGGCCCCAACAAAGCCTTATGATGTACTCAACTTTTCCTTAACAAGCGGGGGTGGATTGCTGGTAATCAGGCGATTATGTGGCGGGGGAGTGAGTGGGGTAACGGGGAGTGTGAAAGGGTTTCAAGGGACGAGGGACAAGGGACAAGGGACGATGGCAGGGGTGGCAAGGGATCGTCGTCCTTCGCAAAAAGCTCTATGGCAAGCATCCTGATGGTCATCACGGGACCCCAGTTTTTTGTATCTTTATCATCCTAGGTAAGCACCTGAGATTATGGGAGAACCCAAGCTGGACGCGCATCAAAAATATACCCCTGAAGAATACCTCACGCTGGAGGCCGAGTCTCAGGAGAAATGGGAATTCTTTGACGGGCAGATTACAGCCATGTCAGGAGGAACGCGCAACCATGCGGTGATTTCTTTAAATGCAGGTATCGCATTGGGTAATGGTTTGCGAGATCGAGACTGCACCCCGTTTGGTAGTGAGCTTAAAGTGTACGCAGAAGCAGCCAATGCCTATCTCTATCCTGACGCCATGGTGGTATGTGGAGCTGAGCAGCTACAAGCAGGGCGGAACGATGTACTCATGAATCCTACCTTGATCGTAGAAGTCCTCTCGCCCAGCACCATGCAATACGACTTCGTGAAGAAGTATGATCGGTACAAACGAATGCCCAGCCTGCGCGAATATGTGCTGATCTCCCAGGACCAGCCTCGGGTAGAAGTCCGTTCGTCAGTAGACGATTGGGGCCAGATTCGCACCTACGAAGGGCTGGATTCGGTGGCTATTTTTTCCTCGCTCTCATTACAGATTCCACTAACCGAGCTTTACCGCAGAGTAACTTTTGAAGGGTAGGGTTCCAAAGGACTCGTCCCCTTTCGCATAAAGCTCTATGGCAAGCATCCTGCTTGTCATCATGGGATCCTAAGAAGGCTGTGGCTTGCCTTGTTACTGACAAATGCATGCGGCAGGGTTTTATTAACTAGATTTTGGAAGTGGCCGTTTTCTTGCCCTATTTCCTGCAAAAGGATACCTGCACCCATGACCATTACCCTGCTCAACAACACGGATAAGGCAGTTGCCGAGCAACTCCACACGCTTTTTCAGGTATCGTATGCCGTGGAGGCGAAGCTATTGGGCGCCAAGAACTTTCCACCGCTGCAAAGGCCTTTGGAGGCCTACATGGAAGGACGTACTCGCTTCTACGGTGCTTATGCCGATGCCACCCTCGCCGGAGCCACCGAGATAGAAGCTACCCCCGAGTATACCTACATCAACAGCATGGTGGTGCACCCGCAGTTCTTCCGCCGGGGCATTGCTTCGCAGCTAATGGAGTACGTGATGGCGGAATTCGATTCACCCCGCTTTTTCGTAGAAACGGGCCTGGACAACGGCCCCGCCACGCGGCTCTACCTCAAGTTTGGCTTCCGGGAGATCCTCCAATGGGATACCGACCATGGCGTGCGCAAGGTAAAGTTTGAGTGGGTGAAAGGTTCCTGAATCCTCGGTTCTAACCCAGGTTAGATTGACCGATGGAGTAATGGCAGGGATTTGCTGTTTTACGGCTACCGCGTAGGTCTCGTCGTCAAACGAATTCCTTTGGCCGGAGGCAAAGGTTCGTCCGACGACTGCAGGGCGGAAATGAGGTGCTACCTGTTCCACTCTGCACTACCACAATGGTGCTGGCATAAAATGCAGGAGACCTTACCTCTTAACTACCCATGTTTTTCGATACATTACTAACAAAAGCACGAATAGGGCCTTATTACTTTGTAAACAAACACATGATGAAAAAAGCAACCGTAGCCGGAACCGCTCCCACTCTGGTAGAGCTAGAAGAGGGCAAAACGTACTATTGGTGTTCTTGTGGAAATTCAGTAGGGCAGCCGTGGTGCAATGGTGCCCACAAAGGATCTGATTTCACACCCAATGCCTTTACCGCCGAGGAAAGCAAAAAAGCCGCTATCTGCCTGTGCAAGCAGACCAGCAACCCGCCCTACTGCGACGGGTCGCACGCGAATGCGTAACCCATCAGCCTAGCACTCCCATCTGGCTATGGGAGCTAGTCTAACATGTGGTCGGTATGCAGAGAATAGATGCACCTCAGTGGGTAGCCTATTGATGGCGGAAGGGCATTTTGCACCTAATTTACGGACATGCCAATAAGCACGAGTACAGATAGTAGCCGCAGCCCACTGTAAGAGGCATCACGACGCGTAAACTGTTCCGATACACACTCCGGAAATTAAACACGCCGGACCTAAACGTCGTCGCTCTAGGAAGGAGCTAAGCTACTCTGCTTTGGATGGACTCGAAAGTTACTTTCGAGCCCAGACACCAGAGGCCAAAAAGCCTTATTAACCACTGGCATTGAACCTTTTGCCTACTCGCGTGGGGGACACCGGCCCGGGCGGC
>DMST01000317.1:0-2999 GCA_003454975.1 Cytophagales bacterium | reverse complement strand
GGCCCGTGAAGCGGGAGGACTCGAAGCCCCCACAGGGAATACGCCCAAACCCTACCTCAGCTCATTGATCATTTCGGTGAGGGATTCGGTATTCTGATACCCCAGCTCGTCGGCTTTGGCTAGTTCTTGCTCCGCTTTTTCGAACTGACCATCTAGCGCTAGGGCATAGGAATAATTGGCGTGTGAAACGGCCAAGGTACCGTCCAAAACGATGGCTTTTTCCAGATAGGTGAGGGCTTTGGGGATATCCTCAGTGAAAATCATCAGCGCACCCAAACTGGCATTGAGCTCCGGATCATTGGGGTTGATGGCGTGGGCCCGCATATAATGCTCCTCGGCTTTGCCGTATTCTCCAATCAGGCGATACACGATGCCTACGTTGACCAAGGCTTCCACGTATTCCGGATCGATGGCGAGAGCTTTTTGATGATAGACAATGGCGCTATCGTACTCCTCCAATTCGTTGTAGGTATTGCCTAGCGTGGTGAGCACTTCCTCTCGGCCGAATTCGTAAAAGGGATGATCGAGGGCTTTGCGGAGTTCCTTTTCGGCCAACTCATAATATCCGTCATTGTAGTAGTTGGTACCCAATCTCATCATACGGTCGCCTTCCGTATCGACACAGGCGGTCAGCAGAAAGAGAGGAATGGCCAGCCATAGGGCTTTAGGATGTTTCATAGTCTTTTGATCAACGTGGTACCTGAAAATAGAAAATTGCCAGGAATTTACCTCTCCAGGGTCGCTACCTGCTGTAATATTCCAATGAAAAAAAGCCCTCCGACATTGGGTTGGTATTGTGTTATTTCGGAGCGTGAAACCTGGTAAGGCCCAATCAGGGCTGGCACCAAGCAGTCTCACAATTTCTTCCGTCAGACTATTTCTCAATACAACATTATGTGGCGTTATTGCGCCAGATTTTGACAGACCCACGATTGACCAGAAAACGAATAACCCGCGAGCACTTAATTGCCACGTACAGCGCCAACCATGCAGAAATACAGGTGTTGGAGGCGGGCTATTTGCTAGAGCGGATTGAACATGACTATGGCATCGACGGACTGATTTGGACGTTTGACAAGAATGGCGGAGTAGAGAACGGCGAGGTAAAGCTGCAACTGAAGGCTACGGACCACCTCAAAATGGACCGGTCCCAGGCGCATGTGTTGTTCGATGTGAGTATCCGGGATGTGGCCTACTGGCGGATGGAGCCAATGCCGGTATTGCTGTTGGTGTACGATGCCAAGCAACGGATTGCTTACTGGGTACACATTCAGGCCTATTGGGAGGAGTTTGGACGAAACACGTTGTTAACCCAGCAGTCCTGGCGGGTCAAAATTCCAAAAAGCAATATCTTTAACCCTGAGGTAGTTGAGTATTTCAGAAAGGAGAAAAACAGCGTACTGAATCGATTCTGGACTGCGCACGGGTAATCCGTAAACGGCATACACGAATTGAATGGTTGAAGCCTATCATTTCGAAATCAAATGCCTCAAAACCGACTAACTTCTTGAAAAACAGGGAGGCAGAACTAATTTTCGATGAATAAT
Organism: Cytophagales bacterium; assembly: GCA_003454975.1. GTDB lineage: Bacteria > Bacteroidota > Bacteroidia > Cytophagales > Cyclobacteriaceae > DMST01. The sequence goes on along the minus strand of DMST01000317.1, from coordinate 1,452 downwards.
TTGCATCCACTTTTGTCGTATTTCGTATCTTTACGAAGCAGATAATCAACATAACCGATCGTATGAGGCATTTGCCTGCCATTTCGTTTTCCTTGCTAGCCCAATTCCTTACCGGGCTGGGGTTCGAGCATAAGGCTGTCGAAGATCCTTTTGAGGTTTTTGAAAACCAAGATCGGCATGCACTTATTCTGCTGCGCCCTATGGAAGCCGAGGATATGCTTACTGCTTCTCAGTGGGCCAGTATTCGCCATACCCTACTCGGCAAAGAGGTGATTTCAGCTACCGAGCTACGCGAGTGGGTCCAATCTCTGGATGCTACAGGCGGCAAAATGGCTTCTTGAGCGCTCTCTACCTCTTTCTTACTCCCCCTCCTACCCAATTTTTTCAAGGGTTTTTCTGACACTACCAGAATGCCTGCAGAGCTTAGGAATTAACTCCTTATTCTGATTAGCTCCTCCAATACAAGGGATCATTCTTGCCTGTAGAATAAAAGGGATCAAGCAAGAAAGTTGGGGACCCATTCATCTGAATGGGAAATTCAGCGATGATTCTTTACGGTTGAATGCAAATCATTCAATGCGTAATAGCCTGAAAATCAGAAATTTACAAAAATTCTGTATTCTGTATTCTCAATTCAGTTGGTTCGGCATTCCGATTCTATACCAGGGAGTTGAGACCTTCATGGGGTTATTGGCAAGTGCAAAAGGTCCCCAACTTTTAGGTATGATCCCTAATTAGGCTTCAAAACCTCAGAATCAAATCGTTCAAATTGTCTTTGGAGCTTAGGCCCATCTTTTTGCGGATGCGGTAGCGGCTCTGCTCCAGGCTGCCGGGGGTGATATTGAGCGCCTCGGCAATCTCCTTGTTGGCCAGGTTTTGCCGGATCAGGTTGCAGATGCGCAGGTCGTTGGCGGTGAGCTTGGGGTAGGCCTGGGCAAAGCGCAGCAGGAAGTCATCGGGCTGCAGGGGCAACGACTCCAGCGGCGGTTCCTCTTCCAGACCCTGCAAGCGGGCAGCTACGTCCTCCTGCAGGGTCTGCCAGGGTGCATCTTTCGGATGCTGCTGGGCCTGCACCAGCTGCTGGTAGGTGGTTTGCAGTTGCTCCCGAAAGGAAGCATTCCGCTGGCTGAGCTGCTGAATTTTAGCATTGTACTCCCCTATGGCCTGCTGCAGTTGCGCATTCTGTGCCGATATCATTTCCTTCTCCGCACGGGCCTCTTCCAGAAACCGGTGCTTCTGCCGGACCACTACGGCCAGCTGGTTGCGTTTGAAAATGAGGGCGACCAGCAACACCAAAAGCCCCAGGCTTAGGAAGCCCACCAGGGCCTGAAACCCTACGGTTTGGTAGTATTTAGCAGGTACCACCACCGTCAGGGTCCGTTCGTTGTCCAGCCAATCGCCTACCCGGTAGGCCATCCGCACCCGAAAGGTGTAGGTGCCGGGCTCCAACCC
>DMST01000319.1:17340-19217 GCA_003454975.1 Cytophagales bacterium | reverse complement strand
GCCGTAACCATGTGTACCTCATGCCCTGCCGTTACCAACGCCTTCGCCAAATAATACGACCGAATGGCTCCGCCTTGTTCGGGCGTTCGAAAATATTGGTGTAGGTACCAGTAGCGCATGGAATAAGAGGTGGGGTGTTTAGGCCAAAGATAACAAGCAGACCCAAGCTGGTGGTTCGAAGCCCTAGCTGAGGTACAAGATATTGGATTTCGTAATTCAGAAATTGCCCCACCTTTCTGGATTCTTATTTTTTCCCAGTACCTTATTTAAAGCACTAACCGCTTGCCCCATGAAAGCCCCTACTGTATTTGTTTTGCCTTTATTGCTGATGGCTTTGTCTCAATGTAACCAGAACCAACCGGGAAGGAACGGACAAGGTGTACCGGAGGAGGGTCCCAATATAGGGGGACTAGATCCTAATCACCTGGAAGTTGGTTGGGAGGAAGTAGAAATGATGAGACTGGATTCGCTGGGGATGAAGCAGGATTACGACTACCTCGTGTTCATCAATCCGGATAGCACCATTACATACCCTATACCACAGCCGGATACCTGCTCTTTTTTTGTGATGTTTCAAACCAGTGAGTCCGTTACGGTGCCTCAGTGTGATTCCCAGTTTGATTATCAGTCCCTGTTTTCGAAGGCCTATAACCAGGCCAAGGGTACTATGCAGGGCTGGCAATGCCCGGGAGATTGTCCGCAGGAGCGGTATAACCGCCCCCTGCCGAATTACTGGGTGGGTTTTAGCTGTGTACCCCAGATGGACGGCACTAAGAAACAGTACGTTACGGTACAGCTGTATATGCTCTGTGAGATTCAGAATTAGATAGGTCAGCCCAAATCACACTATCCAAACTGGAGATTGGGTTTTTAATACAAAAAAAGGTAGCCGCACAAGTAATAGTGCAGGCTACCTTTCTCAATTTCTACTTTGGTAGGACAGGCATAGAATGCCTGACTTCTTAATAGTTGGGCATATAAAAAGCACCGTTGACAAGCAGACGGGAGGCCCCTCGCCAGAACATTCGGTACTGCGTATTGTCTACCAAATACACAATTTTGCCTTGGCCCATGTTGGCTACGCCAGCAAAAGCACCACCCGCTAGGTGGTCACGATTTTCGGAAGAGATGTAGCCCGAGATTTTTAGCTGGCTAGGGTCTTTAGCGTAGTACCCTACGGTTTGCCAGTTCTCAGAAGGTACTAAAGCGGTATTGCCAAACTTGAGCATGTATACCGACTTGGGCAGGCCAAAAGCCAACGGATGGCTGGTGTCCAGCTGGCCTAGCAAGGCCGTACCTGGCACACGTTTTAGACCATAGTAGTTCTGACGGTCCTCATAAGCCAGGTAGTCGGCTTCCTCAGATTCGTCCTTAGGAACTTCTTTCACCTCTACCTGTGTCAGTTCCTGCTTCTTGGTAAAGTAGGCGGCAGCTGACTCGGTAGCGATCAACGTTCCGCCTTTGCGGATCCAGGTCTGGAGCTTTTCCTTACCTTCCTCACCAAATACCTGGCTCAAGCCACCGCCACCACCGGGCAAGATGAGCACGTCATAGTCATCTAACGTAGCCAGTCCGTAGCGTGATCCAAACTTAGGGATATCTGACTCCGTCAGAGAGCCGGCCCGGATGCGGCTGATGGGGTATTGCAGTTCCTGGTCAAACATCCAGTAGATGAACCCGGCCGAGTAGGTGCCAAAGGGGCCGTCTACCAGCATGGCTACCTTGGGGGCTTTTAGCGGCCGTGAATCGTTGCTGGCCAGGTCTATGCCGGTAGTCATGCGGCCCGTATTCATGCCCACTATCTGAACGCCGGCGGTTTGAGCCACTTCCGTCATATCGTTTTCCAGGGTCTCCAATTTCTCCAGATTGCGGCCAAT
>DMST01000319.1:16236-17288 GCA_003454975.1 Cytophagales bacterium | reverse complement strand
CCGGCCGGGTAGGTACGAGTACCGTCAGAGAAGGCTTTGGTGGCCGAGCGCACCCGGTACTCCTTGCGGTGCAGCAGAGATAAGGCCCTGGGTGTGTTGCGTTGAGTGCCAGGAATCACGTAGGCATACTGTGCCTTCGGGTTCTCCAAAGCCCGGGGGTAGGTGAGGGGCTCCGTTACCACGGGCAGGTTACTGGGTACCTTGCTGGAGGTGCTGTAGGCTTCCAACTGGTAGGCTAAGGGAGCTGACCAAGTAGACATGTCGTACATCACCGAGTCCTCTATTTCCATTTCACGGCTCAGCAAGCTATTCACCAGCAGGTGACGCGACTGGTTTGTAGGTACTACAAAAGTGCCCGCAGGGAAAGTCTTTTGCACCGTTTGGCCCGTCAAGTAGTCCGTTACACTTTTCAAGGTAAGGGACTCCGATAGCCGCTCAATCCGTATGTTATGGTGATCCAGGATATTCAGTACATCGTAAAGATGGCCATTTGGGTCGTCGGGCAGTAGGTAGGCCGTCGTGGCGGTCTTGCTGTTGGTGGGGTTGTTGGCTTGGCGCTGGTAGTTGAGCAGACTGGTACGCAAGTTTACAGCTTCGCGCAGGGTAGCGATAGAAGTAGTGTAGTGGTCCCAGATTCGCTGCCGCAAGATGAGGTTGTACCCGTCGTTGGTTTCAATGACCCGGCCTGCACCTATTCCGCCCTGCTCGGTCAGCATACCTACGGCTCCGTTTACACTGGGGTAGCTACTACCGTAGCCAGGGTAAAAGAAATCGAACGATTCGCGGGTGAAGTAGTTCATCCGGGCTGCATCAAAGGCTGCAATATTGGCCCGACCAAATTTGTCAGACAACACATCGTACTGATCAGGCAGTAACAGGTTGCGGGGGGTAGTCCCCGGCGAAGTAAAGTAGTTGCTGTTGTAGCCCTGCTCGTGGTAGTCCACGTGCACCTGAGGCATCCAGTTCTGGTACACGTCCGTATGCCCACGAGACTCCGGGTGCACGCCCCAGATCCAGTCGCGGTTCAGGTCGAACCAGTAGTGATTGGTCCG
>DMST01000319.1:5776-16210 GCA_003454975.1 Cytophagales bacterium | reverse complement strand
GCCATTGGGCCAGGGTGCATCGTGCTCAAGGTCCCGAGGATCGGTCGCGGGATAGGTGCGCGCCACCGAGTTGTACCAGTACACGTAGCGATCGCGGCCGTCAGGGTTGATGCAGATATAAGCAATGAACACTGTATTCTTCAGCATCTCTACGGTTTCAGCATCCTCGGCCGCCGCCAGGCGGTAGGCTACTTGCATCGCGGCCTCGCTGGTGCTGGCTTCGTTACCGTGTATGTTGTAGCTATAGCTCACCACCACGGGGTGGTTTTCCATAATCTGTTCCGCCTCGGCATCCGAAGTGTTCACCGGATCCGCCAGCTTCAGATTGTTCTGCCGAATCTCCTCAATGCGGTTCAGGTTGTCCGGGTGGGAGATAACCAAGTAAAGTAGTGGGCGACCTTCGTAGGTACGGCCGTAGTTGCCCATTAGTACCCGGTCAGAGCTATTGGCGAGCAGCAGGGCATATTGGCTAATAGTGGCGTATTCGGAAAACCAAATGCCCAGGTCATAGCCTAGAAATTGGCTGGGGCTGGGTATGTTTTGGTTGTAAGGGAGGCTGGGCTCAAAGGCGAAACGGGCCGGCATGAGGTCAGCAGGTTGCTGGGCCCAGGTGGCTAGCGCGCTGCCTAGCAGCAGCACGAGCAGGAGCGTACGACGCATATACGTTAGTTTGGGTGAATTCAGCCCAAAAAGTACGGCGAAGTGTCGGGATTCTCAATCCCTATCGGGCAGAGGGTAATTTGGGAGGGTGAGATAATGAAAAAGAGCCCGCAGAGGACGGTTTTGTAAGGGGGTTCCCTCTGGAAGGGTATGACCCATTGAGCAGGAATGTGACCGGGGTCCATACAGACCCCGATAGGAAAAGCGTCAAAATACATTGCATCCGCCGGTGTTGCAGTCGTAGCATCCGCACTGGATGCCAAACCTAGTATTGGCCTTGCAGGGCCCCGTGGCATAAGAGGACACACAAATACCCCATTGGCAATAGGTATAGCTAAAGGTAGTTGCTTGCACGTCCGTTTCGCTCACCTTTACCATGGCCAGATGGTCATTCCCTTCCGAATCAACGCCGTAGATAGTATAGTACGGAAACCCGAAATGACTTTGGTGCAGATCTACCCGCTCCACCTTGCTAAAGTCCCGGTACATCTCTTCTTCGATGGTGTGGAAGAGACTTTGGCTTTCGAATGTCATCACCATTTCTACGGCGTAAGCCTCTTCCAGCATGCCCTCAAAGCGGGCCGTTGAAGGAGTGGCAGGCAAGGCGGCAATAGTACCTATTCCTACAGCAAGGATAAAAAGGATAACAGATCGTTTTTTCATGATTATGGGGGTTTTTAGGATGAAAAAGTGGAAGGTAGAAGGTAACTATTTATTGTTGAATTCCAGACAAAATTGTGTCTTAAAACAATGCCCAAATCGTGCGAAAACCGGAGGTGTTTGGGCCTCCGGCTAAGAGAGAAACACAGCTTTCTGAGGGGAAGGCACAGGGAGGAGCGTACTCCCCCCGAAAATTAGGATTGTGTTACTTCTTCAAAATCTTACGAATAATAGTAGAACCGTCTCCGTATCGGATGTGCACTACATACCATCCTGTGGGCTGCTGCGAAAGGTCCAGCGTTACCTTCTGCATTCCTTGTTTGGTCTGTTGTAGTCTGCCCTGTACATCCATTACTTGTACCGCCAGTGGCCCATCGTATTGCACAGTGAAAAGACCTGTGGTAGGGTTGGGGTACACCCGTAGATTGGGTCCCATCTCCACGGCTGCCCCGGTAGCGCTCTTGCGTTGAGCGGTGATGGAGCTAAGACAAGAAGCGGGTGCCGCTAGCGTAGTTACGTATAGGCGTCGAATTTCAGCGTCGTTTAGACTGGTGCGGAACACCTGTACTTCATCCAATCGGCCCCGGAAAGCGCGCGTATCGTCCCAGCGTAGCCCCAACTGGTGGTAGCCTGCTCCAAAATTGAGAGCGCCTTTAATATCCTTGCGGTGCAAGGTTCGTTCCCCGTTTATGTAAAGCGTCACCCAGCCTTGCTGATAGCTCACAGCTATGTGATGCCAGGTATGTGGCGTGAGCGCCTTGGGGCTAATCCAATATTCCTGAGGTTGGGTACCTCCCATGAGCACGGAGGGATGCCCCCGATCCAGCCCAATCAAGACGGAAGAACCGCTGGTTTGGCGACAAAGCAGGGTTTCACGGCGGGCATTCGTGCGAGTGGGGTACACCCACAGGCTGTAGGTGAGGGCATCGTGGGGTCCGGTGGTCCAGGTAGAATCATGTAAGCGGATGACATCGTCTTTACCATCGAATGCAAAGCCAGTACCTCGGTAACCCTCTGCCCCTTCAGCGCCCATTGCTTCGCCCAGGGGGCTGGTGGGCACGTCATTGTTGATGGAGGTCTCTCCACAGTCATCCAGAGCCCAGCTACCCGCCAGGTCCAACCCGCCGATGGCGCAGTTGCTGGGTTGGTATCTTACTCCCGCCAATGCGCTTATTTCTTGTTCCGAAAGCACTTCTGGTGTGAGGTAAAGCTCGTCCAGGTAGCCGGCATAGGCTCCATTTTTCTGCATACCGCTCGCCGACCGGCCCAGGGTGATGGCCGGGTTCAAGCGTCCACCGGTTATGTTCTGTAGCCAGGAATAGGTAGCGGTGGGTGTGCCGTTTAGGTACCCCCTGAGGGTACCGTGGTCATAAGTGAAGGCTACATGTTGCCAAGTGCCAGTTTGTAAGGATTGCCCTACGGCATACTTGGTGGGTTCTTCTTCGCCTGCCAGTACCATCTCCAACTGTTGGTCCTTCAGTCGAAGGAAAGGGACTTCTTCTTGGGGGCCTACGGTGCTACCCAGGATCCACTGCTTACCTCTTAGGTCGTCCGGATTGATCCAAAAAGCAACACTGAAGGTAGTACCGGATACTAACCGGTTGGAAATATCTCCTTGAATGTAATCGTCTATCCCGTCAAAATAGACCCCTCCGCCTTGATGGCCGCCCTCTCGTCCCGTTCCATGGTGTAAGCGACTCGAACGCAGGCTGTAAGGAGAAGCTTGCAAGGTGGGGCTATTGCAATCATCGAACCCCAAATACAATGGGGTAGAGTATTCCCAGGCACCCGCATCCGGTGCCGGGCCCATAGTTCTATATTCTCCGGCAATATCTGCAGCTATTCCATTGGCAAAAGAAGCGTCCGCCGCATCAATGGCGATACTGCTCGGTTGAAGGGAAAAGTCCTGTGCATCAGCATTGGTAAATCCACCGGTAGGAAAGTTACCTATAAAGGAGCCTTCTCCACCCAGGTACCCGTATTCGGAGCCGCGTCCGCCAAAGTGAGGGTCTTCGGGCGCGCTGTTTTGCGTAGCTATGGAATTGTACACTCGCAATGCCCCCGAAAATCGCCAGGAAATTCCACCACCACGGCCGGCCCTGTTTTGGGCCAAGGTGGCATGGTAAATAGTTAGATTACCGTTTCTTACAAAGAATACCCCTCCGTAGTCGGTAGCCGTATTGCCGTAGGCCAGCAAGTTTTGTACATAAGCATAATGGCTATGCAGATACAGGCCTCCTCCGCTGCTTGCCGTATTGTTTTGGAACGAGCATTGGAATATCCTGGCCGGTGGGTTGTTGTTTCCCTGATTTACCAAGTAGATGGCTCCCCCTTGTACGGCCTCATTGGATTCAAATTCACATCTTCTGATATCGGTAAAAGGACGCGCCCAAATAGCGCCACCACGCTTTGCCCGGTTGTGAGAAAAGCGGCAGTCCCTAAGGGTAAGCTCCCCTTGGTAAGGATTGGTGTAAATGGCGCCCCCACTTTCATCAGGAATAACAAAATTCTCAATCGAAAGACCCGAAATCGTTAACCGGACATCTGCCGTGTGCACCTCCAAGAATCGGTGATCCCTGCCGTCACTGATGATCCTTATGTCCGCCTGTCGGTCGTCATTCAGATCCCCATCCAGAGTCAGATCCTGGGTAGGACGGTAAGCTTGCGCTAGCATAATGGTTTCACCAGCCAAGGCCTCGGCGAAGGTAATAAGGCTGGGCCCACCGTCTGCTTCAGCATCTAGCATGGCTTGATGGAAACTACCTGCTCCGCAGAACAGTGTATTGTTAACGGTGTAGGTGTTTTGTGCATGGGCAGAAATACCACACAAAAGGATTGAAAGTACTACCCAGACGTGGGGAGATTTACATATTCTAGATACTGTAAAATTGATTATCATGATGATTTGTGTTTAAACACTGGGTTATATCGGTGATAGCCCAGCGCATTTTGAAGGGTTAGTTAAGGTTTGCCTAATTTCAGTATTGAAAGAAGGGACAGTTGTGCGGAGGAATACCGCACCTCTGCGTACTAGGGAGATCTCAGAAGGAGGTTGCCAAACCGGCATAGATGTCACGAAAAAAATACAGATCGGGTAGATATACGTCTCAGACGTAAAGACACGATGAGGGGTAGTTAAGCCTTGCCTAAAGGAAAAAACAAAGGATTCTTCTTGAGTACAGTAGCTGGTGTGCCATGTTATGGGCTTTACCCAGTCTAAATCACAAAGCGACAGTAGCCTAGTCGATTAAGTTCTATCCAGGCCTGAAGGGAGTATTTCTAAGTGTTCCACTACTACAATAGTAGTATTCTGCGCTTTACCGCGATTGCGGGTAAGAACAGAATAGGAAAGGTAGGAATTTGGGGTATCAAAAAATTAAATAACAACCATTCATCCAATTCCGAATCACCCATGGAAACTTGTCCTTTATCTCTACAGAAACAGTGGATTCTCGATCCGGGTCAAACGCACACCATCTCGGCCTCGCTGGTGGGGCCAGCGCTCGTAGGCAAGATGGAAAACCTAACGGCGAAATCAGGATCGATAGCCCTTCAGTATGCCCAGATGGACCGCACGCTCACCTTTTCGGCATTAGAAGAACATACCTTCTTTATTAACGAACAGCGCCGCCCGCTCACCTTAACCAACTCAGGTACCGCCCAGTTATTGGTTACCTGGCTGCACCGCTAAAAACAGGCATTGAAATATGCTGAAATAAAATCTCACCTAGATTCTGTGACTTTTCCGCTGGGGAAGGGACCTAAGGACAGAATCCCAAGGAAAAATGGCTCACGTTTTGAACGGGCATTATCACCACAAAAGAACATAAGTATGGAAGCTTTACAATCAACCGTAGAAATGAAACCAGTCCAGGTACTTTACCCTGGAGAAACCTTGAACCTGCCTGGAACCTCAGTCAGCGAGGCGTTCATGGGTACATTAGAAAACAAAAGTGATCGTCCGGGTTGGGCGGTGATTCGTTGTGGTAGCCAAATGCAGACCTTTACCTTGGCGCAAGAAGAAGAACACAACTTCCTCATCAGCCAGCGAGGGGAGTGGCTCACCATTCGTAATGCAGGCAGCACACAGCTATTCCTCACCTGGCGGTAATAGATAAATCAGTGTTCACCGGCTAATCCAGCACCAGAAATCAACCTGCGTAAATAATCCATCCACGAAAGGGAGTTCGGAATAGATTCCGGCTCCCTTTTTTATGCTAAAGGCTACAGTACCCTGTTTACAATCACCGTCACTAACTGCTAAAGCTGGGCCTGGTGTTGGCTGTAGCTCGTGGGAGCGGAACCCCATTGGGTTATTTCTCTACACCCTATGTCTGAAAATCCCCTTAGGTGTCAGAGGAATCTTTAGCTTTGCTGCTAAATCGGAAACGAACATGAAAATACTGGTGGTGGGCAATAGCGCCCAATGGGAAGAATTTCAGGCTAAGTTTGGAGAGGCGGCAGCCTCGGCGACCTTCATCGGAGAAACCCTGCCCCCGCACGAGGAGCTGGCCAGTGCCCAACTGGTGTTTGACTTCACCGTATCCGATAGCCCCGAGGCCATCGAAATCTACCAGAGCCATCCTCACCTGCTCGTGTTGGTGGATGCACCCAAATTGAGCTTGGCGGGCCTCAGATTTTATCTGGACGAAGTGGACTTCACCCTGGTGGGCTTCAACGGCTTGCCGGGTATGCTTAATCGCCCGCTGTTGGAGGTGAGTCTGTTGCATGAGGCGGACCACAACCAAGTGAGTGGTGCGCTAAAAGATCTAGGCACTGAATTCCGGGTAGTACAAGATCGTGTGGGCATGGTAACACCCCGGGTAGTGTGCATGATCATCAACGAGGCCTTCTACACCGTGCAGGAAGGAACGGCCTCGGAGGAAGACATCGATCAGGGCATGAAGCTAGGCACCAACTACCCCAAAGGGCCCTTTGAGTGGTGTACAGAACTGGGTATCGAGAATGTATATGAGTTGCTGGAAGCGGTGTATGAAGATACCAAGGACGAGCGCTATAAAATCTGCCCTCTAATGAAGCGCCGCTATTTGATGGAGGCCTAAACCGGTGGAGGTTGAGGCCGGCTCAATTCAGTCTAGCAGTGCAAAATGATGGTCCGGCAGAACCATGAATTTTCAAGCAAATCCGAAGCCTTGAGAAACTAACCCCTATACATTACGGGGCTGTCCGGCCCGTAAATGAACTCAGTAGGCTAACCTTCCTATGATCAGCTGCCTCCGTTGCAAGCACTACAATCCCAAGTGATGGGGGGTACAAAAATACAACACGGGTCCTGTTTACCCCGACTATTTTGCATGTGTGCCAAATTGATCTTCTTCTGGTTAAACTTCATGATCGAACTCATAACTCCTACTTTTTATCGTGATGCACGTTTGGCTGGCTTAGCCAGTCAATGAATAAAGGGTGTCTGCTTAGGAGTTGCGGTATCAAGAGGAAAGTCACACCCCGGCGCGAAATATTCCGCAAGGGATCTCTCCCGGGATGGCTGTTTGTTCCAGAAACAAACTTAAGAAAACCCATTTTTATCTCCTTAAAATAAAATTAAGGTTACCGCAGTGTTATTATCGTAAATAAGCAATTGCTTGATTTAATTACTTATTAATCTCAGTATCTGTTAATTAAGAACCTGCTATTCAAAATTAGTTCAACTACTCCATCCAAAAATACCAAACTAGGGGACTATCATCTTTTGAGAACGTTTTGAATCTTTGACTCAATCGATTTCGAAAACCCCATTCAACCAACTAATCAAGATTCAATTCTTGAATTTTTTGAAGGGCTTTTGAATCTCAATTAAGTCTAAACTTAGATACATGCTCCATACTGTACTCAACATAGTGGTGGATGATCTCAACGCGCATTTAGCAGATAAATACAACCCCACTAATCGGGAGATTGTAGCCCTACGCAATGCAGCCGAACAGAATTTCGAACAACCGATAACGGCTAATGATGCTCAAGTATATGCCCATTTCCTGAGTCTGGAGAAAGACCATACCTATCGGAATGATACTGCTGTAAGTCAGGTAGATAGCACGATAAATGAATATTACAAGGCTCAGTTTAATGTTTACCTACTCTTCGTGTTCAATTCTGAAGAATACAGCCAGTCCCTCATGCTATTGTCAGACGTGGTGAACTACTACCAAGGTAAACGGTATCTGGAACGGGATGAAAATGGCGATAGCAATGTAACCATTACCGATACAACCATTGCAAACGATCCGGCCTTTCGATTAGAGATGATTTACCACAATTTGAGTCTGGAAGACTCGTACAACATGTGGTCAAATCTAGGCAACAAGCAGCAACCCTACGTGATTTTCAAATTGCGAATTGTGGAGTTCGATCCTGGCCCCAATACGGGCAGAAAAGGCTCGCTAATCACGGAGACAGCTCAAACTATATTAGTTAAAGATTCTAAATAAAACATACTTAACACAGTACGGAAATTATGGTGACTTATAAGACCCCAGGAGTTAAAATCCGAGAGGTGGCAACTCTACCTCCCTCGGTGGTACAGGTATCTACGGCGATCCCAGCCTTTGTCGGTTATACCACCGAATTTACCGAGATTAAGAGCCAGCGCATTACTTCTCTGAAAGAGTATGAGGACTACTTTGGAGGGCCCGTGTTGCATACCGGAGCTTTGGATGGTGACACACCTCCAACAAGATTGGGTGACTTTTTCCTGCATGAGGCTATCCGTGCCTATTTTTTGAATGGAGGTGGGCCTTGTCATGTCATCACGATTGGGACAGCGGGTAGCGCTACCATTTCAGAGGTAGAGTTTCAGGATGGTTTGGACGTGGTAGAAACACTGGATGAGCCTACGCTGGTATTGTGCCCAGAAGCGGTGGGGTTGGATACCGCTAAGTACGGTACTGTTGCGGATGCTATGCTCAATATGTGTGAGCGTACACAAGACCGCTTTGCCCTGCTGGATACACCAACAAGTGTGAATTTGACAACAGATGGTGAATTGGATAGCTACCGAGGAGCTATAAAGAGTTCGGCTACATCCTATGGGGCTTCCTATTTCCCGCATTTGTCTACTATCATATCCTATTCGTTCGACGAATCGGTCACCTACGGAGGGACTGCACTCTCTGCCCTGGCTACTAGTGGCAAAGCCGAATACCAGGACGCATTGAACGCTGCGAATAGCTTCTATGCAGTACTACCCCCTTCGGTATTTGTGGCGGGTGTGTGTGCCAAAGTAGACCAGGACCGGGGTGTATGGAATGCGCCGGCCAATGTGGCCCTCACGGGAGTAACGGGACCCACCATAGGGGTAAGCAATGAGCAACAAAAAGCGCTAAATGTAGACGCTAACTCCGGCAAGTCCGTGAATGCCCTCCGCAACTTTGCGGGTCGCGGTACACTAATTTGGGGAGCTCGTACCCTAGCGGGCAACAGTAACGAGTGGCGGTACATTCCCGTACGCCGGTTGTTCATCACCGTAGAGGAGTCCGTAGCCAAGGCCGTCAACCAATACGTTTTTGCCTCCAACGATGCGACTACTTGGGTGAACGTATCCTCGATGATTTCCTCTTACCTACAAGGTCTGTGGCAAGACGGTGGCTTGCAAGGTGCCACGCCCGACGAAGCCTTCTTTGTGAACGTAGGTTTGGGAACCACCATGACTCAGCAAGATATTCTGGAAGGCCGCATGAACGTAGAAGTAGGCCTGGCCGCGGTGCGCCCTGCCGAATTCATCATTCTGACCTTTTCTCACAAGATAGGCGAGTAATCACCAGACGGATTACGGTATGAATACGCCTGGTGTATACATAAAAGAGCTAACCACGCTGGCCAATTCGGTGGCCGGCGTGACCACCGCCATTCCCGTCTTTATTGGGTTTACGGAAACTCAAGGGCAATCGCAGGCGCGGGTATCCTCGCTGGTGGAGTTTAACGAGCTGTACGGGAGGGGCTTTTCGCCTGACTTTGAGGTGACCTTTACTCCCGAAGGGGCCGTAGATCAGGTATTGCCCAACCGGCGGTTTTATCTGTACGATTGCATTAGCCTGTACTTCTTGAACGGTGGCGGGCCCTGTCATATCCTAAGTGTGGGAGACTACAATACGCCTGCGGCCGACGTGTACGGTGCGCTGGAGGGGGCTCTGGGAGAGCTGGAAAAAGATAGCTTGGAGGAGACCACCCTTGTATGCATCCCTGACCTGCACGTGCAGCACAAGCCGGAAGGTGAGGAGGCACGCAAGCCCGTACTCACAGAAGCGCAATACGGTACTTTGGTAAGTAAACTGCTCACCATCTGTGACCAATTGCAGGGTAAGTTTGCCATCGTGGATGTGCTGCAGATGGGCACTAAGGTGCTGGAAGACAGCGCCATGATCCGCGATAAGATCAACCCTACTACAGCGGAAAGCTTGCGCTTTGGGGCGGTGTATTATCCTTGGGTAAAAACCCTAGCCTCGGTTTCGCTTACCTATGACCAGATTGGAATCACCCAAGCTTTGAGTGGGGACCCTACCGTAGCGGCGGCAGAATCCTTACAGGAAGAACTTAGCTTATTGGCGGAGGACTTTCCGGTAGATGAGGTCAGCCTGGTGGGTATCCAAGCAGGATATACTGCTCTGAAGGACGAGTTTCTCCAATCTACAGACTCCACCAGCAAGAATAAGTTCTCCAATCTATTCGAGTTCTTATACGAGTTGGTCCTGGGTATGTACCATAGCGAGGAGAATGACCGCCTTCCTTCGCTGGTGCCTTCCATTTTAGCAGTAAAAGAGGACCGTGGAGTAATCTCCCAAATCAGCAAGCTGCTCAGCTTTAAGGGAGTGGTAGACCGGGATGCTAACGGACTGACCGATCCAATCGGGTCGCTGGAAGATGAGGCTTTCGAATGGTTTTCACCGGATAAAGATTCTATCCAGGAAGTGGAACTAGTGGAAGCTGATGGAAGTATCTCAGGGTACAGCCCGGATTTTTCAGATATGCCGGGTAGCTCCAAGAAAGAAAAGCGGGAGCGAGTGCTCCAGGACCTGGAGTCTGGCTTGTATGTCAACCTACCCACCTTGTTTACGGGTATAGGCAGCGCCCATGACACCGGCGCTTTCCGCCTAAGCC
>DMST01000319.1:5280-5730 GCA_003454975.1 Cytophagales bacterium | reverse complement strand
GTCTGGAGCAGCAGATAGTAGACGAGAATCCCTATTACGTACGGGCGCAAGCGGCCATAGAAGATTACCTGCTTCAGGTACCTTCGGTAGGTGCAGTAGCGGGGCTGTATGCGGAAAATGACCGCACCAGCGGGGTGTGGTCCTCCCCGGCCAACCTGAGATTACAAAGTGTAGAGGGCCCGGTTGCATCCGTGACCCGGGCACAGCAAGATACCTTCAACGTAGATGCCAGCACGGGCAAGTCCATCAACGTGATCCGCAACTTTACAGGGAGTGGTACCCTGCTGTGGGGTGCGCGTACGCTGGCGGGCAATAGCAACGAGTGGCGGTACATCTCCGTACGGCGGTACTTCAGCTTTGCCGAAAAGTCTATTGAGCAAGCTATTGCCCCTTTCTTGTTCTCGCCCAACAACACCCAGACATGGGTGCGGGTGCGGGCGATGATCAGCA
>DMST01000319.1:0-5252 GCA_003454975.1 Cytophagales bacterium | reverse complement strand
GTACAGCAGCTTTCTGGTGCAGCAGTGGCAACAGGGCGCGCTGGTGGGCAACACCTTCGAGGAGGCCTTTTTCGTAGCCGTAGGTTTGGGCGAAACCATGAACGACCAGGACGTGCTAGAAGGCCGTATGGTGGTGGAAGTGGGACTAGCCGTGGCCCGACCGGCCGAATTCATAATCATTCAATTCAGCCACCAACTGTCCTCCTAATCCCGATTGGGAGGAGGCCAGGGCTGAATCAACCATCATTTCAAAACACAGACTTATACTAAATATCCTTCGATATGAGCAATTACGTATTATCAACCTTTCGCTTCCGCGTAGACTGGGGCGGTACCCGTATCGGTTTTATGGAAGTAAGCGGATTTAGCTTTGAGCACGACGTGATTGAGTACGTGCACGGGGCCATGGCCGAGAGCGTGCCGATGAAGAGCCCAGGTAAGCCCAAGTACGGCGAGATCACCCTGAAGCGCGGTATCTTCCGCAACGATGCGGAGGCAATGGACTGGTTCAATGATATCAAAATTGATGAAGACGCCCGCCGCGATATCACTATCACCATGCTGAACGAAAAGCTGGAGCCAGTAATGATCTGGGAGGTGCGCAAGGCCTGGGTGAAGAAGCTAGATTCGGTAACGCTGAAGGCCGACTCAAGCGAAGCGGCCATCGAGACGTTGGAGCTCTGCAACGAGGGCTATACCCAACGGATGGCGTAACATGCAGCACGCCTTTCCACATAAGGGCTTTCGCTTTCGGGTATCCTTTCTGTTTGCCGGTTCGGTAGAAATAGAAGGATACTTCCAGTCCGTAAATGGGCTCAAAGGAGGCTACTCTCCCGGCAGCTATCAGGAGGGGGGCGTTTCCGCATTCACGCATCAGTTGACGGAACGCTCCGCCTACGGACCCCTCACCCTGAAAAAAGGCCTCACCCAGGATAACTTCCTGTACAGCTGGTGTCAGACCACCTTTCAGACCATGCGGACGGTGCCGGCCAACGTGCTGATCTCTTTGCTAGACGAAAAGCGCGAACCGGTAGAAAACTGGATGTTGGTGCATGCCATTCCTACCAACTGGGATGCCACGGGTATGGACTCCGGCCAGTCACAGATTATGATTGAGAGCATCCAGTTGAGCTACCAATATTTTATGAAAATGTAATGGCGATACATATCAAAGAATTGCACGTGCGCATACACGGCGGCAAGGCAGCTACCGGAGGTGAGGACGAGGACGAGCAGGAGGACAAAGCCACTCCCAAGGATGACTGCTACGAAGAACGGATGAGCGAGCAGGCCATGCGCAAGGCCATTGCTGAAGAGGTAAAAAATCAATTGGCGAAGCAAAAAAGGAGGTAAAGGATGGAGACTAAGAATGGGTTTCAGAAGCACATGGAGATTCGGGATGCTAAAGACTCGGACAAGACCTTCACGGTAATGGTGAACCCGACCAGCTACTCGGTGCAGCATACCAGCTGTCACTCGAACCAGCAACCTATTGGTTCTACCGTACCCAATCTCCACTTCAACAAGATTAAACCCTCGAATCTCAAAATAGAGCTGCTGTTTGACAGCACAGGCTCCCTGGGTATTGCTTCGCTCAATCCTGCGGAAGGCATCATGAATCAGATAGATGCTTTCATGGCCATGGTATACGTGCCCGATACCAAGAACAGCACGCTCAAGCCCCGGAGGGTTCAGTTGGTATGGGGTGCGCTCAACTTTGAGGGCTCTCTTACCTCGGTCAACATTGCCTATTCGCACTTTGACGGCTTTGGGAATCCTATCCGGGCCAGAGCCATGTGCCTGTTTGCAGAAGACAAAGAAGCACGCCAAAACCGGGCAGCGGATAATACGAATGCTAACCCGGTACAGCGGGAATCATTCAACGATGACAAGCACTTGGTGAATGGCTTGCAACGCTACGGTGCATACTTGCAAGTGCTGCAAAAGCAGCCCTACGAACGTCTGCCGGATACCCTGCGTGGGGTGACCACCGGACTTGCTCTGGATCTGATTACTACCGGCTAACACGGCATGCCCAACGTTTTTTACATATCGACCGACGGCACCCGGAGAACGGAAATGGACCAGGCCTTACTAGGCTTGTCCGTTACCAATACCGTAGAGACGATTCCGCACGCCTTGCTGGAGTTTAAGGACGGTAGCCCAGCCGAGCAGAATTTTAAACTGAGCAATCAAACTTGGCTCAAGCCTGGGGGTGTTCTCTCCATTGAGTTGGGCAGCGACGCGGACACGGTAGCCACGGTATTTGAAGGGGTAATCACACACCTGCGGATAGGTGCTCAAAACACCGGGTACTACTCACTGGAGGTAGAGTGCAAACATGCTGCCTACCGGATGACGCTGAGCCGGCGCATGCGGTTCTTCCACAACGATGTGGCTAGCAGCGGTGATACCGTAGCCACCATTTCTGACCAGGAGGCGCTAGACCAGCTCAGTCAGGAGTATAATATCCCCATTTCTACAGCGCCTCATCCGGAACGTGACTACCAAGACATTGTGCACGAGAATCTGCCGCAGTACGGGAGTTCGGATTGGGATTTTCTGATGATGCGGGCGGAGGCCACCGGGCGACTGGTTCGGTGTGTGGAGGGGGGGATTGAGTTGATCATTCCTGATCCGGTGGAGGCGGCTGAATCAGCCCTGCCCACCCTGGTATTTGGCGGGGCCGACCCCAATATTCTGGAATTCAACGCCGAAATGGACGGCAGCTTGCATACGGAAACGGCCGCGGCCACTTCCTGGGATATTGACGACCAGGTGTTGCAGTCGGAGCAAAACACTACCACCCACTGGGACTTACAGGGCAACCTGACGGTGGAAGAGCTTGCCAAAGCGGCGGGTAGCTCCCGGGAAGAGCTATTTCATAGCGGAGACCTACTGAAGCAGGAGGCCCGTGCGGTGGGCTACGCCACCATGCAGCGCAATACGCTGGCCAAGATACGGGCCACTATCAAGGTGGTGGGCGATGCCACACTGGTACCCGGTAGCTGGGTGTATCTGGACGGCCTGGGCGATAAGTGGAACGGTAGCTTGTTCGTGGGAGGAGTGAGCCATGACTTGGTAGATGGCTTGTGGGAAACTACCGTGCAAATAGGCATAGATCCCGATAAGCACGCCGAACGATACGCAGTGCATTATCCTCCTTCGGTCAACTTGATGCCAGGAGTAGAGGGATTACTCTACGGGAAGGTATTGCAATACGTACGCAGCAACGGCGGCCATGAGCTGGTAGAGGTGGTGATTTTCTCAGCCGATGAGCTGGACCCCGAAGGCCCCACCCGCACGCTGTATGCCCGCCTGGCCACATTGATGGCCGGGGCAGGGGCCAGTGCCGTGTTCCGGCCGGATGTAGACGACGAGGTAGTGGTGGGTTTCATCAGTGGAGATCCCCGTTTTCCGGTCATCTTGGGTGCCTTGCACAATACCCAAACTCCACCCCATTGGCCCCTGACAGATGAGGGTTTTTTGGTACAAAAGAAGCGAGGCCTGCGGGTAGCTAAGCAAAACGGAGAATGGTCCTTACTCTTCGACGAAGAGAATGATGTATTGTCCATCAACTCCGCTGATTTCTCGGTAGAGCTGGACGATAAAAAGGGGAAACTCATCCTTAAAGATGTTTCCAAGGCCAACCAGATCGTGATGGACAAAGACGGGATCAAAGTGGAATCCCAAAAAGCCATCGTCCTGGAATCGGGCAAGGGATCCGTGATAGAGCTGGACGCATCGGTTACGATAAAGAACGCCTCGGGCAAGATAGTGCTGGACGCCAAGGAAATAGAACAGAAAGCCAAAACGGGACTCAAATCTCAGGCGGCTACCATCAAATTCAACTAGAACGGCATGGCAAAACCCATTATTACCCACAACGATTTTTACGTCAATCCACAGCTACAGGGCTCTCCCGCCAACATAGTGGCCGTGCCCGGGGCAGCCAACATGTACGTGGATGGGTTGCCCATCCTGACTACCAAGGATACCCTATTGCCGGCCCCTGATGCGGCCGTGCCAACGCCAAGCGGAGTGTTTTTTCAGGACTCCCCCGTGGTGCTTTCCCAAGACCCGACCCAAACGGGAGGCATCATCCTTGGCCCAAATCGAACCCCCAGCGTATTTGTCTAATCCTATGGAAGAAGTAGATATCATCGGTAGTGGCTGCCGCTTCCCCCCGGCCTTTGACAAACCCAGCCAGAGTGTAGTACTCAGCAGCGGCACGCGCAATGTAGCCGAGAGCCTGGAGATCATCGTGAATACCCGGCTGGGTGAGCGTATACTCCGGAGCACCTTTGGTTCGGAGACCCATGAGCTGCTGTTCAAACCCTTCAACGGGAACGTGCGCACCTACTTGCAGTCGGCCCTTAAGGACAATATAGAAGATAATGAGCCTCGGTTAACGATTGATGACCTGCAAATCACGCAGCCCAACCCGCAAGAGGGCCGCTTGGAAATCGCCATTCAGTTTACGGTGATCAGTACCAACGAATCGGACAACTTGGTTTTACCCTACTATCTGCCTGACACCCAATGACGGAGATAAGTGAACCCATAGCCAGCAATCCGCTAAAGCGGGACGGCACGCACCAGTTTCAACGACTGGCGCAGGCCCTGGAAGAGGACTATGTGAAAATAGAGGACCGGGGCGAGCAAGAGCTACGAAGCTATGCGGCCCGGCTGGCAAAACATATCCAGTACTACAATCAGGAGAATATTCCCGATGGCGATTGGTCGGTATTCTTTGAGGCCGATGACTCCCAGCCCCAGAAGGCACTCTTTTTAGGTTTCGTACGGTTGCTCTCGCTGCTGCACGAGTTTGCCAACGGCCTCACCCGCCGCCACCTGGACTACTACTACGAGCAGGTGTTGCAGCTGGTAAAGGAAGAAGCTGAACCGGCACAGGTGCACGTATTCTTTGAATGTGCCAACGGCCTGAAGGAGAAGTACCTGGCCCAGGGCACCCTGCTCAATGCCGGTAAAACGGCCGATGGGCGGCCGCTCTTGTACGAGCTGGCAGAAGAGATAGTGGTCAACCAGGCTCAGATTGTAGAAGTGCGCTCGCAGTTCATGGAGTCAGAGGATTTTGGTCGGCGGGCCTTTGCCAATACCAACGCCCGCATACCCCAGAATACCGACGAGCCCGGCCCCTACTGGAGCTTGTTTGGGGAAACCCAGCTGGTGCCACGGCCACAGGGTGGTGGATATGAGGATGTGTTCAAACCCCAGGGAACCCGTACCAT
>DMST01000265.1:10731-14341 GCA_003454975.1 Cytophagales bacterium | reverse complement strand
AATAAGGGGTTTGCCCTCCGCTGGGCGCTGCAGGTTAATCAAGTTTACCTCATTGTAGGTGTAGTTGATGAGGCCTTCGTCGCCCATGCTCACCATGTGGTTGGGGTCCAGGCTTTTGATGAAGGTGGACATTTCGTCCGCCCAGGCTACGTACTCCCCTACGTTGGCCGAGGTACTGCGGGCTTCGTTGGTCAGCTGCCAGGAGAAAATGGTGGGGTCCTGCGCATACGGCACCCCGGTCACCGTATTGGTCCGCGTAATCCAGCTGCGCACGTACTCCTTGTAGATGTTGCGCATCTCCGGGTCAGAGTAGAAATTGTTGGCGTTGCCCCCGGCCCAAGTAGCATATTGGTTCATGCCGCCAAAGTCAGACCAGTAGTTTACAAACACGGGGATACACTTGAGGCCCCGTTCGGCCAGCTCTACCATGATGGAGTCCAGGTGCTGGTAGCCGGCCTCGTTGTAGGTATAGGGAGCCGGCTGCAGGTTGTAGCCGTCGTGGATTTGGGTGCCGTCCATGAAGAACCACATCCGCACCACCTTTTGGTTCAGGCACACCATGCCGTCTAGCACGTCTTCCACCATATCCATGGGCTTGTACATAAGGTAGTAGTTGTTGGTGCCCGAGAAATAATAGGGCTCAGCACTGCCGTCGGCATTCTGTTGCAGGAAGATCGTATCCTGGGCGTAGACAGTCCCCGCAGGGCGTTGGGCGTAGCTCGTGCGCGTGGCAAGGAGCAATCCTAAAAAAGTCATGAGCCATCCGTAGCGTAGGGCGGCCCTCGTAAAATGCTTCATAGCTTTCAGCTTTGGGGTTTAGGAATCTTGAGCGGAAAGCTATCGGGGTGAAAACCCAATGAGGTGCAGTTTTTTGAATACCCGGAGGAGGCTTTTTAGAAAGATACATGCGCCCACCCAGGAGGCACGGGGAGGTTTAGCCGCCTTCCTATACATCCGTTGGGGCTTGCCGGGCCTGAGGACGGTTTTGGAAGACAATTGTCCCGGTTCGCGCAAAAGTCCACCCGCAGGTGGATAATTGTGTGAGCCAGGAATGGCGTGTTTGGGCCAAATGCTATTTTTTGGAGCTGAACTTGTTCTTTTCCAATGGGCGTGATGCAGGTGGACTTTTTTACCCTAGCCTCAGGTGGATTTTTTTAAAGGCAGGGGGAGAAAAAGAGGGCGAAACCTATTCACTTTTCATTTTTTAAAGCACCCAGCGAAATGATCGTCGAAATGTCATCTATTAGTGCGGATTGCATCAATAACGGGGGGATTTGTCTCATGGAGCTGGGAGAATGAGTCCGAGTGGTGGTTTAAATACCCTGAGCACAAGTAGAGAGAGGAATAAAAAGGGCTGAACAAAGCAAGATCACAAATGGAAGAAGAGTAAGAGCTATCCTTTCGCTGAAAGGTTATTCGTATCTTGTTTTGGAATTTGAAAGATATGGGAGAACCTCAGATTCAAGCTGACCGAACCGATTATTCCGTGGAAGAATACCACGCGATGCAGGAGCGTTCTACGCTGCGCTTGGAGTACTTTAATGGGGTAATCCGGGCGATGTCGGGCGGGAACCGGAACCACGCACGGATTCTTACCAATACTTTGGTGGGCATGTCCAATAAACTGGCCGGGAGTGACTGCGAGGTGTATGGCGAGCAATTGAAGATATTATCCCCCAAAGAGCCTAGTTATTTATTTCCCGATGTGATGGCTGTATGCGGACCGGAGACGCTAGAGCCGGGCCGTGATGATGTATTGACTAACCCTACGCTCATCATTGAGGTGCTATCACCCAGTACGATGCACTATGATTTTGTGAAAAAGTACGACCGTTACAAGCAGATTCCCAGCCTTCAGGAATACGTATTGATCTCCCAAGATCAACCCCGGATAGAGCTACGTTCTAGCCAAGACGACTGGGGGCACATTCAGGTAGTGAAAGGCATGAATGCATCCGTCACCTTTGCTTCGGTAGGCATCACCTTACCCTTGGAGGAGATTTATCGGCAAGTGAAGTTTGAATAAGCAGCATTTTCTGCCGGAGTAGAGTATAATACCACTCCAGCTTTCCCTATTGAGGGGAGAGGATAATAGTACTTGGGCAATCAACCTTTGATCCGATCTATGACCGATTCTACGCTAATGGACACGTCTTCATTATCAAATCTCAGCTCTTGGCCTGGCTGAGCTTAGCGCTGATGAAAGAGATGCTTCTTCGTTTGTGGATTATGCCTAGAATCCGAACCGTGGATGAAGATTCTTGGATGTCGTAGTAAAGATGATAAGGAAACTTAGGGATTTGCATTCTCCGAATGCCGGATTGATGCCAAAACGGACTAGACTTTGGCATGGTCTCCATATGATGGATTGCAGCTTGGAGTTGTTCCCAAAAGTACTGAGTTAAGTCTTTCACTTTCTGTTGGGAATACCAATGGGCAACATCGTTTAGATCAGCCTCCACGGAGGCACTAAACACTACCGTGTATCGAGCCATGTTTTAGGACAACCACTTCTTCCGAAAACGCTCCATCATTTCCTCAGCAGGGACCAAGCTTTGCGGATCTGCATCAGCTTCTGCGGCGCGTTTTTTCAATAAGTCGAGCAACTGGGCATCATATGCCTCTTGACTAGCCTGATCATCTTCATAGGCACGTGACCAATCTTTGGCTAAAGCCAATAGGTCGGCTTGCACCTGTTCGGGAAGAGTCTGCAAGGTTTGGGTGAATTGAGATTGTATGTCTATGGCCGCCATATTCAAATTTACGCTTTATTCTGGGAATCGTTTCCAGGGGGGCTATCTCAATGGCATTGTGATAACCCTATGATGCACCAACAAGTAATCATTTGTTTTCATCCGAACAGCTTCGGGGGTACCCTCCGGCGTTGTTTTTTCATTTACTGAGGTTGTATCATAAGGAAACTGCTTGTTGAGCGCGAACTCGGCCCTATCTAGGGCAAGCTCCTGGAGTTGGGCTCGCACTCGAGGTGAAGGGGTTTCATCAACATATCATGCTTTAGGCGGGATACCGTTTCTATTCCACGTCTATACATGAAATGGTTTCTCCTTCGGAGATAAGTATTTTAATTCTCTCCACCCTCCGGGTACCTCTCCCTGAAAAAGGGGAAGGAGCAAAGCGTTGAGACTGACAAAAAAGCCTTTCAAGGCTAAATAGGACTTTTTGATACGATTTTTCCCTCCCTAATGTGACAACTATCCCCTTTGGGAAAGCCCACGGAAACAGGGGGTTTTTGTATTTTAGAGGGTATGATTCTTACCGAATACCGAAAACGCGCTACACTTTTATTACTATGCTGGGTATCGCTGCCTGCATGGGGGCAACCGGCTACTTTGCTCGATAAAGATGTACAGTTTGACCAGCTGCCTGCGGAGCTCAATCTGGGGGAGCGTACCATCAACTGCATGCTACAAGACCGGGCGGGTCACCTGTGGATGGGCACCTGGAGCGGACTGATTCAGTACGACGGTTACGAGGCCATCCTTCACCAGGCCTCTCCCGTCCCTAAGCAATTGAAGAGCAACAAGATTACCTGCCTGCTCGAAGGAGCGGACGGCCATCTGTGGATCGGTACCCGGCAGGCAGGGTTGTA
>DMST01000265.1:9098-10679 GCA_003454975.1 Cytophagales bacterium | reverse complement strand
CAGGCAGGGTTGTTTCGGTACAACCCCCAGAGTAAAGAATTTACCCAGTACGGTCTCGGTACGGAGGGCCACCGGCTTAGCAACCCCAATGTATGGAGCTTGGCCTGGGGTACCGATAGTACCCTTTGGGTGGGCACAGAAGAGGGCCTTAACCGCATGAACCTGCGCTCCGGCACTGTGGAAGCCTACCTGGCCAGCGCCAAGCCTGGGGATTTGCTAAATAGCTACATCCGCGTACTTCATCGGGACGCGCAAGGTGACTTGTGGGTGGGTACCGAACTGGGGCTCCACCGACTCGTAGAGACGGGCAGCGCGGTGACCTTTGAGCGCTACATCTATGGGGATACGCAAGAAATTGACGACCCGCACAACTACGTTTATCAGATCAGTTGCGATCCTGAGAGTGAGACCCTTTGGTACACCACGAAATCCGGGATGAAGCGGCTCCGGAACGATACCCTCACCAACTTTGTGGTGAATCCGACCCTGGCAGCTGCCAATCATTTTCGCAGCTTACGCTTTCTGCCCGGGGAGACGCCCTACATCCTCACGGGATCCGAAACCGGTCTCGCGATGTTCGATCCCACCAAGGAACAGTTCGTACGCTATTGGGGAGATGAAGCCAACCCTGCGGGGCTGTCGCATACCACCATCATGTGCGTATACATCGACCAAACAGAGGTGCTGTGGGTAGGTACCAAAAAGGGTCTCAACCGTTTCGATACCTACGATAAGGGTTTTGTCAATATTCCCACCGCCTCGTTTGATGAGTCAGCCAGTATCCTAACCGGAATCACAGGCGGTATGGAAGAGGGCTATTGGGTAAGCACGCTGGGTGGTGGGCTCTACCACGCGGTTTGGAATGCAGCAGGTGATCGGCTATCCTTTCGGACGAAGACCTGGACCTCAAATGCGGGTGATTACATTGATTATGTACAGACCTTATGCATGGATCCTCAGGGCCACTTGTGGGTGGGCACAGCGGGGTCCGGAGTACTGCGGGTAGATCCTAAGGACCCGGCCAACGCGGGCCGGTTTACCCGTTTTGAGCGGTATGGGCGTACCACCAGCCCGGCCTTGGGTGATGACTACGTGATGGCTCTGGCGCCTAGCGCCGACGGCGGAATGTGGGTAGGCACCTGGAGCAAGGGCTTGAGCAAAATCATGCCCGATGGCACGCTACGCACCTTTACGGACCCGGAATTGACCGTAGCTCCCTTAGTAGCCTTGTATGAAGACGTGCACGGAACGCTCTGGATTGGTACCCGTGGGCAAGGCTTGTATATGGCCTTACCTACAGCACAAGGGGAGCTACGTTTGACTAACTACCGGATGAATCCTGCAGAGCAGGGCAGCCTTAACAACGACTTTATCAATGCCATCTTGGAAGACCGCGTCGGCGGATTCTGGGTAGGGACGGAAAGTGGCCTTACGTTCTTTGATCGTCGGCAGGGCATTTTTACGCCCATGGGGTTGGAAGGTACGCAACCCATCGATATGGTGGTGGGGATGCTAGAGGATGATGCTGGCCAGCTTTGGCTCTCGCATTGGAAAGGCCTTACGCAGTACGAGCCGCTAAAG
>DMST01000265.1:1687-9054 GCA_003454975.1 Cytophagales bacterium | reverse complement strand
GCTGCACTATGACCGCAGCGATCGGGTACAGGGCGGTTTTTTCTATAACAATGTGCGCTATCGTGATGCCCACGGCCGCTTATTTTTTGGCGGAGCCAATGGGTTGAATATCATTGAACCAAATCACATTGAGTACAATCCCTTCCCCGCTCAGGTTTCCCTGAAATCAGTCCGGGTATTTGATGAGGTGCTTAGTACACTGGATTCGGCAGGATATGCCCAAGGAATGGTACAACTAAAGCACCATCAGAATACGCTCTCGTTTGAGTTTACATCGCTCCATTTTGCTGCGCCCGAAAAGAATCAATTTGCGTACCGGCTAGTGGGCTATGACGATGAATGGATATTCACGGACGCCAGCCGACGCTATGCGAATTATACGAACCTGCCTCCGGATGAATATCAATTTGAGGTAAAGGCGAGCAACAACGATGGGGTGTGGGGAACACCGCAGGCGATTTCTTTTTTGATCACCCCCCCATGGTGGCAGACTCCTTGGGCAATGCTGAGCTACGTGATTTTTACGGCAGTAGTGCTCATGCTTTTCCGCCAATTTATTGTGATGCGTTCAGACTATTTCAACAACCTAAAACTTGAGCGCGTAAAACGGGAGAATCTGGAAAACCTCAACCGAGCTAAGCTTGAATTCTTTACTAATGTTTCGCATGAGTTTCGGACACCCCTCACGCTGATTGCCGGGCCTTTGCAGGCCCTGATGGAAATAGGTGAGGGCTCCAAGTCGGTGAAGCAGCACCTGATGACGATCCACCAAAATACGCAGCGGCTTCTGCGGCTGGTAAACCAGCTGCTGGACTTCCGCAAGGTGGAAGGCGGTAGCATGACCCTACAGGTGGCTGAAGGCAACTTTGTGAAGTTTGCCAAGGAGATCAAGCTGAGCTTTGAGCCTTTGGCTGAGCAGGATAAGATCAATCTAACCTTTCAGGCCAGTAGCAACGTGGTGCGTACTTGGTACGACCGAGATCAGATGGAGAAGGTGCTGTATAACCTGATTAGCAATGCCTTCAAGCATACGCCCACGGGCGGTAAAATCAGCATTAACGTCGTGGAAGCCCCGGAGGCCTTGCAGGTGATGGTGACCGATAACGGGGAGGGCATCCCGGCGGAACATATTGAGGAGATTTTTAAGCGCTTCTACAGCGTGCGTTCGGAAGGCCCGCAGCAGGGCACCGGGATTGGATTGGCCCTGGCGGCCAGCATTGCAGAGCTACATCACGGCTCGCTCACGGTAGAAAGTGAACCAGGTGTCAAAACGGTGTTTACGCTCACTCTGCCCTTGGGGCGTGATCATTTTGATGAGTCAGTACTGATCGATGACTTCCAGGACAGCGAGACCATTGCAAAATATCCTGAGTTACCCGAGGCTGAAGGTATTCTGGTTGAGATGGAAGGCATGCCGGAACCGCCCCCTCTGGAGGACCGCCAAAAGCTATTGATCGTGGAGGACAACGGCGATGTGCGCAAGTACATCCGGTCCATCTTCTATCAGCACTTCATCATCCTGGAAGCCGAGAACGGCAAACAAGGCTGGGAAGCGGCCCAAGAGGAGAACCCAGACGTGGTAATCAGTGATGTGATGATGCCCGTCATGGACGGCATTCAGTTCTGCAAGAAGGTAAAATCGAATCTGGATACCTCGCACCTTCCGGTGATTTTGCTCACTGCGCGTACGTCCTTGATCTTCCAGATCGAAGGACTGGAAACCGGAGCCGACGACTACGTTACCAAGCCCTTCAATCCGAAGGTATTGGCCTTGAAGGTGCGAAACCTATTGCAGAGCCGGGAGGCCTTGTGCCGGACTTTCGCAGACCGGGAAACACTAGTGGTAGAACCCAAGCAAATTACCTTGACCTCCATGGACGAGGTGTTTATGGAGAAAGCACTGCAGAGTGTGGAGGAGAACATGGACAACGCCAGCTTCACGGTACAGGATATGACCAAGGACGTAGGCATGAGCCGCATGCAACTGTATCGCAAGCTCAAGGCCCTCACGGGTCAGACGGCCAACGACTTCATTCGGACCCTACGGCTGAAACGGGCCGCCCAACTCATTGAGCAAGACGAACTGACGATTGCCGAGGTCACCTACCGCGTAGGTTTCAATGACTTGAAATACTTCCGCAACTGTTTCAAGAAGCAATTTGGAGTGAATCCTTCAGAGTACGTGAAGTTTAAGAAAGGAGAAATGGAAATAGAAGAAGAGGAAGCCGAGGAACAAGCGTAACGGTTTGGGTTTTGGAGGGTAGGTTAGATAAAACCTAAGCCTGATTTTTCACTAATGTGAAGGTGTAAGGGAAAAATGCCAGTGCTAAAGTCATACAATTGAAAACGTACGGATAACGATTGGCCAATTGGATTTCAGATAATATAGGTAGAAGTGGATGGTCATAAGCCACGACCTTGCAATCTTTCACTCTGTTCTTCGAAAGTTGTTACCGCTAGAATCATAAGTAGGACTCACTGAAAAATTGTTATTCACCTGAAACAGAGGAAGTTGAAGGCTAATTCTGCGACTACATATCCATGGTTTTTCAGTGGAAGGGTGTAAAGTCTTGGTTTTCAATGGCGTCGACCACGATGGCGGACCATCTTTAGCTCGGATCCAAGCCGCTGAATTTCCAGCGCTTTAGCACAGGGAGACCCTCACTGCTTAGGCAATGCACCCCGACTAAAGCCCAGTTTTTATCCAAAATCATAACCATTCGGCTAAATCCGCGCCGTGTAGGCCGGAGGCACTTGAGGACTTCTTCAGAAGCTCCTAATTCCAGATGGCATCAATACGCTTCGCTCAAGGGGGCATACCACTGGCAAAGACAAAAAAGGGCCACACTGAAAAAGCAGCGTGGCCCAACCAATTATCCAACCTAACTAATATAATTCAACTACCTATGGTTTCCTTCAGGAGCCAATGAGCATTCGCCCAAGGTGTGGTGTACAAATAATCTTCTGTGAATAGAGAGGGTAGGGGAGGCCACCTCCAAATCATAATAGCCGGGGGCCAAAATGCTAGTTTTTAGAAAGCAAAGGCCCCGATGATCGGGTTCCTTTTTCTGTAGTACCTTCCCCTCTGAATCAAATACCGAGATGCGTATTTCCTGAGGAACTTCCGCACTTACCACCAGCAAAACGTGTTGGTTATCTTGCATGGGGTAGAGTGTAATATCAAAAGTTTCCTGCGCTAGTACCGCTATCATTTGTGTTATTCGAATGTTTCTTCAATGTTACCGTACAAGCTTAACGGTGAAAAATGAATTTGGATGTGTAATTGCAGTGGACAAATGGTAGACAAGTCGTTTAAGTGCTAAAATCATCGTTTTTTGACCCAAAAAAGTGAACGAGCCTTCAGAACTTACCGAAGTACGGAAGATTATCCACGTGGATATGGATGCCTTTTATGCCTCGGTAGAGCAGCGAGACAACCCCGATTTGAGAGGTAAACCCGTGGCGGTAGGAGGTAGCAGGCAGCGTGGGGTAGTGGCAGCAGCTAGCTATGAGGCCCGCAAGTACGGTGTACATTCGGCCATGGCCTCGGCCATTGCGTTTCGCAAATGCCCGCAGATTATTTTCGTCAAACCTAGGTTCGATCACTACTCGGCCATCTCCAAACAGATACGCGAGATCTTTCATGACTATACCGATCTGGTGGAACCGCTCTCGCTGGATGAGGCCTACCTGGACGTAACCCACAACAAAAAGGGGGTACCCTCGGCTACACTCATTGCGAAGGAGATCAGGGCACGTATAAAAGCAGAACTCAACCTGACGGCTAGCGCGGGCATCAGTGTAAATAAATTCTTGGCCAAGGTAGCCTCTGACCTAAACAAGCCCGACGGGCTTACGCTTATACCGCCAGATAAAGCGGTGGAGTTTGTTGAGCAATTGCCCATCCATAAGTTTCACGGTATTGGCAAAAAGACGGCAGAAAAGATGCACAAGCTGGGCATCAACCACGGGGCCGACCTGAAAGCCTGGAGCCTGGAGGGTTTGGTAAAGAAGTTTGGTAAGGCTGGGCGCTGGTACTACGCCATTGCCCGGGCAGAGGACCACCGCCGGGTAAACCCCGACCGCATCCGAAAGAGCATTGGTGCGGAGCGTACCTTCGATACGGACAAGACAACTAAAGAGGAAATGCTGGCGGCCCTGGGGCCAATTGCCGAGAAGGTATTTGAGCGCAGCGAACGGGCCAATAGCTATGGTAAGACGCTCACCCTCAAGGTGAAGTTTAGCAACTTCGAGCAGATTACGCGCAGCAAAACGCAAGGCCACTACCTCACTAGCCTGGACGAGATCCATGAGGTATACGGCGAACTGATGGACTCCTTCGACTCCGAAGGGGCACAGGTACGCTTGTTAGGTCTCTCCCTTAGCAATCTCAATACCGAGCAGCCGGGCCTCGGGGTGCAACTAACCTTGCGGTTTTAAATCATTAATCAATATACAATTCCGACCTAGCCTTAAGTGAAGCTTTTTACCACACTTTTTTCCCAAAGCTTTGCGAAGAGGCCAGAAGAAAAGGTTAGAACAGTCAAATTCAGCCTCGAATAGGAGTCATGTATCGCCACTTCCAGCGACTTTTCCTTCTCTTACAAATTACCAAGGTCAGGTTGTTAAAGTCCCCTCCTTCTTCACGGAGGGATGTCCGAAGGACGGGGTAGTTTAAGACACATGTCGGCCGTAGGGAACACTCCTCTTCCTTTGCTTGAAACGCCTCCGGTGCCTCCTCAATACTCTCTGTGTCCAAAAAAGGAAAGTGGATATCTATATCCAGGGAGATACAAGCGAATGGTAGATATAACCACGTTATTTGTCTGGAAAGAACGATCAAACCCATGCGATATCTTATCCTTTTTATACTACTGCTGAGCTCCTTTTCGGCCCTGGCTCAAACCGGATTTTGGCCGCAAGGCCCCGCCGATACCGTAGTTGCCTACGAACAATGGGCCTCCGGCTGGTCCGAAACCCACGAGCAGCCCTACTGGGTGGCTTTCACCCTCACGGCCCAGGAGTTGGATATTCCTTCTCAAGACCGTACTGGAGTCGGTTTCCGGTCTGACCGGAGCATCGACACCAAGACGCCCTCGGACAATGACTACAAGGGGTCAGGCTATGACCGCGGCCATCTGAGCCGGGCGGAATACAACAAGCACAGCGAGGAGATATACAAGGAGTGCTTTATGATGAGTAACATCAGCCCGCAGATAGGGGTCAACTTCAACCGCACGGGCGGAGACTGGTACAGTCTGGAAACTCTGGAGAAGGAGATTGCCCATGCGCTGGATAGTCTCTACGCTGTGTCCGGCCCCATCTTTCAGGATACCCTGGGCCACATTGGCAAGAACTCCACCATCACCGTGCCCGGTTACTTCTACAAGGCTTGGCTCTCCCCCGACTCTCTGCACACGATGGCTATCATCTTGCGGCATGACAACGTAGACGACGAATCTCTCTGGAACGCCGCCGTGCCCATTGACGAATTGGAGCTACGTACCGGCTTCAACTTTTTCCCCTTTTTGCCTGAGGAGCGGGAAAGCATGCTGGAGCTAGAATACTGGCAAGCCTTGGTTGAGGAAGAATAAGAGTGGTTGGTTCCATTCAAAATTTAACACTCAACATTTAGAATTACCTTCGCTTCTCCATTCTTCATTTGTACCTCGTCAATAGCATGGCTTTAGCGTACGCTTATTATCCCTATACCCTTCAGTTCACCTTTGCCGCAGGCACCTCGCGGGGTGTGCTGCGCGAGA
This sequence comes from Cytophagales bacterium, assembly GCA_003454975.1. Classification (GTDB taxonomy): domain Bacteria; phylum Bacteroidota; class Bacteroidia; order Cytophagales; family Cyclobacteriaceae; genus DMST01. Next base: position 3,292 of record DMST01000265.1, on the reverse strand, counting down.
AGAAAACCTGGTTTCTCAAGCTTTGGGACGAACAAACTCCTGAGGTATTTGGGCTAGGGGAGGCGGGACCGTTGGTGGGGCTCAGCATCGATGATCGGCCGGAAATGAGAGCGGTGCTGGAGGGTCTGCAGGAGCGGATTGCCCAAGCCGATGTACCCACAAACGTGGAGGAGGTATACCCGTGGGTGCAAGGCCTCGTTTCGGCCGAATGGCCGAGCATTCGCTTTGGCCTGGAGACGGCCATGCTGGACCTGCTGCACGGTGGTCAGCGAAGGATCATCGACACGCCCTTTGTGCGGTGGGAGCGCACCATCCTGATCAATGGGCTAGTGTGGATGGGCGATGCGCCCACCATGCAGGCGCGGCTAGAGGAGAAGCTGGCGCAGGGCTTTACCACCATCAAGGTGAAGATTGGGGCCATCGATTTTGAGGAAGAACTGCGGCTGCTGGCCCTGGTACGGGAGCGCTTCGAACCCGACCAAATTACGCTGCGCGTAGACGCCAACGGCGCTTTTAGCCCCGAGGAAGCACCCCAAAAGCTAAAGCAACTGGCCGAGTTTCAGCTCCACTCCATCGAGCAGCCCATCATGGCTGGGCAGTGGCAAACCCTGGCCGCCCTCTGCGCCGATACGCCCATCCCTATCGCACTAAACGAAGAGCTCATTGGCGTACACGAGCAAGCCCGCAAGGCGGAGGTACTCGATACCATCCAGCCCCAGTTTATCATCCTGAAGCCCACGCTAGTCGGCGGCCTGTACAGCAGCACCGAGTGGATCGAGCTGGCCCGGGCTCGTGGCATCGACTACTGGATGACCTCCGCCCTGGAATCCAACGTCGGCCTCAACGCCGTGGCTCAGTTCACCGACAGCTTCGACCCTGTACTGCCCTCCGGCCTCGGTACGGGCCAACTCTACCACAACAACATCCTCTCGCCCCTGGCCCAATCCGGTGGCTACCTCCGCTACGGCAGCGAAGAGGCCTGGGACTTTTCGGGTGTTTTTTAATTCATATAGTAACTGTTTCAAGCTTCAAAGCTTGGAACTCCTTGCCGCCGCAGCCTCCAGGCTGCATTTATGGAAACTTGAAAGAAATGTGCCGAGTAAGGGAGTGACTATCTTCCAAACAGGCGTTCGGACAGGACGCCCCGTCAGGTTTTAGACACGGGCGAGATGCCCGCGCCAGTTTTGTCAGTTATAAAAGTTGCTGTTTTAAGCATTCTGCTTGGAACCCCAGGATGATCCCGAAGAAATGGCGACCGACCGGTACATTTCATCTCCTCATCATCTCATCCCTCCGCATTCCTAATTGTCCTCCCTGCTCCGAGTGTGATTCCCTATCTTTCGGCTTTTAGGACGAGACCTTACTATTCTATGAAACGTATTGCACTGGCCCTGCTGCTGGTAGGGTGCATGGGGAGCGCGGCGATGGCCCAGGACGACTGGGATGTGAACGTGCCCGATTTCCCTTCCAAAGACGTAACCATTACGGTATCCGAAGGCACCTGGATGAGCCTGGACGTGAGCCCCGACGGGCAAACCGTCGTGTTCGACCTGCTGGGTGATATCTATACCATGCCTATCGGCGGCGGGGAAGCGACCTTGATCC
>DMST01000265.1:1195-1657 GCA_003454975.1 Cytophagales bacterium | reverse complement strand
TGATCCGAGGTGGGCATCCCTGGGAAGTTCAGCCCCGCTTTAGCCCGGACGGCTCCCAGATTGCCTTTACCTCCGACGCTGGGGGCGGCGACAATATCTGGGTGATGGATACCGACGGCGAAAACGCCAAGCAGATCACCAAGGAGAGCTTCCGCCTGCTGAACAACGCCGTGTGGACACCCGACGGGCAATTCCTGATTGCGCGCAAGCACTTTACCAGCGGCCGTTCGCTGGGCGCGGGCGAAATCTGGCAGTACCACATCACGGGTGGCTCGGGTATCCAGCTGACGGAGCGCAAGAACGACCAGCAAGATGTAAACGAGCCTGCTGTTTCGCCAGACGGCCGCTACGTGTACTTCAGTGAGGACTTCTACCCCGGCGGTTTCTTCCAGTACAACAAAGACCCCAACTCGCAGATCTACGCCATTCGCCGGTACGACCGCCAGACGGGCGAGCTGGAAG
>DMST01000265.1:0-1139 GCA_003454975.1 Cytophagales bacterium | reverse complement strand
GAAGGTGTGACCGGAGGCCCCGGTTCGGCCTTTCGCCCGCAGGTAAGCCACGACGGCAAGAAGCTAGCCTTTGTACGCCGGGTGCGCACGAAGTCGGTACTTTTCATCCGGGACCTGGAGAGCGGCCGCGAGTGGCCCATCTTCGACGGCCTGAACAAGGACCAGAGCGAGGCTTGGGCCATCTTTGGTGTGTACACGGGCAACGACTGGACGCCCGACGACCAGAACATTGTGATCTGGGGCCAGGGCAAGCTGTGGAGCGTGAATGTGAGCAGCTACGAGGCCACCGAGATTCCCTTTACGGCCTCGGCTACGCACAAGATGGTAGAGACCGTGCGCTTCCAGCAGGAGGTAGCCCCGGAGGAGTTCACTGCCAAGGTGATCCGCCAGGCCATTACCTCCCCCGACGAGAAGACGCTGTACTTCAACGCCGTGGGCTACCTGTGGAAGAAGAAGTTGCCCAACGGCACGCCTGAGCGCGTAACGGACGGCGAGGATTTTGAGTACGACCCGGCGATTTCGGCCGACGGCAATACGCTGGTGTACACCACCTGGAGCGACGTAACGGGCGGGGCCATCATGAAGCTGGACCTGAGCAGTCGCCGGGCCACGCCCACTAAGCTGACGAGCACCCCGGGCATCTACCGCACCCCCGCCTTCAGCCCCAACGGGCAGCAGCTGGTGTACTGGAAAGAGGGCGGCAACGGCGCCCAAGGCTATACTCACTCTGAGGAACCGGGCATCTACCTGATGTCCGTCAATGGTGGTGAGGCGAAGCGCATCAGCGAGCGCGGCAGCAATCCGGTGTTCAACGGGGCGGGCGACCGCGTGTACTTCCTCACCGGAGGTACGGTGTTCGGTAGCCTGAGCAAGAGCTATCGCAGCGTGAACCTGCAGGGCTATGACGAGCAAACACATTTCAACAGCACCTACGCCACCGACTTCCGGGTATCGCCGGACGGGAACTGGGTGGCCTTCAAGGAGCTATTTAAAGTATACATTGCAGCCATGCCCCAGTCGGGTAAGCCCTTTGGCCTGAGCCGCAGCACCAATGCCGTGCCCGTAGCGCAGGTAGCCCGCGACGCTGGCTTGAGCCTGCACTGGTCCGCCGACAGCAAGAAGCTGCATTGGATGCTGGG
>DMST01000264.1 GCA_003454975.1 Cytophagales bacterium | reverse complement strand
TACACCTGGATGCCGCCTATGGCGGATTTGCCGCTTCTATTCCCAAGCGAAGGGAGCAAGAGTTCGCTGGCATGGACCTAGCCGATTCCATCACCATCGATTTGCACAAGTGGCTTTTTGTACCCTTTGAATGCGGTGCCTTGCTCATGAAAAACCCCAATCACCTTAGGGACACTTTCCGCATGGTACCCGAGTACCAAAGGTTCGATCATGAGGATAGTAAGGTGGACTTTTCGGAATGGAGCATGCAGCAATCCAGAAGTTTCAAGGCCCTGAAAGTGTGGATGAATTTCAAAGCCTACGGCGCTGAACCCTTGAGGCAATCTATCCGCAGCAGTCTGGAATGGATGCAAAGCCTGGGCAAGATGATAGAAGCCTCCAATGATTTTGAGTTGATCACTCCGGTAAGTTTGTCTGTGGTTTGTTTTAGATACCGTTCGCCGGAGAATGACCTGGATCTGACCGCCTTGAATCGCTTAAACAAAGCCATCGTTGAGGACTCAGAACAGGACGAGCGGGTATTCATCCGAGAAACTACTATCAGAGGGCAAACCGTTCTCAGGGCTTGTTGTACCAACTTCCGGCGAGAGAAAAAGCATCTCCAATATCTGTTAGCGGTGCTCAGAGAGTTTGGACGCAGAAACCTACACCGTCTAGGCATATAGAATTCTATTTTCTTTAGGAAGCATAATCAAACCGAATTTCTATGACCGATTATCAAATTAGGCCCTATCAAGAGCAGGACATCGATCAGCTGATAGAACTATGCGCAACGCACGCCGCCTATGAGCAGAGTGACTACTCTGAGGAAGGAAAAAGGGAAGCGTTGCAAGAAACGCTTGTCTCCCCGCAGGCTGAACTGAGATGCCTGGTCGTTGCTGTAGGACCAGAATTGGTAGGGTACGCTACGTTCGTCCGGCAGTATTCTACTTGGGACGCCGCCTACTACCTGTACATGGATTGCCTTTTTCTCAAGGAGGCATGGCGGGGATACGGCATTGGCAAAAAACTGCTAGACCGTATCAAGCAAATCGCTACCGAAGAAGGGTACTTTCAGGTACAGTGGCAAACGCCTGTTACAAATTCCCAAGCCATAAAATTCTACAAGCGCGAAGGCGCCATGGCTAAGGACAAAGTGCGGTTCTTCCTGAATACGCCGTAAGAGTGGCTCTCCTCTCCAACATCCGATTACAACAAGTGTTATGAAGGTACCAAGATGCCTTTTTGAGGATCCCAGTGTACCTCAGGCAGAGAGGCGTTACCCTCAGTGATTTAGGGAGTCTTAAAAATAGCCGCTCAACATGAAACTGAACTTTTTGGCCTTAGGCTTAATGCAAATTTTGTGTGTCACGAGTCTTTCCGGGCAGTCGCAGACAGAAGCATTTTTTGAGAACCTCCTCCAGACCCATGACATACCGGGCCTTTCAGTCGCTATTATAGAAAACGGGAAGATTCTTTATCATGCTGGGCATGGCGTTAGGGCTAACGATACACAAGTACCCGTCAGCACAGAAACCATTTTTTCGGCCGCCTCGCTGAGTAAACTGGTGTTCGCCTACGCCGTCATGAAACTAGTAGAAGCCGGAGACCTTGATTTGGATAAGCCCCTGCACGAATACTGGGAATACCCAGATTTGGAACACGATGAACGATACAAGCGCATCACGGCCCGCAGAGTGCTGAGTCACTCCAGTGGGCTGCCCAACTGGCGACGGGGTCAATTAGCAACAGAGTTTGAGCCCGGGGAGCGGTTCCAGTATTCCGGTGAGGGCTTCGTGTATTTGATGAAAGTGGTGGAGCACTTGCAAGGGCAAGAAATCAATCAATTGGCCGAAGAGCTGGTTTATCAGCCCTTGGGCATGACCAACACCAGTTACACATGGGAGGACCGATTTGAGGAAAACTACGCCGCCCCACATGATTTTACCGGATTCACGCTTGCCAAGCGAAAAAGGAGTGAAAGCAATGTGGCCTACTCTCTACAAACCACGGCGGAAGACTACGCCAAATTCATGGTGGCGGTCATGAATGGCGAAGGACTGAAGAAGAAGAACACCCGTACTATGCTTTCGGGGCAAATCCCCGTGACGGAGGAGGGCAATCTGTTTTGGAGTCTGGGTTGGGGCATACAAAAAACGGAGATGGGCAAAGCCATTTGGCAATGGGGCGACAACGGCACTTTCAAGGCCTTTACCATGGCCTACCCAGAGAAGGGCAAGGGTGTGGTCTTTTTGGCGAATACCGAAAACGGACTCCGCATAGTGCCGGAAGTGGTAAAGTATGTATTCAGCGATGAAGAATGTCCGGCCTTCGATTGGATGGACTACCAAGTGGAGGATGCGCCCCACCAAGCGCTGCTGAAGAGCATCCTACAGAAGGGCTATGACAAGGCCATCGTGGAGTTTCTTCATGAGAACCAAGTACACCATGACACGACCCTTATTAGCCAGAGCCGCATGCGACGGGTAGGCGATCGGCTAATGCAAGAAAAGCGCTATGCCGACGCCCAAAAGGTATACCTATCCAATGTACTAGCCTTTGCGTCTTTCGAAGCCTATGTGCAGTACGCTGATGCCTGCCTACAAAGCGGCGAGGTGGCGGAAGCCAAAAGCTACTACCAAAAAGCCATAGCCTTAAAACCGGGAAATGAAAGGGTTCAAACGGTGCTTGATCAACTAACCCCAGCAACTAACCAAGCTAATGTGGAATTCCGTTTGAACGAAGGCCGATACCGTCACGCCAGATTGATCACCCTTGTGGGAGATTTCAATAATTGGGAGCCTATTACCCACCTCTTTTCAAAGCAAAACGGAGAGTGGATATGTCGTATAGCATTACCTCCTGGGACTTATCATTATCAAGTAGTGATTGATGGCGTGTGGACGCTTGATCCTGAAAACCCACATACCGGGCGGAACGACCAAGGCCGCGTGTGTTCGGTGCTGATGGTTCCATAAAACAGTCAACTTACCCTAGGCAAGGGAGGGATCTGGGGCTAAACACGGTCACAAAGTTTCCGTATATTATAGGGTACATAACCGAAAAATTTCCATGAGAATCCAGTCTACTAAACAGCTACCTTCCCTTAACGAATTAAAAGAAATACTGAGCCAACGATTTTCAGGACAATACTCAGTAAAAACCTTCGGTGCGGGTCGGAAAAGCATTTTGGTAGGCAAGTCAACCTTGATAGGTGCCGAAATCTCGATTCACAAAAACGAAGTCTCGATCGCTTCTTCTCCGCCTTCCGTATTTGGTGGAATTCTGATGACCTTGGGCATGACAGAGCTAGCCCTGTTTATTTTTCCCTTCTTCTTCAAACACAAGTCTGGCTACCGCACCTTAGAACGGGAGATTGGCCTGTTTTTGCAGCACCAGTACTGCTAAATTAGTAAAATCATTACCGCCCCGTTAGAACATTTGATCCCCAGCCTCAAATCGGCCACTTGAGCAGGCTAGGACACAAGAGCGTTACAAACGGTATTTTTCCAGTTTGCGGTTCGCAGATCCTGAAGGCATAAAGAACTGGAGCGTCACCAGCCAAAAGTACATAAAGGGTAACCGATGCGGATTCGAATTCAAGGAACTGGCCTGCAACAAGGTGTACCTCTGGGGCGATCAGAAACCCAAAACTTCCTACTGGAACATGAGATTCCCAATCGGCTGTACCCGGGCGTAGGGCATTGGCACATGGTAGAAAATGCGCCACCGCTGTATGGAGATTTCCTCGAAATACTGCAAGACTAAACGTAATTCCTTAAAGAAACTACTTCCCCTTCTGTAACAACCCGCACCGGTGCTCGTCCTGTAGAAAATCATAAATATGACTGCAGAACGAAAAAGCGCCATCATCATCGGGGTGTTGATCCTAGGCTCTACTACCACTTTCATGATCGGGGATAACATAGTAGGAGGGATACTTTCCGGGTCAGGATTTCTCGAACAAGCATTCCCCAACGCACAGTCCATCGGCCTGGGTATTCTTCTTCAGATAGTAAACGATTTTGCCGTTATAGGCATCGGCTTGGTGTTCTACCCCTTGTTAGCCCAGTATAACCCACGGATAGCGCTCATTTACCAAAGTACCCGGATCATAGAAGGTAGCTTGCTACTGGTAAGCGGAGCGGTAATTCTACTTTTCATTCCCTTGAGCCAACAGTACTTGCAAGCCTTCCCTACCGAGTTAGGTCATTTCGAAACGGTGGGTATTATCTTGAAAAGTGCGAAATACCAGCTCTTTCAGCTCGCTATGATTACCCTCTCTGTAGGCAGCTTTTTCCTTTGCTACCTTTTGTATAAGGAACGGCTCATCCCACGTGTCCTCACCGTGTTGGGCTTCCTGGGTTATGGTATGTTGCTCTGCAAAGTGGTAGTCGAAACCTTGGGCTATTCTACTGCGGGACAAATCTTGTACCTACCGGGTACTCTGTTTGAATTGGCCTTACCTCTGTGGCTGATCTTCAAGGGGTTTAGACCTTTGTCCATATCCAAACGTGGATAAAGAAAAACTCAAGAGGCAAAGTCCTATTTCATTCTGCGGTAAAAATGGGGATAGTTGTTGGGCTTCCCTGGTCAGGTTAAGGATCGAATCAGGTTATTTTCAATATGTCGCGAGGTAGTAGGGAAATGGGTGCCTCCACAATCACTATTAATGCTTCAATGGTCCAGCCAGTCCGAAACTACTTCAATCAGTTCCAGTCGCTTATCCGAAAAGGAATGGTCGGTGTCCATCAGCACGTACTGGGCGTGCTCAATCTGTTCTACCCAAGGCCGGTTCCGTTCATTCTCATCCACTACCAGCACTTGCTTGGTCCCTAATACCTCCTGATGCCGCAGCGGGTCATAGGCCTCCAGATTCTGTCTCAGCTCATCCACAAAGGCCTTGGCGTCCATATTCAGCATAAAGAGCCCCTTGAGATAGCCCTGCAGCCACTCAAAGTTCTCTTCGCTAGTTGTACTCACATTCCAGGGCGAGTACATACCTATCCGCTTTACCCGAGGGTCTTCCGCTCCGCTCAGCAACGCCAGTCCGCCCCCGGTGCTGTGCCCAAAGAGGATGTATTCGTTGGGTAGTATGCGGTACTTGCTGGCGTTCTCGGGCGCATCAAAGAAGTCCAGCACGGCCGTCACG
>DMST01000052.1:3093-8073 GCA_003454975.1 Cytophagales bacterium | reverse complement strand
TGCCCGCCGTGCGGGCGGGCGAAGGCCAGCTGTACGTGAAGGAGCAGGATTATTTTCATTTGCGCTTCGAAGACCTTGCCTACGTAAATCTTAGTGGAACCCAAGAACACCTGAAACACCTCAACCAGGGCACCATTTCCCTCTGGTTTTGCCCCAGCCAGGAGCCTCCTCTTGGGCACCAGATTCTCCTGTACATCGGCAACCCCCATACCCCTGATCCCACTACCCTCCAATTCGGCATCGCTCCCTGGACGCAAGGCAAGGGAGAACCCGCGCTGTTTTACTCCATCAATCGCAACGGTGCTCATTACTCTCCCAGTGCACCCCTTACCCACAACCACTTCATACCCCACCACTGGTACCACCTCGCTATTTCTGTCAGCGCTCAGTCACTTTCCATGTATGTAGATGGAGTAGAGTTTCCCACTATTGGAGAAGGTCATCGCCCACTATCAAAGTCCTTTATCAAAGATTTATGGGAAGGGAACCAAGCAGCACCAGACCGCTTTTTCTTAGGACGTCGGGATGTGCCCGCAGGCCGAGACATGAGCATGGATGGTGCTCTAGATGAGCTAGCCATCTTCAATACACCCCTTGATCGAGAACAAATAAAAGCCATCTACCAAGCCGGTCGCGAAACTGACCTGCGTACCATATATACTACTGAACTAGAGGCCTACTGGAAGCTCGGGGAGCAAGGAGAGTTCCCTACCGTTCACAGTGTTGGCCGACAGGATTTGGTGGGCGAATTTATTGGTAGTCAACATCCTTCTCCCCTACAAAAAGAAACCCGCCAGTCCCTGATGTTCCAGGACGGGCAAGGGCAGGAAACGCCCATTACCCAGCAGAAAGGGACCACCCAGGCAGGGCAACTTTGGGGCCAAAAAGGAGAAAACCTCTACTTCAATGAGGGGAAGGTGGGTATTGGAACGGAGGACCCGGAAGCGCGGCTGCACGTGGCCGGGCTAGCCCGGCTCCACCAGTACCAGGGCGCTCGCTGGGTATGGGTAGCCACCGGAAACGGACCTAATGAAGAGGTCCATTTTGGCAAAATCACCTCTCGCGTCCTCCGGTTCCAAAAGTACCAAGCCGAAACCGCCCTGCTTATCCGGTATTCTGACACCTTTCGTGCGAAAGGAATCTCGGCCTCCCAAGGCCGCTGGACCATCAAGATTGACGACCTGGATGCAAAACCGGCACCTATATACAAAGACTATTACGCCTTCATTGACCATGGGCAGTTTACCGAACATCATTTCCCCGGTTCGATACAAGGTACCGCCCATTACATCGGGTCGGGAGAGCATGAAATCAGTATTTGGGTAGGAGATACCTCCAATACAGCGGGCGAAAGAGACCGGTATACCGGCTGGAGTAATTCGACTTGGATGATAGAAGTAGAAGAAGTCATGTTACATCAACTACCCAGCCCATGAAAAAGCCACGCAAAGAACTCAAGGCGTACTTCGAACGCGGGGACACACCTACTGCCGAGCAGTTTAGTGAGCTGATTGATAGTGGGATCAACTTGGCCGATGACGGCCTGACCACCACTTCGGACAAAAGACTGGGAGTGAGCTGCCAAACACCCCAAAGCCAACTATCCGTAGGCGGCAACCTGACGGTAGGCAAGGAACTGTGCAATACGGTGGCTGCTCCCCCTAATGGCCTGTTGGTTCAGGGCCCGGTAAGCACCGAAGAGGCCATACGGCTGAAGGTTCAGCGGAATACCCCCTCCGTCCGGTCCAGCGAAGGCCAGCTTTACGTGAAGGAGCATGATTATTATCACCTTCGGCTGAATGGCAAGGCTTATGTAGACCTTACCGGGGAGCAAGATAAGTTGCAGCACCTCAGCATAGGCACTATTTCCCTTTGGTACCGTCCCTTGAACGAAGCTGCCCCCAAATCCCAAATGCTACTGTACCTACGCAACGGTAGTGATACGGACGCCTGCAAATTGCAGTTGGGGATTGGCCCCTGGACGAGCACCTACGAGGACGAATGTCTCAACTTTGCCATACGGGCAAAAGGAGAGTGGTATGGGGCCTATATCCGCAAGGGTTACGATTACTTTACTCGACCCCGGTGGCACCATATAGTAGTGGTGGTTGACAATTTGGGTCTGCGAATCTATCTGGACGGAGTGGAGCAAACCTACACCCTGCAAGGCAACCGCTCTCCGGCCAAGGGATTTTTTAGTGCTTTGTGGGAGAGTCCCCTCCCCCCTGATCGGTTTTACCTAGGGGCCCGCAACCAAGGGAGCGGTTTTGATATTCCGGCCTACGGGAACCTGGATGAACTGGCGATTCTGAATATGCCCCTACAGGCGGATGAAGTAGCCAAACTATTTCAAGCGGGACGGGAGACCGACCTGCGAAACCAGTTCGACACGGAATTGGAAGCGTATTGGCCCCTGGGCGATGCGGGGCAATTCCCGTATCTGTCTGACCTTGGCCAGAAGACACTGACTGGGAAATACATTGGGGATGTAGACCCCCACCCCATCATCAAATCCACCCGTCAGTCCTTAATGTTCCAGGACGTCGAGGGTAGGGAAATACCCATCACCCAGCAGCAAGGATCCTCTCAAGCTGGGCAACTATGGGGTCAAAAGGGTGAGAATCTCTACTTCAGCGAAGGCAAGGTGGGGATTGGCACCGCCGACCCAGAAAAGGCCTTGGATGTAGTAGGAGACGCCCGCATGCAGGCCTACGAGGGCGCACGTCGGGTGTGGCTAGCAACCGGGAATGGTCCCATTGAAATAGTTCACATAGGACGTATACCATCCCGTAGTCTTTCCTTTTATAAACATGACCACCAATCAATCTTACTCATTACATACACTGACAATTTTAGGGTAGATGGCAATAGTCATATTGCAGGCAGGTGGACCATAAAAATCGATGGATTTGATATACAACCTACGCCTATCAATTTTGATTGGTACTTCTTCAATAACCAGTATTCTGATGTTAACATGCCTGGCACATGTAAAGGTGTGGCTTATAATATTGCTCAAGGAGAGCATGAAATAAGCATTTGGGTTGGTGATCGACCAGGTGTAGGGAACAACAATGCAAATAGTAGAGCGACAGGTATGAATAATTCTACTTGGTACATTGAAGTAGAAGAAATATTCGTCAACCAACTCTCCAGCTCATGAAACAATCACGCGAACAACTAAAGGCTTACTTTGAGCGAGGAGACACGCCCACCAGTGAGCAGTTCGGTGAACTGATAGAAAGCGGCGTGAACCAGCTGGACGATGGCCTGACCGTTACCCCGGAGCAACGGGTAGGGATCAACAGCAACTCCCCCCAAAGTCGCTTGGCAGTAGGCGGCAACCTAACCGTGGGCAAGGAGTTGTGCAATACCGTGGCCGCCCCCGCTAATGGACTGCTAGTACAAGGGCCGGTAAGTACGGAAGAGGCTCTACGGCTAAAAGTGCAACGCAGTACCCCTTCGGCCCGCGCCAGTGAGGGCCAGCTGTACGTCAAGGAACAAGATTTCTACCAACTCAAGATTGCTGGTGGCTCTTACGTAGACCTTACTGGTCAACAGGACAAACTATCTCACCTGAGCACCGGTACCCTATCCGTGTGGTACCACCCGGACAATCCGCCCAGTACGGGGCCTCAGAACATATTGTACTTAGGAAACCCCGGGCAACCCGAGCCCTGTTATCTGTTTTTGGGCATTGGACCTTGGACGGAGGCTTACGGAGACGAATGCCTCAACTTTACCGTGGCCGATAACCACAGCTGGTACTCGGGGTATGTACAGAGAGGCCATGATTACTTTACCCGCCACCGCTGGTACCACATCGTGGTGGTGGTAGATAGCCAAGGATTACGAATTTACCTCGATGGTATTGAACAATCGTACGACTTACAAGGCAACCGGCCTCCGGCAAATCACTTTTTCAATACCCTTTGGGAGTCGGCCAATATCCCGGATCGATTCTACCTGGGTGTCCGAAATCTGGGCAATGGCTTTGATGTTCATTTACAAGGTTACTTGGATGAGTTCGCCATCCTTAATACATCACTACAGGCCGAAGAGATAGCCGAACTGTTCAGGGCAGGCCGCGAAACCGACCTGCGTACACTGTATAGCTCGGAGCTGGAAGCGTATTGGAGGCTGGGCGATGCCGATCAGTTCCCCCATCTGCCCAGCTACGGTAATCAGGAGATCACGGGCAAGTTCAAGGGAGATGTAGACCCACTGCCCATACAAAAGGAAACCCAGCAAACGCTGATGTTCCAGGATGGCAAGGGCCAGGAAACACCCATCACGCAGCAGCGGGGTGCTACCCAGGCAGGCCAGCTGTGGGGTCAGAAGGGTGATAACCTCTACTTCACAGAAGGCTTTGTTGGCATTGGAACACCCGACCCTACCATGCCCCTCCAGGTTAACGGCCTAGTGGAAAGGCAGCACGTAGCCCTTTCTGTTTATGGGACCCACCACATAAGCAGCGGGAGTATTCAAAGGGTCATTTATGCTACTACGCACCTTTTGGAAAACTGCGAATGGGATGGGGGAATTTTGACGGTTACCCAGCCAGGAATATACTCCATGGCGCTGGGTTTCACCCGGGATGCCCACTCCAACGGCGGCACCGATAACGACATCTATATGCGGTTTCGGATCGATGGTCAGCCGATCACAGGAGTTGCCTGGGCCGGTGAAGGCGACGGGCGGCGAGCGACGGCCTCCTACTCTATTCTCAGAAGATTAAAACCTGGGCAACAGGTGGATACCATCTTCGATAGCGATGCTGGACTAAAAAGGTTCATCCAGACCTACTACCTCACCATTTTTCGCCTCTAACCTTAAAACACCCACTCCATGGAAACTACCACCCCCACCACCCTGCCCACCAAGACGCCAAAGCACCCAGCAATGGACTATGAAAGACTGCGCGCGGAAGGCCTGGCGGAATTGCAACGGCTAGCGGGCACGGTCTGGACGGACTACAAA
>DMST01000052.1:2742-3033 GCA_003454975.1 Cytophagales bacterium | reverse complement strand
ACATGACCCGGGGGTAACCATCCTGGAGATGCTATGTTTTGCGCTGACGGAGGCTGGTTACCGTACTGACCACGGCATCAAGAATCTACTAGCGGAGAAAACAGGCTGGGACGATCCGGCCGATCAACCTTTCTACACGGCGCGGGAGGCCCTACCTTCGGCCCCGGTCACGGTGCGCGACTACCGCAAGCTGCTGATTGACTTACCCTTTGTGCGCAATGCCTGGCTGGAAAAGACTACCCAAACGGAGCCGGCCCTCTTCTACGATGCCGATGCCCAGGCCCTGAGCTA
>DMST01000052.1:1678-2694 GCA_003454975.1 Cytophagales bacterium | reverse complement strand
CGGCAAACCTAGGGTGGCTTTGCCGGGTCTTTACGACGTTCTGCTGGAATTTGAGCCCCACCCCACCGAGGAGGACCTGACCCGGCTGGCCTTTAAAGCGGAAGTTTCGGTCACCTGGACTCCGCCCGGCGCAACGGATTCGATCACGCATCTCATTCCGCTAGAAATTGAGTACCCTGTGTGGGATCGGGCGCACTACGGGCTACGTACTTCCTTAGCTAGCAGGCCGTACAGCGTATCGATGCTTACTTTCGGAGAATTCCCGGACAACCAAGTAAACGACTACTTTGCCTGGCAGCAGATCAGCCTACCGGATGAAGAAATTTCGGATAACTGGGATGTACGCATTACCCAGGAAGGCGTGCTACAGTTCAGCGATGCAGAATTTGTGAAGGCCCTGAGCCTGGAGGTTGGGCAACTGTTACAGGAAACAGGCTACGATTCGCTGATTGAGAAGTATAACCGGAAGATCATGGCGGCCTATGACTACGTAGGTCAGGTATCGAGTTTCCTACACGCACACCGTAACGTTGGCGAAGATTTCTACGCCATCAAGGCCCTGCGGGTGCAAGAGATTGGCTTGACGTTAGATTTGGAGATCCCTCCCGGTGCAGATGCAGTGGAGGTATTCGCTTGCTGCTTCGATGACTTGAGCCGCTTCCTCTCCTCGCCCATCGCCTTTCATCCGCTAGAAGACCATCTGGAACACCTCACCTACCCCGACGAGGTGTTCGAAGGCCCGCTTATGGAACACGGCTTTTTGCGCAACGATGAGCTGGACACGTTGGATAACCGCACAGTGCTGTACACCTCGGACATGGTGCGTAGGGTGATGGCCATTGACAAAGTTGACGCTGTGCTAAGCCTGGAGCTGAGCAACCACATTAGCAACAAAATATTGAACTCAGGTGCACGCAATTGCCTCGTATTGGCCCTACCCCAAACCTACAAGCCCCGGCTTAGTCTTGAAAAGTCGGTATTACGAGCCCACCGGCTGGGCGAACCAGAAGCGGAGG
>DMST01000052.1:571-1622 GCA_003454975.1 Cytophagales bacterium | reverse complement strand
GGCGATCGTAAACCCGAGATTGAAGCGGCCTGGAACCTTCTGCGGACGGACGCAGCGGCTTTGCAGCCTCCCGCAGAAAAACTCACGCCGGCTAACCTACCTTTGCCCCGCGGCTCCTCACTGGACGTAGCCACGTATGATTCGGTGCAGGAATATTTTCCCAAAAACTACGGCATTGGTAGTGCAGGCTTACCCAGCCAAGCCAGCCCGGAGCGTCAGGCGGAGGCCCGTCAATTAAAAGGATACCTCACGGTATTCGATCAGCTACTCAGCAACCACGGAGCCCAGCTAGCCCATGTGAAAGACCTCCTCTCCTTCAACGAACACTTGCCCCACACCCAGTGGTCACATGACCTGAGCCAGGACGAGCTAGTGGCCTCGCTTCTCTTACCCGACTACGACAGCCATTGGCAGCAAATGGGGGAAACCGACGAGCAATTTCTGGTTCGGCGCAATCGCCTGCTAGATCACCTGCTGGCCCGTTTTGGCGAAGACCTCTCAGCCTACGATCAAGTACGGTATCCCCAAGGGGTGCAACCAGCACTCTTGCATCATAAGATCAAGGTGCTGAAGGATCAACCCCGACTGAGCCGAGACCGCAACCTGGGCTATAACATGCAGCAGCGGAAAAACGGTGCCCCAGACGTTTGGGACACCGAAAATGTATCGGGTCGGGAACGCCGGGTAGCGGCCCGTCTGGGCCTGCTCCCCTTCCAGCGGCAAGCCCTCCCTTCTTTAGGTACTCTCTTCAAGGAAGTAAAAGTACACCCAACCTCCTATCAGCTCAAATGGCCGATCGATCCTCCCTACGAGGCCAATACCATCTCCTTCAAATATGCGGAGGAAGTAAACCTGGAAGCTTTTTGGCAGCAAGTGAACCAACGCATGTACAACCCGGACAACTGGGAATTGGATACCAAGAACGGAACCCGCGATCCGGCTTTCGTACTAAAGGATGGCACCCCCGAAAATAAAAACCTGCTGGCTACTAGCCGAGTGGCTACGGAAGAAGAGGCTTGGGACATTGTGCTGCGACTGCAAACGGCGGCCC
>DMST01000052.1:0-527 GCA_003454975.1 Cytophagales bacterium | reverse complement strand
GCCAGTAGGCTTCCATATGGTGGAGCACCTGCTGCTACGGCCCCTCCAGTATGCTCCTCCCGGTAGCGTCTCCTTGTTTCAGCCCAGCCTCCTTCCCTTGGAGTTCACTGAAAACGATATTCTGGAAGACGTACCCTTGTATCCGTACCATCACCACCTCAGCTTTTTCTTCCCAGGAGAATTTGCCCCCTTCAACTTTAAAGACTTCAAGGCCTATACCGAGCGCATACTGGAGGAGGAAGTACCCGCTCATCTGGTATTTACGGTCTATTGGCTTACGGAAGAAGAGTACACCTCTTTGGATGCTACTCTACAGCCCTGGCTCGAGCAAATGGCCAATCCAGTGCCCTTACCTCATCGGTCAGCCGCTGCACAAGATGCCCTGCACCTAACCCATACGGCACTGGTAAGCGAGTTACAAACCCTACATACCCGCTACCATGGCTAGCTCAGCAGCAGACATCCACCACCTGCATTGGCAGGTACAAGCTCCTGGGGGTATGCGGCAAGACTGGGAAAGCACGCTT
>DMST01000212.1:4432-8308 GCA_003454975.1 Cytophagales bacterium | reverse complement strand
GTGGCTGTTTTTGAGGATGGCCTCCATGTCCAAATGCTGATCGATCCAGTCCGCCAGCTTGTCGTACTGCGCTTCTTTGAAAGCGCGGTAGTCCTGCGCTTGCGCATGGGGGAATTTCAGGTGCAACAGCTCATTGATCACGACCGGATTATCCAAGATGCCGTGGAAATACGTGCCCCAGCTTTTATCGCCATCGAAATAGCCTTCCAGCTTGCCTGCTACGCGGTTTAGGTGTTTGCCTTCCGGGACTTGGGTTTCACCCATGTGGATTTCATAGCCAATACAGGCCTCCAGCTGATCCTTGAAGGTGAACGCTTGCTGCACCGTAGTCTTTTCTTGAGTGAGGGTGGTGCCGATGTCAAACAAGCCTAGGCCCGCAACTTTGCCCCGGTCACTCTCTACGCCGTGCGGATCTTCGATCCAGTTGCCCATCATCTGGTAGCCGCCACAGATTCCCAAAATCGGGACTGCTCCGTACCGCTCTCGGATGATCTCCGTCACGCCGTCTGCTTGCAGGGATACCAGATCTTCAATCGTGTTTTTTGACCCGGGAAGGATGATCACGTCCGCTTTCCTTAGCTCCGCGTGATCGCGGGTGTAGTACAGATTGATCAACGGTTCTTGTTCCAGTGCCTGGAAGTCCGTGTAGTTGGACATATAGTTCAGATGCACCACCGCCACGTTGAGCATATCAGGTGTCGCCGTGCGGTTTCGCTGGTCCAGGGCTACAGAATCTTCCTCTTCCAACACAATGTCCGTTGTGTAGGGCAGCACTCCAAGGACAGGCGTATCCGTTATTTGCTCCAGCATCTTTTTACCTTCTTCGAAGAGAGAAGCATCGCCCCGAAACTTATTGACGATGATGCCTTTTACCAGCTTCCGTTCCCAGGGTTCTAGCAATTGGATGGTACCGTACACACTGCCAAAGATGCCCCCCCGGTCGATATCCCCTACCAGGTACACGCAGGCATTGGCAGCCTGCGCCATGCGCATGTTCACAATGTCGCGGTGCTTCAGATTAAGCTCACTGATGCTGCCGGCCCCTTCCATGACTACCGGATTATAGGTCTCATTCAGCGTGCGAAAGGCCTTCTTCGCTTCTTCGAAGAGATGACTTTTATCGTTGGCGAAGTACTCCCGGGCCGTCTGGTTGCCTACGGGCTTGCCGTACAGCACCACTTGGGATTTATTTACCGAAGAGGGCTTGAGCAGGATGGGATTCATCTCCACCTGAGGTGGCAGCTTGCAGGCTTCGGCCTGTACCGCCTGGGCACGGCCAATCTCCAAACCATCAGGCGTAGAAAAGCTATTGAGCGACATATTTTGCGCCTTAAAGGGCGCAGGGGTATAGCCCTGGTTCTTCAGCCAACGGCAGATTCCCGTGGTGATCCAGCTCTTCCCGACATCCGATCCGGTGCCGACCAGCATAATTGGCCTCATCGTTCCCATTTTTCCTTTTTCTCGCCTTCTAAAAGGCGGAGTTCAATGCTGCGGCGAAAATAGGAGAATGAGAGAATACAAAGGTAATTCTGTTGAATGTTTGACTGCTGAGAAGCTATCCATGTTAGAAAGCTTGTGGGCTCAAATCCCTAAAAAAGTGCTACTTTGCGGCCGCTTTTGGTGGATTTCTTCATTCGTGAGGAAGCCTTAAAATGGGAATCCGGTGATCCTTTGGAGAAGCCGGAGCTGTACCCGCAACTGTAAGTCCGAATTTTGCTAAACGTACGCCACTGTCTTGCTCCCCGCCGGATGGGAAGGCTTTAGCAAACGGACGAGCCAGGAGACCTGCCATTATGCATCGATATCGCAGCTTTCGGGAATAAAAGCTTTGGATACATAACAGAAGATTTGATGGACTTCGTCCATTTCGAGGTCGGTGGTGGATGTATTCAGGCCCCTTTTCGGATAGCTGTGCTTCAACGGTTACGATTTGAAGGGTAGCATCATGGAAATCAGCGTAGTGCTGTTATGTATACAATCGATTTTGCTGGTGCTGTACGGCGTGCCCGTGGCCCTAAAGCCGCAGGCTGAATACCAGCGCACGCCGATGCTTGGCGCCCTTGTTTTTCTAGTCGTAGCGGTAGTTTCTGTAGCCTTTGCCGAGAATCTTAGAGGTATCATCTATGCGGTGCTATTTGCACTGCTCCTGGTAGACTACACCCTTGGTGTGTTAGCGGTAAAGCGCCTTGTTTGGGCACCTGCCTTGGTGGGAAGTACCATCGTTGCGGTGGGGGGTATATTACCTTATTACCATTGGCAGCATTGGGGCGTTGGCTTATCCACCTTAGGACTGATGGTAATGCTAGCGATGCTGGCTAGGACAAGTCCCAAAATACTTTCCCGTCATCAAGACTTCTTTCGAAAGTCAGGGACCTTGCTTACGTTTTTTTTCCTGGTAGAACCTACCCTGATCAGCGTACAGCAAAATGTAAAACCCGTCGCCACCATTCCCATCGATACCCTAGCCGTACCGCAAAGTCTCACTGTCTTAGGTGTATTGTTGGTGCTGGTACTCGGTGGCTTTTTATGGAAAAAGAATAAAGAAGTGAACCTATGAATATTTTAGAGTCTACCCTGCTTACTATCGCCAATTTGCTGTACTATCCGGTGATTGTGGGTGTGTTGTTGGCCCTGGTCCAGCAGGCATTGGCGGCGGGTAAGTTCTTGAACGAACTAAAGCAACGCCGCGGTGAGCGCTTCAAATGGCGGGAGGCTTTTCAGAAGCAACACGAGACCTATATGGAGGCTCCCGCCTCCACAGATAAGGCGATGGAGTATGACTTGATCTATCGACTACGCCAGTGGCAGCAGAAATACAGCAAGTCGCTTAGCGCAAACCGCTTGGTAATCAAAGCGGGGCCCACGCTGGGGCTGATGGGTACGCTTATTCCCATGGGCACGGCCCTTTCTTCCCTATCGCAAGGCGACCTCATGATTATGTCAGCCAATATGGTAACGGCCTTTACCACCACGGTGGTAGGAATGGCTTGCGGGCTCACGGCCTTCCTGATGAACTACAAGCAAACCGAGTGGATGAAACAGGACCTATTTGAGTGCGAAGCCCTGTGCGAGCGGAGCCTGGTGGAGCACGCCCCAGAAGAAAATCCAGCCGAAGTATTGGTCAGCTAAAGCCCCCTGTGAAATGAGCATTCTAAGAAAGCATTCCCGGATCATCGACGACGCAGGGCAAGAAGCCGACCCCATCGGCAGTGCCGCCAATCTATTCGACGTCAGTGTGGTCTTTATCGTGGCCCTGTTTTTTGCGCTCTTTATGGCGTACAGTACCCTCGATTTATTCAATCCCGATTCCGAATTGGTCATTACCAAGACCTTACCGAACGGCGAAATCCAGATCATCACCAAAAAGGGCGAAGAAATCAAGATTGAACAAGTAACCGAAACCAGCGAATCGGGTCGTGGCGTGAAACTCGGCACGGCTTATAAGCTGGAAGACGGCCGTGTAATCTACATACCCGAAGGCAACGAATAATGAAGCCGATTTATCACCTCCTTTTTCTGCTGGCGCCCCTCTTGATGGGCGGAGCCCAACCCACTACCTCAGAGCCCGAGGTGAAGGTGGCGTTGCTCTTCACCGACTACTACTATTTGCTGGGGGAAAGCACCGCCGAAAAGGCCCAAATGGCCTTGGCTGAACACGAAGTCTCTGCGCAAGTCACAGGATACTATCATTCCGACTTGGAAGCCTTGGACTATGAAACGCTGGCCGAAAATCAGCTGATTTTCATTGATATCATTGATGCGGCGAAGGTGGCGAACCTCTTGCCGATTTTGAATCAACTCGCTGAATCGGGTATTCCCGTGTACGCCGTTGGGGCTGAGGAAGCCTCGTCGATAGAAGCCTATCAGGCCATTCGT
>DMST01000212.1:2551-4369 GCA_003454975.1 Cytophagales bacterium | reverse complement strand
TCGGGTAGACCCAAAAACGGCAACGTTTTATGAGCAATCAGGCGTAGATAATCTGGTAGCGATGATTCTGGATCAAGGCCAGCGCGCTTTGGGGCTCGACTTACCAGAGCAGACACCCACCACCATGCCCGATTTTGCTTTGTGCAATCTGGAAACAAAGCAACTCTTTGAGACTTTTGAAGCCTACCAAGCGGCCTACGCGCCCTACATGGAGGGGAATCCCTGGGTGGCGATCAACCTGTGGCGGAGTGATTTCCTGTCGGAGCAATTGATTCACCTGAAGGAATACGCTGAGCAGTTTGAAGACAATGGCTTCAATGTGCTGTTCTACTATGGCTATCCGCCAAAAGAGGAGGCTAATGGCCTGTTTTACAATGCCGAAGGCGAGCTGGTGCCCGAAGTACTGTTGGTACAAGCCGGATGGCTGGGAGCCAATCCACGGGTGAATCGTGAACTCTATGAGACCCTCGGTATTCCGGTGATCAACATGATGCACCTCAACAAATCCGCCGAAGAGTGGATGGAAAGCCAAAAGGGAATTCCGGTGTATAGCCGGACGAGTTCACTGAACATCCCCGAGCAAATGGGCATGGTGCAGCCGATTATTACCAGTACCAAGGAGGTGATAGCGTCTACCGAACAGCGTACCACCAAGTATTCGGTACTCTTCCAGGTGCAGCGCCTGCTCAAGCGGGTGCAGCAGTTGCACGTACTGCAAAACAAGCCCAATGCCGAGAAGCAAATCGCGGTGATCTACTACAGCCACCCACCCGGTAAGGAACTGCTGGGGGCGAGCTACCTCAACGTAGTCCCGAACAGCCTACACACCATTTTGGAACGGCTGCAAGTCGAAGGCTATGACTTAGGCGAAGCTCCGGTAAACGAAACGGATATTTTCGAACGGGTATCTACCCACGGCATCAACATTGGGCAATGGGCTCCCCGCGAAGTCGATAAGCTGGTGGCTACCGGGAACGCAACCTTGATCCCCATGGAGCTGTACCAGCAATGGTACGCCCGTCTTGCCAGCTCCCTGCAGGCGGAGATAGAGGAGCAGTGGGGAAAGCCCGAGGATAGCTACATTATGGTTTGGACGGATGAAGAGGGCAAGAAGTATTTCGTGCTTCCCTCCGTGCAGTACGGCAACGTGTTGCTCACGCCTCAACCCGTGCGTGGCTGGTCGCAGGACATTGATATCATGCACCACGATATCTCGATACCGCCACACCACCAATACGTAGCATTCTATCTCTATTTGCAATATGGCTTTGATGCCGATGCGGTGGTACACTTGGGTACCCATGGTACCTTGGAATGGCTTCCCGGTAAGGAATCAGGCCTGAATCAACACGATGCCTCAGAGGCTTTGATCGGAGACTTGGTGAATGTGTACCCCTACATCATGGATGATGTGGGCGAAGGGCTGCAAGCCAAGCGCAGATCCGGAGCCATCATCATCGATCATATGACACCACCTTTCGACAAACTGGGCGTTAACCCCATCTTGGACAAGCTGGAACAGCTCATTTCGGAACACGAGATTGCTGAGTCCAAAAGCATAGCCTTGGCCAACGCCAAGTTCAACGACATCTATCAATACGCGGTGCAGTCGGGCATCTTGGTGGATTTGGGGATGGATACCATCGCCGATGACGAGGAGTTGCACTACCTGGAACACTACATTGAGGAAGTGCAGGAGGAGCATGCTCCTTTGGGTTTGCATACCTACGGACGACTACCGAGCCCGGAAAGCGTGGAGAAATTTGCTCAGGCCATTGCCTTCCAGAAGCAGGACCTTAGCCAACGGGAACGCGCCGC
>DMST01000212.1:579-2498 GCA_003454975.1 Cytophagales bacterium | reverse complement strand
TATTCGGCAGCGCATCAACGCCAGTGCGCCAGCCGAACTGGCCGCCTTAGTGGATGCCCTGGATGGTCGCTATGTCCCTGCCAGCACTGGCAACGACCCACTCCGCAATCCCAACGCTTTGCCCACGGGCAAAAACTTCTACGCCTTCGATGCGGATTACTTGCCCTCGCCCGAGGTGTATAAAGCCGGGGAAACGCTGGCGCAAGACCTGATCGACACCTATGAGGCCGAACACGAGGGAGCCTTCCCCGACAAGGTCACCTTCAACCTTTGGTCCACCGAGTGCATTCGGAACGAGGGCATCATGGAATCCAAAATTCTGAGTCTGCTGGGCATAAAGCCCCAGCGCGATGGTTACGGTAAGGTGGTGGATCTGGAAGTAATTCCCCGTCGGGTACTGGGTCGCCCACGGGTAGACGTGGTGCTGATTCCCTCCGGGCTGTACCGGGATGTGTTCCCGCAACTCGTGCTGTTGCTAGACAAAGCCGTTAAGCTGGCTGCTCAACAAGATGAAGTAGATAACTACGTTCGGCGGAATACGGCCCGCCAGTACCAAATGCTGATTGACCGGGGTTTGGAGGAAGAAATGGCCGAGGCTTTGGCAGAGGTACGCATCTTTACCACGCCTAGCGGCGCCTACGGTACGGGCACCAACACCATGGTAGATGCCTCAGGCACCTGGGAGAGTGACCGGGAGGTGGCGGCGGTGTTTATGAACCGCATGCACTTCCCCTACAGCGATAAGTTCTGGGGTGGTTCGCCCGTAGCGGATTCCATTCTGCTTACTGTATTTGAGCAAAGCTTGTCGGGTACCAAGGCTGTATTGCATAGCCGTACCTCTCACCTCTACGCGGGCTTGGACAACGACGATTTCTTCCAATATCTGGGCGGTACGGCCCTGGCGATTCGCGCCATCGACGGCGAGTCGCCGGACGTGATGGTATCTAACTTGACCGAGCAGGGCCGCATGCGCAACGAGAAGCTCACCTACTTCCTGAGTAAGGAATTGCAGGTGCGCTACTTCAACCCGGATTGGATCAACGCCATGTTGGATGAGGGCTATTCCGGCAGCCGCTTTGTGCGGCAGGTAAGCGCTAACTTGTGGGGCTGGCAAGTGACCGTACCCGATGCGGTAGACCAGAGCAAGTGGGATAATTTCTACGAGGTATACGTAGCGGATCGCTACGACTTGGACATTGCTGAGCGCTTTGAAGAGAACCAAAACCTGTACGCCTATCAGGTAATGATTTCCCGCATGTACGAGGCTATCCGCAAAGACTATTGGACACCCGACGATGCAGTGAAAGAAGACTTGATCACCGAGTTCTTAGAGACGGTAGAGAAGGTGGGTCTATCGTGTAATCTGAACGTCTGCAACAACGGTAAGCTGGCCGATTTCCTGGACCAGGAAATGGAGGAGGTATCGGGAATCTCCGAAGCAAGCATCGAGAACTGGCGGGAACAATTGGAGCAAATCCGGGAGCGGCTTGAAGACCAACGCGTCCGCGCCCAGCAGGTAGCGCAGAATGCTAGCAGCACCGATGATTACACGCCCCGGAAAGCCGTGCAAGGCTATACCCTAGAGGAAGTAAACGCTAATCAGAACGAACCTTCCGGCGCTCCGGTGAACCCCGCCCTCTGGCGGTGGGTGATTCTGGTGGCCCTAGTGGGGTATGGTATCTATTACTTTACGCGTAAGGGTGTGAGAGGGTAGTGTACTCTTTTCATAGGTGCATTTGTATAACCGAACACCCCTGTTCCAGGTCTTTAGCTTGGAACTCAATGCAAACGAAAGCTTTCAGATTTCGGGGAAGCAGAATGCTTCCTTTTGCCCCCATCGACAGCAGAATGCTGCCGATAGCAATCTCCTTTTCGTTAGGCGGAGGGTTTGGAAATCCTTTAGGAGTAATCCCATTTTT
>DMST01000212.1:0-555 GCA_003454975.1 Cytophagales bacterium | reverse complement strand
AGTGGGAAGCATGCTTCCCACTCTACAAAAATGGGCCCTGCATGATCCAGCCAACACTACTTAGATGTAGTTTAGTATCAAATCTATAAACTGAGCTCAAAGCCGCTCGATCACCATCACACACTATCATGAAGAACCATGCCCTACTCACCCTCACTCTTCTAAGTCTAAGCAGCTTTCCGCTAGCAGCCCAAGGTCTCAGAAATGAATTCCCGGCGACGAGTGAGGAGATCTTTATTACCATTGGGGAAGATTCCATTGCGGCCTTTGGAATGTTTGCGGCGGGCGAAGCCCCCAAGGAGACGGTGATCCTGCTGCATGGTCTGCCGGGCAATGAGCGGAATTTGGATTTGGCGCAGGCCTTACGCAGAGAAGGGCGAAACGTGATTTACTTCAACTATCGCGGTGCGTGGGGGAGCCAAGGGGAATTTTTGTACTCCCACTGTCTGGAAGACGTGACGGCCGTGCTGGACTTCTTTGATGCGCCCGAGAACGCCAGCAAGTACCGCATACTACCCAACGAATACATCCTCTTTGGGCCCAGCACCGGGGGCG
>DMST01000298.1:13558-14750 GCA_003454975.1 Cytophagales bacterium | reverse complement strand
GGCCGCCAAAACAGCCGAGATGAACCTGCTACTGCACATGATGTACGAGCACGACAGCAAGATCAGGCCCGAGACCATCGAAGCCATGGGCGAATTAGTATCTCCCTCCGTGGAAGAGTATACCAACGGATATTACGGCCCCTACAACCGGGCCACACCTGAGCAAAAGCAGGCCTACGAGCCTACCTTGGACTCCATCAACGCCTACTTTGTGGAGCACTGGCCCACCATGACGGATGAGGAGAAGATGCGCTGGAAATACCAACGGTACATGCAGGACTACCTGGCTACCATCTCCTCGGTAGACGATAATGTAGGCCGCCTGTTGGACTACCTGGACCAGTCGGGGCTAGCCGAGAATACGATCGTGGTTTATACTTCCGACCAGGGGTTCTACCTGGGCGAGCACGGCTGGTTCGACAAACGGTTCATCTACGAAGAGTCCTTCCGCACGCCACTGCTCATCCGCTGGCCTGAGGTGGTGCAGCCGGGCACGGTAGAGGATGAGATGGTGCAAAACCTGGACTTTGCCCAGACCCTGCTGGATGCCGCCCAAATAGAGCACCGTAGCGGCATGCAGGGCGAAAGCCTGTTGCCGCTGCTCTACGGTAAGGAAGAGCAATGGACCCGCGAAGCGGTGTACTACCACTACTACGAATACCCCTCGGTCCACATGGTGAAACGCCACTACGGCATAGTAACCCAGGAGTATAAGCTCATCCACTTTTACCACGACGTGGACGAGTGGGAGCTGTACGACCGCATCAACGATCCGCACGAGATGAAGAACCTATACGAAGACCCGGCCTACGCCGAAACGGTGTTGCAGCTGGAAAGAGAGCTAGCCGAGCTGCGCGAGCTCTACCAGGACTCCGCTGCGTTGGATCAGCGGTACATTGAGCTGTACGAACAGATGTAATGAAGACCGCAGCAAAACCTTACCGTGCCCGCAAAGAATCTACCAGCTCCATGCTCACCCAATAGATGGTAGAGAAGGTGGCATTTTCCCACTGGTCGCGGCGGGAGAAAAAGAGAAACTGCCCATCGGGCGATAGGTAGGGGGCAAACTCAATGCCCGAGGTATTCACCTCCGGCCCCAAGTTGATGGGCGTGCCCCACTCACCCGCCCGGGTGCGTAGGGTGAGGTATAGATCAGGTTGTCCGTAGCCCCCTTCGGCCTCCGCCGAGAAGA
>DMST01000298.1:8765-13506 GCA_003454975.1 Cytophagales bacterium | reverse complement strand
CCATCGGGACTCATAACGGGGTCCCGCACGTCGCCACCGGGAATAGGAATGGCCAAGCTCCCCTGCCTTACCCAATCGCCGCCTTCCTGGGCGGCATGGCGCATGGTACCGTAGGTAAAGTAAAGATTCTGATCGTCCGTAAAGGTTGGGTACCAATCGGCAGTATCGGTACTAGCCGCCAACTGGCTGGGCGGCCCCCAAAGCCCCTCCTCTGTGCGCTGCACCCGATACAGATCTGGCGGGTAGTCTGCCACAAAGTGCAGCTGTTGCCCATCCGGGGTTAGCATGGGTTCCCCGATAAACCACACGTTAGTGTAGGTGAAGTCTTTGACGAACTGGGGCGTATCTAGGGTCCACTCCCCATCTGTAGATTGACTTATCCGCAGGATGCGCTCATAGCGCCATAGCTCCGCATCCGTCTGAGTGAGATAATGTTCCCGGCCGTCTGGGCTTAGGGTGATGTTCTGCTGAAATCTACCGGGCACGTTCACAATGCCCTCGGCATAAGGTTGGGGAGTAAGCCCGGGATATTCTGTGTCCAGATAGGGAGAGGTAGGCTGACAAGCGACCAGCCACCAACCCAAGACGCAAAGCCAATAGCTTTTCACCCTTCCTTGGGTTGGGGGTTCTTGTCTAACCGGTGGTGCTCAAACATCTCCAGGCCTGTTTTCAAAAGGCCGAGCATGCCCAGGCCCATGGTAATTAAACCTACCGATACTTGGCGGATGACTCCTTCTGCCGTGTAGAGGTAGCCCACAAGCCCCATGATAACACATGACAACATAATAAGACAGATAAAAACGATAAAGATCTTTCCCTTTAGGGGGTGCTCCCACACCTTCCGAGATAGCTTATTTTGGGTTTTGGTAGGGTCCTGTAGGGAAGAAAAGCTGATGGCCATTCCCGTAAAAACGAGGCCTAGATTGACCGCTTCGAAGTAACTCTCGAGGTTTCCACGGAGATTATCCAGTCCTCCAAAGTAGGGCTGGAGAACATAATATAACCCGGCCAAAACCAAGGGATATTGCAAATAACTAACGTACTGAAAGAATTGGCGAAAAGTCATGACTGTGGGTAAGGTGCTATTTGGGGAATGCCCACGGGAAATATAAGGAGAAGCCGCTTAGCTTGCTCATATTTTATGCTCCTGTCCCGTCCCAACGCTTAATTGGCGTAGGGATACCCGAACATGAAATTGCCTCCGGTGATCCAGGCTGTGGTATCGGTACCTACCTTTTTCAATACCCCTCGTACCGCTACGCGAAAGGAGACGGAGCCGTCAGATTGCGGGGGCAGAAACTCCTGCACCCTCAACTGTACCTCTTGTGCGTGCCACACCTCGGTAGGTGCTGCATTGCGTCCGTCGTCAAAAAACAGCAGCGAGAACTGCGTAGCCAGCTCCACATCCGGGTCATAGCCAGTTTCAGCATATACGGTGGTGTCCTGCTGACCAGCAAAGAGCAAGTGTACCTCCACGGTAGGCAATGTGCTATCGGTAAGCTGGTAGAAGAAACGGCCGTACGTATCCGGACCATCGGTCACTTCACGCTCCATGACGCGGGCATCCAGATTACCGATTTGGGTCATATCAGCCTCGTCAAAAGCATACTCAAGTCCTCGAAACTGAAAGTACAAAGAGCCACCCGTAGGTGGGGTAACCTCCTCGGTTTGGCAAGCAGAGAATAGGCAGAGTAGGGCCATACACGCCCCTAAACAACGTTGCGATGGTTTCATTTGTGTCCTGATTATAAATGAGTGATCCGTACCCAACTAAAACCAACTGCTCTGGCATCACGAGGTGGCCGTCCTCACCGAGCAGTTATCGTCGGTGTACATCGTCATAATACAGAACCAAAAGAAAGGAACAGCGCAGGTTATTTTTTTACGAAAAAGCCCGCACACAGGGCGCAGGCTTCAAAGGCTTGAGGGCGCTTTATGAAAGGCTATTATATAGTGGGCACTTCTTCGGACCACCCCATATCTAGTAGTTGATTCACATCAGAGGCTAACACGCCTACCCGGAAGTAGGAAAGCGCAGAACAAGTGCATTCGGCACACACCACCCCATCAAACTCAATGGGCAGGTCTTGGGCCAGGATTAGTTCCACACCACGCCCTTCCAAAAAGGCGATCATCTCCTCTATAGGCACGGTAACATCGAGATCAGTACCCGCCCAGGGGTCAGAACATTGGGTTTTACCATAATACAAAATGGTGTAATCCGAGGAACTCAACTCCATCTCCACCTCTTCCAGGGCATTATCCGGATCCAGACCGCACTGAAACTCCTCCCCGGTTTTGGTAAGGCTGGCCGCTACGTACAAACCATCTACTTGAAGATCCGCATCCCAATCACCCACGGTATAGTAGGTATCGTTGGTAAAAACCGTCCAGCCGCAGCCATCTACGGCTGTATCCCCGGTATTCCGTACCTGAACCAGGCTTTCTACATCAATGACATCAGAATCAAGAAAAGGGAATAGCTCGCAGCTGGCAAGCATTAAAGTGCATACACTGAATACTACAAAAGGTTGTTTCATGAATATAAACTTGTTTCTACATGCCAGACCAAGAGAAAGGCTGATTCGTTGCAAAGGATTCCACAGACCGAGAAACAAAGACCAGATTCTCCGAATCATCAAGCGCTAAAGTACGAAGAAATCCAGCACGGCTAGTTTTCACAAACAAGCTATGGGGCAACCGAATCGAATTCCTCCTCCTCTATTTTGGTGCTTGATCCAAAGGTTTGGGCCGCTGTTCTCCTTTCAATATCAACTCATCTCCATCGGCCAGGCTTTCCTTGGCGTAGGCATAGCCGATATCAAAAATCTCTTGGGTCTGACACGGTGTTGAGGTAAACAATTGGTAATGAGCCACTGCAAAATTGCTTTCGATAACCCTGTATTTGTAAGTATTTGATTTTGAGTTACTTGGAAAAAAGTCATCCACAGACTTTTCGCCGACTGTCTTGAGCAGTTGCCTGGCTGACTCGTTAAGCTTGGAGCCCATACAGAACGGATTCTCTCCCTCCTTAATAAGGCTGACCTGCATTTTATAAAGCGTTTCCCTAATCTGATTTTCACTGATAGGACCTCCGGTCCTGAGAAACTAAAACGTATTCCTGAAGGCTAGAAAGCCGGAGATACTTTTGAAATTCCCATCCGAATCCTTTACACCGGTAGTTTCTCCACTAAACCCATGGTACTCCTTTATTACAACTTGTCAGACAGTACTCACAAAAGGCAGTCGAAGTATCAGTATACTATTCCTAAGTAATTATCTATATGTTATTAAAAAAACAATGCTGTGTAAATGTATTTTTTTACATCCCATTTGTAATTATTTTAGTCTTAACCAAAAAGACTAACTCATGAAATATGCAACTTTGCTACTGGCCCTCGGACTTATGGCCATGGCCCCTTCTTCAAGTATCTCAGAAAGTGTTAACAATTGCTTTCCATCAATTGTGAATCCATGTAGTAGTTCACCCCAGTTGGAGGTTACCCCGCTAGGAAATGGAAGCTATGAGGTATGTGCCATCGTTTTAACCAGTAAATTATTCCCTCAAATCCAATGGTGTGCGCAAGGAGGGACTATTGAAAGGTCGCCTTTCAACCCTTTCTGCATTACGGTAACGCCTTCTAGCCCTTTAACTACAGACACCAGTGTATGTGTGATGGTATCTACTGTAGTGGGAGGAACCTCTTGCAACCTAGTAGGGTGTGTGCTGGTGCGTCCAGGTGGAATAATCAGTAACCCAGGATTATAACAGACGATTAATGGCACTGTAAAAGTGCAAGAAAGCTCCCCTCTCGATAGTGTTCGGGAGGAGAGTTTTTGCTGAACGCCATCCGGTAGGGTAAATAGCCCCTCTCCCATCATGGTAGGCTTGCTCAGGCTCTCCCATCCACTGAACTGGCATTCAATTAGTGCTCTAGGGGCATCGAACGGGATCGCCCCTCCCCTCTCAGAACAGCCTCATCTCCGGCAGCCAGGCGTTCCTTGGCGTAGGCATATCCGATATCAAAAATCTCCTTGGTACGGGCCACGTCAAACACTTTGTAGCCGTGCAAACGATCGGGTTCCCACACCAGATTGGCCGCCTGGCCTTGGTCTCCCGCATTGTAGTTGATAGCCATCATAAGGGAGCGCTCCATCAGCGAGCGGAAATTATACTTCTTCTCTACCGGCTCGGGGCGCACGGGGTTGCAGTGCAGGGCAAACACGAAATCTACCTGCCCTACCAAGGGCATCACCGGCATATTGGCTAGAATACCGCCGTCTACGTAGGAGTAGTCGCCTATTTTGACGGGGTTGAAGATGATGGGCAGGGCCGAGCTGGCCAGTAAAGGCTCTACCAGCGGGCCTTCTGTGAAAAAATCAGAACGACCCTCCTGCAAGTTGGTGGCTGCCACGGTGAGCGGAATTTTCAACGCCTCAAAGCTATCCTCTGGTAAGTACTTGAGCAGATAGGCCCGGGCTTTATCAATCTTGATGATGCCCCGAAAGTTGACCGCCGGACGCAAGTACCGCAGTGCGGTGCTATTGGTGTAGATGTCGTAGATCTCGTCGGGCGAATAGCCGCTAGCATACATAGCACCCGCCAAGGCACCCGCGCTAGTACCACTGATACGGTCTACCCGAATACCGGCCTCATCCAGTGCCTTCAGCATGCCCAAGTGGGAGATTCCGCGGGTACCTCCGCCCGATAAGCACAGCCCAATGGTCATAGAATCTCGGC
>DMST01000298.1:4390-8701 GCA_003454975.1 Cytophagales bacterium | reverse complement strand
AGGGGGAAGGTGCGATCAATGCGGATGCCCTTTTCGGTACGCTTTAGGGTAGCACATTCCGCTACCGGGTCGTGCTCGAAGAAGATGATCCACTGCTCATCGGCGGCCTGCTCCAGAAAGGGTGCTTTCTCCTGCATCGTTACCAAAGGACGTACGTCGTAGGCCATCACCCAGGGCATGGGTACGTGCCACTGCGAGGGCAGCAAGTCGGCCGCAAACACGATGGTACGATCCCCATAGTTGATCTTGGGAAGCATTTGCTTCTCAGTATGCCCATCCGCATAGATGATATCAAACTGTGAGAAGGGTGAGGCTGCCAAAGGATCAATGAATTGCAGATGGCCGCTCTCTTGCATGGGCAGTAGATTTTCCTTGAGAAAGCTGGCCTTCTCCCGGGGATTGGGTTGAGTGGCCCAGTCCCAATGGGCCTCATTGGTCCAGTATTGGGCCTTAGGGAAGGTCATGGCAAAAGTGCCCGCCTCGCGGTCTTGCCAACGCACCCCTCCTCCACAATGATCGAAATGCAGGTGGGTGAGAAAGTTATCCGTAACGTCCTCCAAGGCGAAACCGGCGGTTTTCAAGGAACCTTCCAGTGAAGCATCTCCGTGCATGAAGTAGTGGCTAAAGAACTTCTCGGACTGCTTATCCCCTATCCCATTGTCGATCAGGATGAGCCGTTCACCGTCTTCAATTGCCAAACAGCGCAAGGCCCAGGTGCAAAGATTGCGCTCATCGGGTGGGTTTAGCTTTTTCCACAGCGGCTGGGGTACTACCCCAAACATGGCCCCGCCATCCAGTTTGAAATATCCGGTATTGATTACGTGTAGGTTCATAAATAGTCTTCGATTTCTTTTTTCAAAAGGGAAACTGCTGCATAGGCTTCTTGGTAAAAGTCCTTGCGCCGCTCCAGATGCCCTAGCTGGGTATAAAGAATGTTTTGGAATCGGCTTTCTTGTAAAAAGCTCTCATCCATTTGGTTGTAGCCAAGAAAGGTGACCTCGTTGATAACAAAAGGAGATGTGTAAATTCTCATGTGGTCCTCTATGACTTCGTCTCCGATGGCCACCTTTCCGTACCAAAGTGTATACAGTTTAACCACCTGCCTGCGCAATTGCTGATCCCGGATAAGGGTGAGTTCTCCGGTAGCAGTGAGTATGTCATACGTAGTACGTTGGGGGGCAAACGGATAATAAAAGCTGTTGCCAAAAAGGAATTCGGCAACCTTACCTTCTCGGGTGTTCGCAGGATTTCGGGTGTAAGAGATCAGGGTATCCAATTGGCACTTCTTAATCGAATCAGAAACCATTACCTCCTGCAGGCGGGAGATATCCTCCTCCAAATCCTCCAGCATATTGGTCAAGTATTCAGATTCTTGTCTTCGGGCCGTGCGGCCGTCACGCCAGCTATTTAATGAAAAGGCGATGCTAATGCCAATGATCACCACCACCAGCTCCACGCCGTGGTTTACCCAATTGATCTTCTTCATGCCGAAAGATATAGACCGGATGTGAAATGAAAACCAGGAATGTGGAAATCTTTCACACCGTTACCAATTGTAGATGTGCCACTCAGCCAGTTGCCATTTGTGAAGGAGTGTAATTCATATGATTCCAAACTTGATATTTTTTGCTACTTCAATCAAAAACATCAGTCTTTGAATCGGTTATTGTAATTGGCCTTCTTCTCCTCAACAATTTGAATTATTTTTCCAAAATTTAAATCGCTTTGGTCTTGAACAGATTTATAATTTCGAATAGCATAATCATATAAATTGTTAACCCGCCTTCTATCTTGTGGCCCTTCGTATGTATCAGCAAATGACTCTTTTTCAATTCCTTCAAACAACAATTTAATTAGGTAGTCCATTTGCGCAATTTCACTTTTCAACTTAGAATTCTCAAACTGCATTTGTTGCTCAATGGCACGATCATTTGACAAAATTGAGCTTAAAGAGTCAATATTTTCTTTTAAAATTGTTATCTGCGTAAGGCTTTCAATTAGTTGATCCTTTCCATCATCATCTTGATCAATAATTTTATTTCGAAGGAACGATGCGTTTTGTTTTTCCTTTTCCAAATCACCTTTAAGACCAATTATCATTGCATTTAACTCTACTATCTCAAATCGTCTTTCACCTGTCATAAATGTCATGGTATCTATCCAACTATCCTTTTCCTCTAATATTGATTCTAATCCATGTAATAGATTTGTCTTTGTCTCTAGCTGATTAAAAAGATCATCAACTCTAAATGATAGCCTCTCTAATTCTCTTTCGGAGTTAGAGGCCGATATTCTTGCTTGATTCCAGACCCCTAGAGCCGTTACTAATGCGGTCACGAATGAAATCATAATATCTGCTCTATGAATGGTGACCCAACGCATTGCGGACCTTGTCTTTCCTAAGAAGGAATTGTTGGACGGTGTTTCCATTTCCTATTGATTTAGTGTGGTTAGTATAAAAGCTACAATTAAGGCAATCACAAGTAATTTAATAATGAGTGCTTTAACTTATTTTATTAAAGCTAGCATTAAGACCAGTAGTGCAAAACTCGTTTGTGGCAAAAGTTAAAAAGTGTACTTTTCCTACCTTCTAATCATCTTCCCATCCATGAAAAGACGCTCCTTTCTTCGTCGTGCCACGCTCAGCACCCTAGCGGCAGGCACCGTTGCCCCACGTTTGGCTCAAGGCCATCCCGCATTTCCTAGCTTCCGCAAGACCGACGGTCCGGTGATATTGAGTACCTGGGCGCACGGGGTGGAAGCCAATGCCGAGGCCTGGCGAATTCTGGAGGAAGGTGGCAGCGTGCTGGATGCCGTGGAGAAGGGCGTGATGGTCACTGAGGCAGATCCCAAAAACCAATCGGTGGGCATCGGCGGGCTGCCCGACCGCGACGGCCGGGTGACCTTGGATGCCTCCATCATGGGACCCGATGGCAATTGCGGCTCTGTGGTGTAGCTGGAGCACATCAAACACCCTATATGTGTAGCCCGCAAGGTAATGGAGGATACGCCCCACGTAATGATGGCTGGCGAGGGCGCACTAGCACTGGCTCTGGATATGGGCATGGAGAAGGAAAATCTGCTGACCGAGGACTCCGAAAAGGCCTGGAAGAAGTGGCTGGAAAAGAGCCAGTACAAACCCATTATTAATATAGAGAATCACGATACCATTGGCCTGCTAGCCATTGACGACAACGGCGATATAGCTGGCGCCTGTACAACGAGTGGCCTGGCTTACAAGATGAACGGCCGCGTGGGCGACTCACCCATCATTGGGTCCGGCCTATACGTAGACAATGCCGTGGGTGGAGCTGTGTGTACTGGTTTAGGCGAAGAGGTAATCAAATCGGTAGCGAGCTTCCTGGCAGTAGAGAAAATGCGCGACGGCGCCAGCCCCCAGGAGGCTTGCCAGATCGCCATCGACCGGATTATGGAGAAGAGTCCCCACTACAAGGATTTTCAGGTGGGCATCATTGCCTTAAACAAATCGGGGGAGATAGGCAGTTATGCTATACATCCGTACTTCAACTACGCCCACCATACGGTGCAGGAGAATGTACTGATAGATAGTAAGTCTGCGCTCTAACCATCGAAACCCCACCGCATGAAGCCCCAAGCTGCGCTTGCCACCATTACCCAACAGCTGGCCGACCAAGGCTACGTATCTGATACCCAACTGGCGATGTCGCTGCACCTGAGCCGACAGCTAGGCAAGCCGCTACTGGTGGAAGGCCCTGCAGGTGTGGGCAAGACGGAGATTGCGAAGGTAATGGCCAAGGTGATGGATACGGACCTGATCCGGTTGCAATGCTACGAAGGGCTGGATGCCCACCACGCGCTGTACGAGTGGAATTACCCGCGCCAAATGTTGCACCTGCGGATGCAGGAAGAAAGCAGCGCCACTATGGAGGAAAAAGAGGCCTCCCTTTTCAGTGAGAAGTTTCTGCTGCGCCGCCCGCTTCTGCAGGCCCTCACCCACCACCAAGCTCCCGTTCTGCTGATAGACGAGGTAGACCGCGCCGATGAGGAGTTCGAAAGCTTTCTGTTGGAGATCCTGTCGGACTGGCAAATAACCATCCCCGAGATGGGCACCATCCAGGCTACGCACCGACCGGTGGTGATTCTGACGGGCAACCGCACACGAGAGCTGAGCGAGGCAGGCCGCCGTCGTTGCCTTTACCTCTGGATAGACTACCCCACCTTTGACAAGGAGGTGGCGATTGTGAAAACCAAGGTGCCTGCGATAGATGCCCGGCTGGCGGAAGAGATAACGGCCTTTATGCAAGAGCTGCGCCAGCTGCGGCTGGATAA
>DMST01000298.1:0-4333 GCA_003454975.1 Cytophagales bacterium | reverse complement strand
CGCTGGATAAGGTACCCGGCGTAGCCGAAACGCTGGACTGGGCCACCTCGCTGGCTGAGATGCACTTCGACCATCTGGACAAGGATATTGTAGAATCCACCCTGGGTGTAGTGCTCAAAGATTGGCAAGACCAGCGCACCACCCAGGATTCACTTTCCGAACTCTTTGAGCGCGTGGGCGTGCGCATGAAGGTGGAATGATGAAGACGCATCCATTTTGGATATTTAGGTAAGCCCGCCACAAAATTTCATCCCCTACTTCAGCAGCACCTACCGAGGCCAAACAAGACCTTTGCTGGCAACACCGCCGCTTTGATACCAGCTTCCAACTCCTGGACTTGGAATGCTTGCCCATAGCATTCTGCACTGGATCAACAGCCCGGTCCACATGCAACCGATAAACAGGCTCAAACTCCTCTATAAAAACTCCCTTTCCCTTGCTAAATAGAATTTCTACCTCCGGCTAGCTACAGCTCTTGTAACAAATCGCTCATTACCAATGAATTAACCCTTGCCACATCAAAACAATCCTCGAGAAAAAATATTTCAATAGGTACACAATATCCTAAGCTTTGGCATCAGGTTTGTTACAAAGTAAAAAAGTTAAAACAATAATTCAGTTTACATTATAAACTTGTTTGCTAACTTTACGTAAGCAAAAGAAAACGCAACACAACCCATGAGAAAATTACTACTTGGTATGACTGCATTGCTGATTAGCACCGGCGGTCTTTTGGCTCAAAATTCGGATGAGCAGGAGTATGAAGGACAGCAAACGCTTTTGGGCGGTGGCATCACTTCTTCGGGGGGCTATGGTGGTCCTATGTTTCAGTATGGCCTATTTAATGGCGAACTAGCACTTTTTACTGGAGGATACGGAGCCTGGTTTGCCAACCAGAAGTTCTCTCTGGGCGGCGGCGGTTTTCAGTTGTCTAGCGCCATACCGGTAGCAGAAGGTGATCGTTTGGATAACTCCTCTGAGATGACCTACGACATGAGCTACGGGGGATTGTATCTGGGTTATACGTTTGCCTCTGACAAAGTGATCCACCCCGAAATCACGATGTTTGCTGGCTCAGGCTCTGTATGGCAGGAGAATACCAGCGGTGAGGACTTCGGCGAAAGCTCTTTTGCTCTGCTACAACCCGGCGCCCAGATTGACATCAACGTGATTCAATGGATGCGTGTAGGTGTGGGGGCAAATTACCGGTTGGCTTTTGGTTCCAGTACGCCCGGGCTCACGGATGCTCGCATTGGTGGACCATCGGCCTATTTCACTCTGAAATTCGGCTACTTCGGATATTAAGCCCACCTATTTTCAGGTTATTTGGATTGTGCAAAGCCCGCCATTAGGTGGGTTTTGTTGTTTCTGCGCATCATATAGAAGGGCCTCCATAAAACTGGACACCACCCTATCTGGCTTACATCTTCGGATCTGTCGCAAAGTATTGGCAAACTTATGCGCCATCTTGAAATTCTTTTGAAAGGCAATCAAAGGCTGCCGGCCATCTTACGGATCCTTATTGGGACCTATGTATTCAAATGAAGCGTTATAGTACACGGAAAACGTACCGGGTTTCACTTCACCTATAAAATCAAGCGGAGCAAGAAATGCTACTTTGAAAAACTCAGCCCTGATTCCAAAAGTGGACAACCCAAAACCGACGATGTATCGTAAATTGGACTAAACCCACATTCACCACCATTAAATACCTCCCCTAAAAACATCCCTTCAAGCCAGTTTTAGATATTCTTATACAACTTCCAGGTAAAGTTGCAGGGGCAGATATCCCCACAAGACGCCAACAATTCGGATAGATGTTCGCCTTCAGGTAGGATCATTCCTGGCACTATGTTTCGCCTTTGTTATTTCGGCATTACCACAACATTACCTTCACCTTCACTCACATATAGTACCCAATTCTTGCACGAACCTTTCATCTAAAATTCAAGACATAAATAAATCTCGTTGCAGATTCATTCACAAAATGCCATCTTACTACTATACCCTAAGTAGTTCACTATCATGCGGTCCCAAAAGCACTGGAAGCTACTTTTCGCAAGCTTCTGGCTATTTTTTTTACTTTGGGGGAAGCACTCGTTGGCACACTCCCACCTAGATTCCCTACTGCAGGCAGGTGATTCTCTGCTAAAGGCAGGCCAAATTCTGAGTGCCCAACATTATTTCCTGACGCTGATGGAAGCGTCTACGGATCCTGATATTCAAC
Organism: Cytophagales bacterium; assembly: GCA_003454975.1. GTDB lineage: Bacteria > Bacteroidota > Bacteroidia > Cytophagales > Cyclobacteriaceae > DMST01. The sequence goes on along the minus strand of DMST01000298.1, from coordinate 2,106 downwards.
CTTACCAAGCACAGTCCTTTCTCGTGTTGGGGGATATACAGTACAGCCAACGATATTTTCAGCCAGCCATGCTGAACTATTCTATCTGTGTGAAGCTGTCCCGGGAACACGGCCTTCCGCAAACGGGGGCTTTAGCAGAGCAAGGAATAGCCCGGCTGATGATAGAACAAGGCGAAGATAGTGCCGCCCGGGCCCATTCGTTCAACCTACTTACCTTGCTGGAAGACCAGCCGTCTTCAGAAGAACTCATTGGCCAAACCTATCATACCATTGCGAAGTCCTTTATCAATGAGACGCAATGGGATAGTGCCACGTATTATCTGGCAAAGGCCCAGGAGTATGACCAGCTGCACCATCTTCCGCATTTGAGGGGGCAGGTCTTGGCTAGTTATGCAGAGATGTACCGGCAACAGGGAAAATCACCTACCACAGCCATGGCGTACGTAGATGAGGCCCTTGCCTTGGTTGATTCTTTAAAGCACCAAAACCTTTTTCTGCAATTTTCCTTTCTGAAAGCCAGCTTATTAGGAGCCACCCCACAGTGGCAAAAGGGTGCTACTCTTTTGGAACAGTCCATCCTGCAGGCGCGCAGCAGTACCATCGTAGTAGATTTGGATTATGCATATGAGTTGTACATTGATCTACTGCGTGATCATGGCCAATATGAAAAGGCCCTCAACATGTACGATGCTTTGTATACCTACCAACAGGAAACGATAGATCAGGAGGAAACCAATACCCGGCGGGACTATGAGGCCCGTTATAAACTCAATCAAACCCAATTTGAACTAGACCAAAACAAACTAATCATTGAACGCAATGAATCCAAAATTCGACAGCAGCGCCTCAGTATCCTGATCATTAGCCCCTTGGCTATTCTCATTCTCCTGCTGCTCATGTTTGGCCTTCGAAACTATAGGGCAAAGAACCGGGCTCATCTCATGCTTGAAGAGCTTATGGATGAGGTACGAACCCAAAATGATGAACTCATTCAGCAGGCCGAAGAGCTCACCGCCTCCAACGGCCATATCAAAGATTTAAATGAAAGATTGGAACTCATGGTAGCCCAGCGCACGGAAACCATTCGGGCACAGCACGAGCGGCTCATCCGTTATGGGTTTATGAATGCTCATGAGTTGAGAGGCCCATTGGCCAGAATTTTAGGACTCACCATTTTAATCCCCCATTGTGATAATTCGGCGGAGGTCATGCAATTGGCCCAAAAGATTGAGTTTGAAAGTAGACAGATGGATGCGGTGGTAAAGCAAATCAACCGTACCATCGAAAAGGAAGAACTAATTGAGCAAGTAACGCAAGAAACTTCGGCTTCCTAGTACGCAATTTGGAGAATTGTGTACCTTTCGAAATCGATTGAAGCCCCTATGTCTTTACCCAATCTCCCAACCCCACTGGTATCAGTGGCGTGGTTACACGAACATCATCAAGACGAATCACTGATCATTCTGGATGCTACTTTGCCTAAGGCAGGATCTACGGATGTCCCTTTGCCCGGTGAGCGAATTCCTGGTTCTCGATTTTTTGAAATCAAAGGCGCCTTTGCCGATCCAAATCATGCGCTCAAAGGTATGCTGGCTCCTCCGGAGCAGTTCTCTCGTGCGGCTCAGAACTTAGGCATTAACTCCGATAGTACCCTAGTGGTTTACGATGGTCACGGCAACTATTCGGCCTCTCGGGCTTGGTGGATGTTTCGGGCCATGGGGCACACCCACGTGGCCGTACTCGACGGCGGAATGCCGGCTTGGATAGCCGCAGGGCATCCCACAGCCGCCTTGGAGGAGGGACCCTTTGAACCCGGTAACTTTGTGGCTACTCCCCTCCCCAACCGGACGGTAACTGGCAAGGAAGTGCTGGCCAAGCATACCGAAGATAAGGTGGCCATTCTGGATGCACGGGGAGCGGGTAGGTTCAACGGTACCGCCCCTGAACCGCGCCCCGAATTACGAAGTGGGCACATTCCAGGCTCCTACAGCGTACCCTATACCAGCCTGCAGGATGATGGCAAAATGTTGCCACTAGAAGAATTGGAGGATATCTTCTCTGATTTGCCCATTCAGGGGAAGTCACTGATCCTTAGTTGTGGTACCG
>DMST01000430.1:55787-61993 GCA_003454975.1 Cytophagales bacterium | reverse complement strand
AGCGTCGCGACTTGTCTTCTCGTATCATAAATATTTGCATAGAAAAAGCCTGGGCTACGCCCGGGCTTTCTCGTATTCAAGGCATTTCTAATCCCCGCCTTAGGTGGGATCTCCCCAATTGGGGCAACCAGTGATCTGATAACTCACGATAATAACAATCTGGGTGCTGTTAGATTGCTGGGCATCATAGGTGAACTGTCGGATGAAATGGTTCGAGGTGTTGCGCTCGGCCTCAGCCAGTGCATTCAAAGTGGCGACAAAATTGTTGGCCCCATTCGCATCCAGGTTGATACCGAAGCTAGAGGTGGAGTAGGTGATCGGTTCATTAAAGTATCCACCTACCCAGTACCCACAGGGGTTGTACTCTATAAAACGGCAGTTCAAAGCGGTGACCAGTTGGTTCCGTACGGTGGAATTGCCGGTATTTCCCGAACCACTGGTGAACAGACAACTCATGGGATCGTACACTAATGAACTTCGGCCCCGGGCCTGGGCATCAGTGTCCTGATGGGTTTCGTTCTCCGGCTCCAAAGCGATGGGTGCTACTTCTTCAATAGAACAGGCCGAAAGAGCTAGGGCAAAAAAGAAGATGCTTGCTACTTTTCTCATAATTATTGGATGTTTTGGGAGCAAGATCTTATCTCAATGGACGCTGTAGAGCTTCAATTGATGGGTGTGGTACGCTGATTTGTAAAGGTAGAGGGTAGGGCAATAAGCGTAAAAACTAGTTGAGAAGTTTGGCAATACAGATTGGCTCAGTAATTGAATTTAAGGGCCTACCAAGATGGGGAAGGACAAAAAAATCCCCAGGCCTTGCGACCTGGGGAAGAGCTGTTGGTTGTTACACCTGGTTCAGGATTGTGCAATATCCATTGGTTATTTACCAATCCTTGAAGTTTACTCCTTTACAATCTGACGGATGATCTGCTGCTCACCTTTACGGATGGTCAACAAGTACATACCAGCAGACCAGTTGCGCAGGTTCACCTCAGTGTTTTCTTGCATAGCACCGCGGGCAATTACCTGACCTTGCAGGGTAGTTACCGTGTAGTATGCATCTTCCATTCCCTTAGCCGTGATGGTTACTACATCCTGAGTAGGGTTAGGATAGACGGCGAGGTCAAACTCGGGCGCGAAGTTCTCAGCAGCAGTAGCTCCGGTGAAGTAGTTAGGCGCAGCCAAGGCAGGCGCTTCGTTGGTCACCGTAATGGCGTCCACACACATGTCACCTTGCCAGGTAGAACCGCTGGTACCTACGAAGCGGAGGTATACGTTGCCGCCAGCGTAAGCGCTCAGGTCTACATCAGAAGTGAACCACTGGTTGCCCTGGTTGCCGCTACGGCTCCATACGTTGCTCCAGCTAGAACCGTTTGACGAAGCTTCCAGTACCAGGCCACCCATGTTGCTGGCGCCATACATGTGGTAAGAGAAAGTCAATCCGGCTTCGCTCTGTCCGGCCAGGCTGATCGCAGGGCTGGTCATGATGGCTACTTTGCTAGGATAGTTAGCCCCAGAAACTTCAGTGTAGTTATAGAAGCTGCCCTCTACTGCACCGCTAGGTCCAGTGTTGTTAGATGGAGTGCCACCTGAGCGGGCTGTCCAGTTGAAGTCGTCACCGGTGTTGTTGGTCCAGTCGCCCATGCCACCAGACTCCCATCCTTGACTGTACAGCGTAACTGCAGCAGCGCTGTTGCTAACCGATACGTCATCGATAGCCACGTCACCTTGCCAGCTAGCACCAGTAGTACCTACGAAACGGAACTTAACGGTGCTGCCCAAGTAAGCAGACAGATCAACGGAAGCGTTGTTCCACTGGTTGCCTTGGTTGCCAGTCACTGTGAAGATAGAAGACCATGTAGAACCGTCAGTAGTAGCCTCTACCGTTAGGTTTACGTCGGCTACAGTACCGTAGCTGTGGTATGCGAAGCTCAAAGAAGCCGCCGACTGACCGCTGAGGTCGAAGCAAGGGCTTTCCAAAATTGCGTCTTTGCCACCGAAGTTAGGGCTAGAAGCCTCCACATACATGTACCAAGTAGAACCACTGTTACCGCTGCTAGGGCCAGTAGCGCTAGAAGGAGTACCGCCGCTGTCACGCGTCCAGTTCAGGTCATCACCAGTAGCCTGAGTAAAGGCCCCCAAACCACTCTCGAATCCTTCGTTGTAAGGGAAGCTGCTGATGGTAGTGCTACATGAAGGACCACCACCGCCACCACCACTAGTGGTTACGTTGATAGAAGAAGAGTAGGCACTGCTACCGCTAGAGCAGTTGGCACGTACACTTACGCTGTAGGTAGTGCTGGCGCTCAACCCGGTTACGTTGAAGGATGTTCCGGTTACGTTGGTCACCGTACCGTCTACATCTATATCGTAGCTAGTGGCACCGCTTACGGCATTCCAGCTAGCGGTAAAGCTAGTCTCAGTCACATTGCTGCTCGCCAAGCCCGTAGGCACGTCGCAGGCAGGAGGAGGCGTGCTGTTGAAAGGGAAGCCAGTATACGTACCGCGGCCGTGAGTACCTACGGTTACCTGGCCGTCCGAATCACGGTACTGCAGCATGTCAGTACGCACGTTAGCCAAACCGGTGTTGGTAATACCCCAGTTCACTGAGCCAGCAGTAACGTCATCGGTAGACCACACACCTTGCTCAGTAGCCAGCAGCACCTCCTGGGTATTGTTGGGGTTAATGAGCGCCCAGCGAATGGGCATGTCAGGCAGGTTGCCTTCTACGTTGGTCCAGCTAGTACCACCGTTGGTAGTACGCCACACCGAAGTTACTCCGTAGTTAGTGAAGGTAACGATGATCTCGTTGTCTGAAGCACCCAAAGCCACGCTAGAAAGGAATCCGGCAGGGAAGCTAGCGCTACCAATTTCGGTTACGTTGGCGGTAGATCCGTTCTGGGCGTTATCTACCAGGAACAAGTCACCACTACCAGTACCGAAGAATACGCGATTGGCGGTGTAAGGCGAAACCGTTACAGCAGATACCTGACCGTTGTTGAAAGGCACGGTAGCCAGGAACCAACCGGGGCTGGCATTAGTCAGCGGATCAGAGTACACATAGTTGCCGTTGTTACCCGCGGCATACAAACGCTTAGAGTCGTCATCCAGATCGGTAGGGTTGATAAACCGGCCGAAGCTTTGGTTTTGGATCAACAAGGGGAAAGTAGCACCGTTGTCCAACGAGCGGAAGTACGAGGTGAATACAAAAGCAGTCACCTGCAAGTTTGGGTTATTTTGGTCGATGTGGCTGAAGGCACCATCACCGCCAGAAGCCTCGGTAGAACCGCCAATACCAGCAGCCGTCAACCGCAACGAGCCGTTGTCCTGAGCACCGGTAAGCACATAGTTGTCTCCAGAGATGTTACGCGCATCTGCTGAGTAGAACTGGGTTACGTTGTAGCCGTTGTTACGGTCGTTGAACGAAGGCGTGTTTGAAGACCAGAAGTTAGAGGAAAGCGATACCCCACCGTCAGAACCCATAATGGCCTCATTCGGGTTGTTGGGGTTAGTAGCAATAGCATGCTGGTCAGCGTGTACGTAGGGCAAGCACTGGCGTGTCCAGTAAGAGATGGGAGTCCAGGTAGAACCGCCGTTCGTAGACTTGTGGTGCGAGATACCACCCACTACAATCTCGTTTTCATTGTTAGGATCTACGGCAATGATGTTGTCGTACCAAGCCTGACCACGAGCGTAGTCCTGAGAACCAGTCGCACAGTTTTGCTCCAGGTAATTCGGGATGTTCACGGTAGTCCAGCTAGCACCACCGTTAGAAGTTCTGCGCATCCAGCCGATGTTGCTTCCGGTAGAAGCTGAGGCATATACAACGTTGGGGTTGCTAGGCGCAATCGCAATTTCGATGCGCTCGCCGCCCGTAGTAGGCGTAACGTCGGAGAAGGATGCACCGTCGTTGGTAGACTTCCAGATCCGGCCCGTAGAGAAGATACCTTCGGTAACCCATACATCGCCGTTGCTGGCAATCTCAATATCAGAGAAGCGACGACCGGAGAAAATAGTGCTCCAGCTAGCGCCACCGTTGGTAGATCGGTACAATCCTTCGCGGGTAGTGGCTAGTACAGCGCCTGAGCCGGTTACTTGCACCTTCTGCACGTAGAAGAAGTTGCTGTTGTTAGTACTGCTCAGTTGGTTCCAGGTATTACCACCGTCCGTGGGTTTCCAGATACCCGCTCCGCGTACCGCGTCTGCGTTGAAGTAGCCCTCACCCGTACCTACGTAGAAGGTGTTGGTATTAGTGGGGTCAAAGTCGATGCACGTCACGGCCAGGTTAGCCCAGAAGTTATCAACCGCTTGCCATACCGTAGCATTGGTAGTAATGTCGTTGCTGAACCACAAACCACCGGCTACCCCACCGGCCCAAACTTTGTCCTCGGTGTTGGGGTCCCACATCAAGGCACGGGTACGACCACCAATGTCGTTGGGTCCGCGCTCCGTCCAGCTTACGCCGGGAATCGCTTGCGCTTGAAACTCGCTCGCGCGTTTTTGCACGGTGCGGTAGGCACGCAGCCCAGCACCATCAGGTACATATCCCAAGTTAGGATCTTTTGTCATCTCCAAGTTCTGGAGCATCGCTAGGTCAGGTCGGTCTTGCTTGGCCATTTCCTGAACCTCGTCATAGGTCAGGCCTTCATACTGCGCCAGCATGTCTAGCTGGGCTTGCTCTCCGTCGGAAGGAGTAGGGGAAGAAAAGTAAGTGAAGTAGCTGCCTGCTGCTAGTGCAACAGCCAACATGCCTCCACCCAGGCGCAGGGAGCGCCTAGTAAAAGGAGTACTAGTTTTCATGTTGTAATGGTTTCAGGTTATAAAATGAAAGTACAGGTTCGTAGAGGGGATGTCAAATGAATTTTGAATAAATCTAAGATGTGGAACTGATATTCATCAAAATGTACAACCGCTCGGTAAAAATATGCAACATGGTTGCAATTTTGCTTTATCGTATTTTTAAATCCAGTTTTTGAATGCTCGTAGATAAGTATAGTGCAATAAATGTGATAAAAGTACCATGTGTACTGTGTCGATTCGCAATAATTCAGTATTTCTAGGGAGTTGATTTTTGCTCTGAAATGTTTATGATAAGTGTATTTTATGGTTGTACTTATTGTAGTATAGAGTTATTGTTTGATTTAAGATCCACTTCTTGATAAGTGGAAATTTTTAGTTGGGCAGTGAATTCGATTATAGAGTGTCTTTTGGCCAGCTATATAGACAAGTGGGAGAGAAAGTGATCATCCTCCGCTAAGAGGCAGAAAGAGAGGGGATTAAATAAAGAATGATACGCTCTGGCTTGAATTTAGCCCAATCAATTACTGAAACAAAAGCAATTTAGAGCCCTGTAGGAGAGGAATGTCACCTATTTCAAAGGATCTGTTGGGGCTAAAAAACGCTGCCAGGATGTTGGTCTGTGGAAAAATAAATTAGGGTTGCATTTAGCTGAACCCAGTGCATTGGGGCATTAGGCGTAGGGTCTACAAGGTGAGCTGTCCGTTACTCCATCGACCAAGTAGTAACACTATTGGCTGGCCGAACGGGATTCGAACCCGTACTTCCCGATCCTGAATCGAAGTATGACCTTACTACGGCACCCAAGCAAGGGGTTGTGCTGATATGGGGTTTGGGATTTCTTACAACGAATGTTCCTCTGTTACTAATCATACTGAGGCCATCCATTATTTCTTAAACCTTGAAAATAAACCTCGGCTACACGGTTAGGAAAGAACGGTAGTAGGAGAGGAGGCTTCTTTTTACTGCGCCCTACCTGATTAGGCCATTCTTGTATGGAGTACAAGCACCAGGAATAGAAGTAGTACGCCATCCCTGCCGGCACTCAGCAACCCTTCGAGGTATTCCACCGCTACGACACATCCTTAGTCATCCATAAGCTACGGAGCAATAAGGGGCATGTCTCGGGAGCTGCGCCAAGGGGATTTGCACCCCGCTTACTACCCCACCTTGCAGTGGGTATAAGCCCTCGCTCCCTGGGTAGCGACGAAGTAAGACGTACCAACGGCATCCGTATTCTGTAGTAAAGAGTTTGGAGTGTGAGTACATCCGACAAAGAACATTTTCAATCGAAGTTTTAACATCGAACGCCCAACTTTGAATGGCTACCCTCCAAACCAGAATAAGAAAAAACAACGAGGGTAATGAGTCGGCACGCGCTTGCGGCCAGCATTCTAACCAACTGAACTACA
>DMST01000430.1:53219-55745 GCA_003454975.1 Cytophagales bacterium | reverse complement strand
TCGAACCCGCGGCCTCTGGCGTGGAGTCGAAGTAAGCGTACCTACGACACCTCGTTGTCTTGTGTTTTCAAAGAACGTACTGGACAGTATAGAGACTGCCCTTAGCAGTAGAGATGCCGTTTGCATCCCTACTTAAGTATTACAATTGCACTTGCGCAATGTGCTCTAGTGCTTCAGCACCGTTTTCCAAGGCTTCCAGCACCTCAAACACCTTGTCTGACCAGCCAGCAATGAAGGCGACCCCGTGTTGGTTCCGTTGAAGGGGCGATTGGCCGTAGCCTGCCAGGTCGAACAGATACAGCTGGGCATTCGGTGCTACTTCGCGCAGGTACCGCAACCACTCCTGCTGTATATGGGCGTCGCTAGCGTAGCGACTGTTCCAAAGCTGGCAGTCGGTGAAGATCATGACCTTATCTACCGCTTCTCGGCGCTCGTACAGATCACGGATCACCAAGTACCCGTTGGTGGCATATCCCACCTCACCGCTACGGCGACGCAGCTGCTCTACATTCGCCAAGATGTTGCCTTTCGGCATCTCCATGCGTTTCCAGGTATCGCCAAACAGACCTGTTACTACATTCTTGCAGCGGTTGCGCAGCAACATGCTCAGGACGAGGCCCACGTCGTAGGCCATTACCGTGCTGCGCGGTGAAATGGGTTTCACCATCGAGCCAGAAACGTCGGAGGCCAATACCACCCGGGTAGCTCTATCGAAGCCTTTAATGTTGGCAGCACTGGCCAATACGGCCGTTTCCAAAGCCTCCATCAGAATGAAAGCATGCCGCACGCCCGTGGCCTGTACCTCGCGGTAGGCGCTCACAAAACGGAAAGGCAGCTGCTTGGAACGGCGAACCTGTTCTGGGTTGCCCAATGCATCGGCTACCTTTAGGATGTGCTGCTTGCTCACGTGCACCTCCAGCAAGTTGCGCAGGTTGCGCAGCAAGGCCATGTAGCCCAGCCGGCCACTATCAATTAGCTCTTCCCACTTTTCGGCCATTGCCTTGGCTCGGGTCTGCTCCCCGATAAAGCCCTGCTGGCCCAGCACACTCAGCTCCACTTCCCAAGTGTAAGGTGTCTCCAGCGATTCGGTCGCTATCTTGTTGTATAGCGCCTGCTGGGTCTGGCTTTGCCCCTTCGGGTGCGTCAGAAACAGCGCATCGCGTAGCGTTACCTCCGCCTTGCGGTTGTATTTACCAAATTGGTATTCGTCAAACTTACCGAAGGCCGCCGCTACCCCTTTTTGCACCTGTTTGCTCAGGCCGTTCAGCTTCTTGGTGCCCTCGCGGCGGTTAGTCCACTGGTAGTAGGCCAGTACCTCCGTGATCTCGTCCGCCCGCTGTATGATTCGGGTTACCGTTTCCTTCACCAGGCTGTCGCCGCGGTGTATCTTGGCTAGCTCTACCGCCAGCACCACGGGTATGGACCGTAAGTACATTTTCTCCCGGGTATAAATGGCCAGCTTGGCTACGAACTGCGGGCTCACCTTCCCGATCAAATGCACGGTCCGCTGGTGCCGCTCGGCATCCGTCTCGTAAAACTTCCCCGATAGGCTGGCCGTCACCACAGCGGTGTACAGCTCCATCTCGGGCGTCATCGCATAGGCACGTTCGCCCTCATGGTTGCGAAGTGCCGGCTTATTTTGAGTTCGTACATTGAATCGCATCGCTGTGTTTGTTTCGTTGACGATTCAAAGGTGCAAGGGTAGTGCGCAATAGTTTTGCGTAGAGGGATTCTCCTTTGCAAAAGCTTCGGAGGAAAAAAAATCTGAAGTCAGAATTCAGAAGTCAGAATGCAGAAAAATGTAGCGGTCTTTCGGCTTTGGGGGATCAGGGCGCGGTAGTCCATGAGCCCGCTGGCGAACCAGATCATAGGTAGTATTTCTGCAGGAGGCTGCATGCTACGCCTGTCCACCGTTCCCAACCGGCGCGGCCCTGCCCTTGGTGGTACGGTTCCTTTTGTCCCGCACCTTCTACACTTTTTCGAGAGAAAAATAAAGTGTAGGCGCCCAACGTAATTTTTCACGCTACCCCCCTCCTGTGCCTACGCTACTGGCTCCCCCTTCCAGCTTCACTTTCTCAAGCAGACCGGGAAGTATACCCCTGCCCACAGGGTTTGCGTAGGGAACAGGGGCGTCACAGACACTAAACTCGGGCATCCGAGTTCGGAAACGTGGATGGTTTAGGGTCAGTGAGAGAGTAGGGCAGTCTTCTTAGTAATCAAAGAGGCTCCCTTAAGGTGCTGCTACCCCTCCCGTCTAGCAGCAAGGCGTTCCGCCTTGCGGTCTAGCGTCTAATCTCTAGCAGCGTAGCGGTCTACTTATTGTAAAACTTGAGCGCCTCTGGCATTAACTCATTCATATTGTCGATGCGTTGCTGGTTGCTAGGGTGGGTACTCAAAAAGACCGGGGGCTGAGCACCGCCCAAGGCCGTCAAACGCTCCCAGAACTTAGGCGCCTCGCGGGGGTCGTAACCGGCCATGGCCATAAACATGAGGCCGAGCTCGTCGGCTTCGTTCTCGTGCAGGCGG
>DMST01000430.1:51713-53178 GCA_003454975.1 Cytophagales bacterium | reverse complement strand
CAGGCGGGAGTAGGGGAGGATGGCGGCTACGTTGGTGCCGATGCCGTAGGCCTGCATAAAGAGGGCTTGAGTTTCGGCGGGTTTATCGGCCAAGGCCACCTGAAGTGCCATACCCCCAAATTGCTGGGCTAGTCCCTGGGTCATGCGCTCGTTGCCGTGCTTGGCTACCACGTGGGCGATCTCATGGGCCATCACTACTGCGATGCCGTTGTCGTTATCACATACCGGCATAATTCCGCTATAGAAAGCGATCTTGCCTCCGGGCATAGCGAACGCGTTTACGGTCTCGTCAACGATGAGGTTGTACTCCCACTCGAACCCCTTGATCCGGTCAGCGGCACTGTGCTGTTTGAGGTACTTGGTAACAGCTTGGGTAATTTGGGTGCCGATCTGGCGGATTTTACGAGCATCGCGGGAGGTTTTGTCCACGTTGGACTCGCCCAGCAGGGTGTTGTAGCTGGTTAAGCTGAGGGCATTCATTTGCCCTGCAGGGATCAGGGCTACCTGCCGGCGGCCGGTCATGGTAACAGTTTTGCAAGCCTGTAAAATAGGGAGGGCTAGTAGAAAAAGGAGGAAGGCGCGCTTCATAACCAAATAGGATTTGTTAGTTGTGGATAAGCAGGATGGATTTTGAGGGTAACTTAGGGGTGGGACTACTACCTTTGAGTAGGTGCCATCCCTATCTATACGGTCCTACCTAGGCTAGCCGTATGGGACCAAAAGTACGAGATTCTATGAAGATATTATGTATCGGGCGCAACTACGCCGAGCACGTTGCTGAACTGAACAACGAACGTCCCTCGGAGCCGGTTATTTTTACCAAACCGGAGACGGCGCTGTTGCGGAAAAACAATCCCTTCTACTTTCCAGATTATTCAGAGAACATCCACCATGAGGTGGAAATCGTGTTGCGGGTAGCCAAGGTGGGCAAGACCATTGCCGAGGAGCATGCCCTTAGCTACGTTGAGGCCGTGGGCCTGGGCATCGACTTTACGGCGCGCGACTTGCAGGAGAAGGCCAAGAGCAAAGGATTACCTTGGGCGCTGGCCAAGGGCTTCGATTTCTCAGCACCCATATCTGAGTTTGTGCCCGTTACTGAATTTACTGACCTGGGCAACATCAACTTCAGCCTGGAAATCAACGGGGAGGTTCGCCAGCAGAGCAATACCCGCATGATGCTTTTTCCCATCCCAACCATAATTAGCTACATCTCTCGTTTTATTACATTGAAGATCGGCGATCTTATATTCACGGGGACGCCCAGTGGGGTAGGCCCGGTGAAGATAGGTGACCGGCTAGTGGGCAAGATTGAAGACAAAACCTTCCTGGATTTTGAGATTAAATAAGCTAAGCAGCGTACTAGGGCTTGCACTGCTGCTACCGGCAGTGGGCTGGGCCCAAGCGGAGTTGGAGTATACGTTTCCGATTGCGCCGGGCCAACAGGCCTATCTGTCGGGAACCATGG
>DMST01000430.1:51442-51626 GCA_003454975.1 Cytophagales bacterium | reverse complement strand
GACGTGAAAACCTCCGGCCGAGAAGGATGGCCGGTGCACATCACGGCGGACGGTTACGTATCGCGAATCAAGATCAGCACTGGGGGCTATGGCCACGCGCTTTACGTGCAGCATCCAGACGGCAATACTTCGGTATATGCGCACCTCCAGCGGTTTGCCCCGGAGGTAGAACAGTGGGTGCGGC
>DMST01000430.1:48930-51383 GCA_003454975.1 Cytophagales bacterium | reverse complement strand
AGGCCCAGTATGAGAAGGAGAGTTACGTGATCGAGCTGTTTCCTGAGGCGGAGCAGTTTGCCTTCAAGGGGGGAGAGGTGATTGCCTGGTCGGGCAATACTGGTGGTAGCTCGGGGCCACACCTGCACTTTGAGATCCGGGACAACTACCAGCGGCCCTTGAACCCGCTTAGTTTTGGCTTTGATGAGGTGAAGGACCAGATACCGCCCACCTTGGTGAGCTTAGCCATTCGGCCCCTGCATCCGGATGCCCGGGTAGGGGGGCAGTACCAGCGCCAGCAGTTTGACATTCAGAAGGTGGGCAACGAGTACCAGATCCGCAAACCCATGCAGGTATACGGTACCGTAGGGTTCGAGGTGTATAGTTTCGATCGGCAGAACGGCTCCCTCAACCGAAACGGCTACCCAGACCTGGAGTTGTATATAGACGGGGTGATGGTGTGGCGGCAGCACATCAACCGGTTCTCCTTTGGGGCCAGCAAGGGCATCTATACCCACTACAATTATGCTGTGAGCCGCAAGATAGGCCGGCGCTACGCCAAGCTGTACATGGACGATGGCAATCCGCTTGATTTTTACCTGCCCGGTGAGTTGAAGGGCAAACTGACCTTTACCGATGGGCAGCAGCATAGCCTGAAGCTGGTAGCCCGCGATACCTACGGCAATGAGAGCGTGCTCAACGCTACGCTACAAGGCACCGGAGCGTCCAAGTTACCCTCGGGCTGGGTACCCTTTAGCAATGATATGGGGTATACCGTCGAGCAAAATCAGTTTCTGTACTACATCAAAGATGCGCAAGGTTGCGAGAAGAATACAGTGTACGCCAACCGGATGCAGTATGCCCTGGAACCTGCCTATGTAGTGGGGGGCTATACCGTATTCCAATGGGATTTGCGCCGGGGTTTGCCCGATTCGGCCCGTTTTTGTGGGGTTGAGGACCGTTTTGCCCTCAAGATGCAAGTACCCTCCTCGGGAGCCTTCACCTTCTACGATAAGCACGCCACCTACGACTTCTCAGCCCGCTCGCTGTTCGATACCGCCTATCTGGAGTCGGACTACGCCTATGACCGGGAACGAGACCTGGAGTTATTTACCATCAGCAGTCCCACCTTCATTCCGCTGCAGCGCAACTTTCAGCTGCGTATGAAGCCCACCAAAAGTTATAACCAGGAAAGAGCACGGGCCTATCTGGTGAACGGAGAAGGCAACTACCGCTATGCCGGTGGAGAGTGGGAAAACAACTCCTTGACCTTTTCATCGGGTCTGGGCACCTACACCATTCTGTCCGATACGGTTCCACCGATCATCAAGCCCTATTGGGTGAACCGGGAGGAATTCCGTTTCCGGGTAGAGGATGTATTGTCGGGTATTGCCACCTACGAAGCCCGGCTAAATGGGGAGTGGGTGCTTCTATACTACGAGCGCAAGGCTAGCGTGGTGTGGTCAAAAAAGCTGGATGAAAGCAAACCTTTTCAAGGACAGTTGGTCATTAGGGTGACCGATAACTCGGGCAACGAAACGATCTACGAAACAAAAATTCAATAGATACCCATGAAGGTAAATGTAGGGGATATGGCTCCTGACTTTGAAGCCAAAGATCAGGACGGTAACACCATCAAGCTATCCGACTACCACGGCAAGAAGGTCGTACTTTATTTTTATCCGAAGGACAATACCCCGGGTTGTACAGCACAGGCGTGTAACCTACGCGATAACTACGAAGAACTGCAAAAGCAGGGCTATGTAGTGCTGGGCGTGAGTACCGATGGTGAGAAATCGCACCAGAAGTTTATTGCCAAGCAAGAGCTCCCTTTCTCACTCATTGCCGATGAGGACAAAGTAGTACACGAAGCCTTTGGCACTTGGGGTGCCAAAAAGATGTATGGCAAAGAGTACATGGGCACGTTGCGGACCACCTTTGTGATTGACGAAGAGGGCAAAATTGCTGAAGTGATTGAGAAGGTGAAGACCAAGGACCACACGGCGCAAATTCTTGGATAAGAATTGAAAATATAGGAGCGAGTAGAATCTAATATAACGACGAGGCGCTCCGCGACTCCCATATCAGTTTGTTTTAAGAAAATAGAAAGTTGGTTGTGGCGACTAATAAATTGCCTTTCTATGCCTCTTGATTCATTTAAGCCAAAAGTATCCGGCCGATGCATCTCGCATCGGCTTTTTTGTTTTCACTAATCTGTTGTGGTGGGTGCTTTTGGGAAGACAGCGCTTACCAATAGTACTCACCGCTTTAACCCCAGCTATTTCATGGTAGATGTTGGGCTTTACATTTCATTTTTTGACCCGCATGAAAATTTTTTCAAAAAAAGTATCGGTAGCGGTACTAAATAAGGGGAGAAGGGTTCACTAGGTAGTAGAATGACAGAACGACGTGACCTTGCCGACTTAATAGTACAGCACCATACCGAAGCCTATCGGTGGGCTCGGCAATGCTGT
>DMST01000430.1:48378-48869 GCA_003454975.1 Cytophagales bacterium | reverse complement strand
CCCTCTGCCGTTTTCGGGAAGATACGGCCAAGGATGTATTGCAAACGGCCTACATGAAGGTGCTGGAGGGTAAGGCTCGGTACGGAGGCAAGGGTACTGAGAAAGCATGGCTGTTTGGGGTGATCCGGTACACAGCTTTGGAGCACTGGCGTAGTGAGCGGGAGTATGCTCCCCTGGAAGCCGTAATGGAGCTGGCAGCGCCAGAAGACCCCGGTCCATCGGATGCCCGGTATTACGAGCAGACCATACGACAGCTACCGGAGCGCCAGGCGGAGGTATTGCTGCTGGTGTTCTATCATCAACTAACGCTAAAAGAAGCGGCGGAGGTCATGCAGCTGGAACCGGGTACGGTGAGTACACACTACGCCCGGGGGAAAGCAGCCTTGCGCACCTTATTAAAAAAAAGTGAAATCACGGAAGGAGGCATGATATGAGCATTCCTGAACAAGATTCCCTAGAAGATTTTTTCGCCGAATGGCGAGCGGCCGATG
>DMST01000430.1:25965-48337 GCA_003454975.1 Cytophagales bacterium | reverse complement strand
AGCGGCCGATGATACCCAGCCGGTACCGGATGCTGAGGAATTGATGGCTACCCTGGAGTCCCCAGACTCATCGCCCCGGAGAAGTTGGTTATGGAACGTAGCCGCCGCGGTGCTGCTAGGGGCTGTGGTAGCTGGGCTCTGGCCCTATAGGACTACCGAGCCTGAGCAAGGAATGGAAGGAATAGGTACCGAAGAAAGTACCTTGATGAGCTGGGAATCACCCACGGATGATTTATTGACGGATTTCTAAACACAACACACAAATGAGGATCAAACGCATAATTCTCTTTGCCCTGCTGGGAATGACGGGGGGGGCTGCCCTGGGCCAGAATGTTTTCGAAAAATACCTCTCGGACCCCGAAATGGTATTTAAGTTCCGGGAGGAGATTGATCTGACGGACCGACAAGCAGACCGAATCACCAGTGAATACGAGGCCAATTTGGTGGCTTTTCAGGCCATGAAAATGGAGCTGGAAGAGAAGATAAACGCAATGGCTGAGCTCCTGGAGGATACAACACCCCACCGGGAGGAAGCCATGGGACTGATGCAAGAGATGATGGCACTGGAGACCAAAATTAAAACGCTAAGGTTGGAGACCTTGCTTGTGGTACAGGAGGTACTTACCCCGGAGCAACGTGATTACCTTAGGAACCACAAACCGGATGGGGCCATGGACTGGGAACCTACCTACCGGATTGATCCTTTGCCCGATGTCAATATTGTTGTTCGTAATCGGTTGGCGGATTCAAAGAACCCCCTCTTGCTGTTGAGGGTGAAAAAAGAGTACTACCAGCTGAGTCGGCAACAAATGAAATCTTTAATACCTGATGAAATTGAGCAAATTGAAGTGCTCAAAGATCGTTCGGCCATTAGCCTATTCGGTAATAAAGCCAAAGATGGAGTGGTTGTCTTGGTCCTAAAATCGAGCCGGATTCCCCGCGGTGCTAAGAAGTTTGAATTACCCTGATGGCCTGATTGCAACCAATCACGCGAGGTCGCTACCGTCTTTCATTTTACAAAAGAGCCCATATGGTAGAATGAGGGGCAGTATGCAAAGGCCCCATGGAAAGACTTTTGGTTTCCATGGGGCCTTTTTAGTGTCTAAGCATCAGCTAAAGGTTATTGAATGTGTATACAGATCAAGCAAAAATTCTGGTTACCAAAAGGTGGTGTTCTTGTAGCAAGTGAGCGGGGAAGTTTCTCGGAGTTTTAAATGGTTGGTGTGTAAAATATTGACTGTCAATGCGTTAATTATTCAATCTTTGTCGTTA
Organism: Cytophagales bacterium; assembly: GCA_003454975.1. Lineage (GTDB taxonomy): Bacteria > Bacteroidota > Bacteroidia > Cytophagales > Cyclobacteriaceae > DMST01. Next base: position 47,065 of record DMST01000430.1, on the reverse strand, counting down.
AGCCTTTGGGTAATGCAGCTGCCAAAACCAGTGAAACTGCTGAATGCTTGTTAGTCCCTAAGTTTTCGGAGCGATCCCTGCTTACCCCCTTCGGTTCGATAGAGAACATATTCTATGCTGCCGTATCTGGAGATTGGTAATAAAACCCCCGTGGTGAAAAGGTAAAGTGACGAAAAACGAAAACAATCTATAATCCAAGACATATGAATGCAATGGGTTGTCTTATATTTGAGCCCAAAGAATAATTCTTTACCCACAATAAAGACAATCATGCAGATCAATCAACACATTAAGACATTCTCAGATTTTTCTGATTACGTAACTCGCCGAATCCTCCCTAATGAGGAGAAGAATGGATTTCCCAACCCTAAAGAAACCTGGAATACATGGCTAGCTTCTGGGGGGGCTGAAGAAATAAAAGGACTGTTCAAGAAAGGTTTCGTTATTCCTTATGGCCCTACCCTGGATATGGACGGTAACCCTAAGGATGGACTTTTGTACGAGATGCCCCTCTTTGGGTATGTATCCGGCACCTTTGGTGGGTGTATGTACCATCCTCAAAGTGGACTCACCTTTTATCCTTTTTCTGGTTCTATGGCTTTTATTGAAGGGGTAGAAACCGCCAAACGGGACGAAATGAAAATGGAGGACTACTTACAAATGCCTCCTGTAGAGGTAAGGGACTTGTTTAACAAAAAGCCTGATCAGTTTAGCTGGCGTAGGTGGGGACTGGCTCGTTTTTTCCATTCTCTGCAGCTATGGATGGAGCATGTAGACAAACCAGCCCCTATTAAAGTACAAACTGCTTTGACCCGACACCTGCGAGGAAACTGGGATGGAACCATCCTTCATGTAGCCATGACGGGGGCCATTATTGCCGTAGCCAAGTTGGGCCTCAAAATTCACTTTCAGGTATTGCCCCGGACGGAGGTGGCCACCAAATCTGCTCTGGAAGCCAATCGAAACGCTTTTGAAGCGGCCGGTGTGCAATTCATTCCGGTAGGTGATCTTGACCTGGATATGGTATTGAAAATAAAGGGCTATTCAGTCCCCAATTACCTGGAGATGATGGAGGAGAGGTTGGGCCAGCTGGTCTAAACACTTTTGACATCTGTTCCCGAAGTGTGCCCATAAAGGGGGCTTATTAGGGAAGGATAGCTACTATTCGGTATAGAAAATCAGCAGGGGACAATTCGTTTGTCCCCTGCTTCAATTTTTAAAGTAGTATGATTCTTTGGGTATGAAATCCCAAAGGGCAACCTATTTATTGGCTTGTCTACTCTAGAGTAGGAGCGAGGGGCAACCGGATTTGGGTCCTTTCCAAATCAAAAATCAACTCGATAGGGACAAAATCCGCCGAAGTTTCATCGGCCACCAATTTGCCGCTGCCGTAGTTCTTCTGCCATTCTGGATCAGAATTCACCGTCACAATCACCCGTAGCCGTGCTCCCGGCTTCACCTTTCGGCTGATCCAGAAGCTGTTTTTTAGATGTACGGTGATGGCCTCGCCAGGCTCCAGCAGCTGCCGCTGTTCACGGTTTTGCACGTAGCTAATGCGCTGCAGGCATTCGCTCAGCTTCATCATCTCCCCCTCAGGGCTTACCTCCATTAGGTATACTTTCAGGTCTACATCCTTTACATTCGGCGTGAATGTAAGCTGGAATGCCGGTCTGCCAGCCAGGACTACCTCCTCGGTCAGGGGGGCTGTTTCCCAAACCAAGCCTTCTTCCAGAAAATAAGGTAGTAGCTCTGGTTTATGGAGTAGATAATCGAAGGTGAGTTTGTCTAGTGAATCCGGGGCGAAATCCTCCTTCAGCATGGTGAAACCATTGGCAGGAGTGGTCGTGAGAGCTCCTGGCTCCTCTTTCCCGAAACCCTCCGGGTAGAGCGTGAGCGAATCGGTGATAGCCGCCACCGAAGGCAAGTGCTGCCAACCCTGCTGCATGACGTAGTGGTTTACCCGATCCTGCAATAACTCCGGTTTGGGGCCGTCAAGCATTACATAGTCACACCAATCGTACACCATGGTGATCAAATTGATGAATGCGTTCTGGTCTATTTCAATACCTCCCACTTCACCGTTCCACTGCAGACTTTGCCCACCGCCGTGATCATACGGACCAATGATGAGATGATGCTGGTCCACCACTTCCGGCTTGCCGTAGCGCTGGTGCAACCCATAATAATGGAGCGCACCCATCTGATCATCGTCAAAGAAACCGGTGGTAGTAAGAATGGGGATGTCGATGGCCGCAAAATCTTCCGGCGTGGACGCTACCATGTCTTGCCAATAGCTGTCATAGTCAGGGTGGTCTAGCCAGCGCTGGTAAATAGCATCCGGTGCTTGGTCCAACGTATCCAGCACCCGCGAGCTGGCGCCGCTGGTGTACCACGTCATATAAAGACTATCCCAGTAGGGTGTGTTACCAAAATCGTCGTAGTCGCTCAGGTTGGCGTTGGTTACGTAGTTAATCCAGCGCAGGGCATAGTTCATCGGTACCCGGTTGTGGTAGGGGTAATCAATCCCAATGCCCACCGATACCTGCGGCACAATGGTCTTGAGGGCCGGATGTGGATTTTTCATAGCCGCCCACTGAGAGAAGCCCAGGTAGGACCCTCCGTACATAGCCACCTGTCCGTCGCTCCAGGGTTGCTTGCTTATCCAGTCGATTGCCTTTGGCAGATCCTCCGCTTCTTTTTCAAACGGCGCAAACTCTCCATCGCTTAGCCGCACCCCTCTTGGAAACACCGTGATGGAGGCAAAACCACGGTCCGCTCCCCAGTACGAAAAAATGGGAACATCCATGTCGTACACATAAGGATTCGCCTCCAAAATGGTAGGCACCGGCCCCTCCACTCCCTTGGGGATAACCACCTGGGCGTCCAGCATAAGGCCATCTCCCACAGGTATCCGCAGCGAATCCAGAATCTCATAGTGGTCGGCCCGGTATTGGTTTACCAGCTCGACCATGAATTCCTCCTCACTACCATACACCTGTTTTGTCACGTAGGCCGCAAGCAAGTCGTCCAATTGAGCCCCGCTCAGCGAATCCACAGTGTCCAATTGGGTAAGCTGTGCCTGCCAGTTTTGGTGAGGTTGAATGATAGAAGCGCTGTTTTCCAGATAATAAAATAGGGTATGCCGTTCGGTAAAGGGAATCTCCTCAGCCAGCAGCTCTAGCTGAGCTTGGTAAGCCTCACTTAACGGTACTTGGCGTTGCAAGGAGTCTTCGTAAGCGGCGGCATACCGGTCATAGGGGTGGATATTGGCGCCGCCCCAGGAAATCAAAACGGTGTTTCTGTACAGATTCGAGTACTTTTCTATTTGCACTTGAGCTTTCTGATATTCGCTGGCTGCCATCGCCACCTTGGCCAACCCATCGTAGAATTCAGTTAGGGTGTACAGTGAATCCACGCGACTAAGCGAAGAATCTGAAGGGTGCAGGGCAGCGGCTTCATACGTATCCAAACGCTCTTTAGCCAGTTTTTGCAGTGCAAAAGCCAGCTGTTCGGGGTGCAACGAATCATAGCCCGGGGCCGAATAGTAAAGCGAATCTAGTTCCGTCCAGGACATTCGCGGGGCTTCCGGGGTTGAGTCACAGGCATGAATTGCCAACGTGCCTGTCACCAAAAGCAGGTACCATAACTTGGATAGTTTCATGATAAAAAATGGATGTGGGGATTTCTCGTTTAGTTGATGCAATGATACACCACCCAGCAGGAAACCCCCTACCCGTTTTGGGCTTTTTCATCCGATCATTTTCCCAACGGCAGACTAGTCCATTTCGGGGGCTAACGGAAAGCTGACTTTACTTTTACCCAGGTCTATCTGCAGCTGAATGGGCACAAAATCTGCTGAGGTTTCGTCGGCTACCGGCTTGCCACTGCCATAGTTCTTTTGCCAACTAGGGGTGGAGTTGACAAGCACTACTACACGAAGTCGATTGCCTGCCGAAAGGCGGCGGCTTATCCAAGAGCTATTAGGCATTTGCAAGGTAGCAGGCTGGCCAGGAGTGAGGAGCTGTCGCTGCTCCCGGTCCTTTACGTAGCTGGCCCGTTGCAGCATTTCGGAGAGGTACACCATTTCACCATCGGGCAGCACCTCCAGGAAGTAAAACATCAAATCCACATCCTGTACGTTGGGGGTTAAAGTCAAATTCACCTGCGGTCTGCCCGCTAATACCGCATCTTTTTCCAGTGGTGGAGTATCCCATACCAGGCCTTCGCTCCAAAAATCCTCCAACAGCTCGGCTGCCTTTATCAGCGGATAGTTGCCAAAATCGTCTAGAGAATCCAGGGTGAAATCTTCCGTTAGCTGTACCGTGGCATTACCAGGTTCGGGTTGCAGCAAGCTGAGAGAGTCCTTACCACTTCCTGTGGGGTACAGCGTGAGTGAATCAGATATGGCTGCTACCGATGGTAGATGTTGCCAGCCCTGCTCCATGATGTAATGGTTTACCCGGTTCTTGAGTAACTCAGGTTTGGGTTCACCTCGCATTACATAACCACACCACTCATATACCATGGTAGTGATATCCGCCACTGCTTCTGGTGGAAGCGGGTAATCCATGATGCTGCTATTCCGCTGCCGGGTCTGGCCGCCGCCGTGGTCGTAGGGGCCAATGAGTAGGTGATGGTTTTCAACCACCTCCGGCCTGCCATACCGCTGATGCATGCTGTAGTAGTGCAAGGCCCCCATCTGGTCTGCATCATAGTACCCGGTGGTGGTCAGAATGGGAATATCGATGGCCGCAAATTCCTCTGGCGTGGAGGCCCGCATGTCCTGCCAGTAGCGGTCAAAACCCGGATGATCTAGCCAGCGTTGCCAAATAGAATCAGGGGCCTGGTCCAGGGTGTCCAGTGCGCGGGAAGAACGCCCACTGGTATACCACACATGGTACAGACTGTCCCAGTAGGGAGTATTGCCAAAGTTGGCACCGTCGCTCATGTTGGTATTGGTTACGTAGTTGATCCAGCGCAGGGCGTAGTTCATCATCACCCGGTTGTGGTACGGATAGTCGATGCCAATGCCTACCGAAACCGAAGGTACAATGGTTTTGAGGGCGGGGTGCGGGTTCTTAAGGGCGGCCCACTGCGAGAAGCCCAAGTAGGAGCCGCCCGACATCGCCACCTGGCCGTCGCTCCAGGGCTGGGCTATGATCCAGTCGATGATCTGGGGTATGTCCTCCGCTTCCCGCTCAAAGGGAGAGAAAGTACCCTCGCTTAGCCGTACCCCCCTGGGGTGCACCGTGATGGTGGCAAAACCATGGTCCGCCCCGTAAAAATTGTAGCCACTTACATCCATGGAACGTACATAGGGGTTCGCCATCAGAATAGTGGGCACCGGGCCCAGGCCTTTGGGTACCACTACGTTCCCGTCTAGCAAGGTGCCGTCGGCCATAGGAATCTTCAGTGAATCGTACACCACATAGTGGTCCTCGCGGTACTGTTCTACAACCTCCGAGTACGTGTCCTCCATGCCCGCAAAAATCTCGTGATTGATGAAGGCCGAAATCAGTGCGTCTGCTTGAAAACCCGACAGAGAGTCCACCGTGTCTAGTCGGGCCAGTTCCCCTTGCCAGCTACTAACGTAGGACGAGGAGCCCTGATCGCTGAAGTAGAACAAATAGTACCTGGGCGTGTATTCCGCTTGTTCTATTTGCGCTCGTAACCGCTGGCTGAAAGCCTCCCTCAGGGGTGCCTTTTGCTCTACGGTATCCCGTAAGGCTTGGGCGAAAGAGACGTAAGCGATCCCATCGTAGCCTCCTGCATTAGACGTCATGTCGTCTCTAATGAAAGCATGAAGATCTGCATACAAAGACTGGGTAAGGGCATCGTCTCCGGCTACCAGGGCTACCCGCAGGTACTCGCGGTAGAAGTCGGCTATGGTGTTAAGTGAGTCTAGGAAGGAACCGACGGAATCGGGTGCATCCGCTGCCTGGTTGTAGGCCTGCAGCCGTTCTTGTGCGAGCTGTCGTACCTGGTCAGTGAACATGGCGAGCGCTGTAGAATCATAGACTGGCACTTCGTAGTACAGGGAGTCGAGTTGCTCCCAGGAGTAACCAACGCCTTTTGGCGAATCACAAGACACAAAACAGCAGGCAACTGCACCCAGGAGTAGGTACAGACTGTGAGATAATTTCATACGTGGAAAAAAATCTGTGGGATAAAATACTTGTTGCCATTAAGATACGGACCAATCCTAGGATTCACGGTAAGATGTGATCAATGGATTGCAGTTTTGTGGTGCGATGGGGGTATTTCTACGATCTCCGCTGTCGCTGACTAGTGTTGCCGGCTAGCTGCCAACAGGCGGGCGTTTCTGTCTAAGTCCTTTATCCAAAATTTCACTGGGGGATCTCTTTTTCACCCAAACCTTACAACCGGTTTTGACTCCACTGGTCCCTGGCACCGCATTTGCACACAATTCCCTGAACCTTTCGGCGGTTCTATACGATAATACTGATTATATTGAATGACATTCTTTAGTAAAATAATCCAGAAATAGCATGAAGCGATTGATTGGGATTGCCCTGTTAGTGGTGCTGATAGGCAACCTGGCGTTAATCATCCCGCCACGGGTGCATGGAGAACGCATGGTTAATGATACCATTCTTTCTCCGGAAGCCAAATACCAAAAAGAAGCCCAAATAGTTTATTCAGTTCTTACCAACATCCATTACGAGAAGAAAGAAATCCCCGTCAACGATTCCCTTTCCGGTGCCATATATGATCGGTATATGCAACGGATAGATCCGGGCAAATTCTACTTTGTACAAGCAGATATAGACGATTTTGCTAAATACCGCCTTACCCTGGATGAATCCATCCCTGAGGGTGATCTGGCCTTTGCGTATCACGTGTTCAACCGCTATCGTGAGTTGGCCATCGACCGTCTGGACTGGGTGCTTACCCGCTTGGAAGGTGAACCCTTCAATTTTACTTTGGATGAATCTTACCAAGTAGACCGTGAGGATACGCCCTACGCAACCTCACAAGAGGAACTAGATGATGTGTGGCGTAAGCTGATCAAAAACCAAGCCTTAAGCTATCGCTTGGGCGATGAGGAGAAAACCTGGGAAGATATTTCCGAAGCATTGGTGAAGCGTTATGAGCGCCAGCGCCGCTCTTACGAGCAGTTTAAAAGCGAGGACGTGTTCCAAATTTTTATGAACACTTTCGCGGAGGCCTTTGACCCCCATACCAATTACTTTTCGCCGGTATCTTCAGAGAACTTCCAGATCAATATGAGCCAGTCTCTGGAAGGAATCGGTGCTCGCTTGCAAAGCGACCTGGACTATACCAAGGTAGCTGATATCGTGCCCGGTGGCCCTGCTTACAAAAGCAAGTTGCTATTTGCCAATGACCGCATCATTGGCGTAGCGCAGGGTGTAGAAGAGGAGTTTGTGGATGTAATTGGCTGGCGGCTGGATGATGTAGTTAAGCTAATCCGTGGACCTAAGGGTACAGTAGTTCGACTAAAGATATTGAAGGCGGCCGACGGTGCCGCTGCCTTGCCTACCGAAATTACGCTGGTGCGCGATAAGGTGAATCTGGAGGATGAAGTGGCGAAAAGCCAAGTGATTCCTATTTCGCAAGAAGGCCGTGATTTCCGGGTAGGGGTGATCACCATTCCTAGTTTCTACATGGAATTTGAGGCCGCTAGCCGTGGCGAAGAAGATTACAACAGTACAACGCGCGATGTGCGTCGGTTGATTACCGAAATGCAAAACGACGGAGGTATTGACGCTTTGGTGATTGACCTGCGCTTTAACGGCGGTGGCTCTTTGCAAGAGGCCATTACCCTTAGCGGGTTGTTCATACCCGATGGGCCTGTAGTGCAGGTGAAAGATTACCGTGGTAAAATATCCGTGGAAGAGGACCCAGACGAATCGTTGTTCTATGACGGCCCCATGGGCGTAATGGTAAACCGATTTAGCGCCTCTGCTTCTGAGATTTTTGCTGGCGCCATTCAGGACTATGAGCGCGGAGTAATCATGGGCGATGTTACCTACGGTAAAGGTACGGTGCAGAACCTGATTGGGTTGAACAACCTGCCCTTGGCGCGCGGTATGGATGAAAAGCTGGGCAACGTAAAGGTGACCTTAGCGAAGTTTTATCGCGTGACGGGTAGCAGCACCCAAACTCTGGGCGTGACTCCTGACGTGATGTTCCCATCAGAATTTGATCGGGATGAGTATGGCGAGGCTAGCCAGCCCAACGAACTGCCCTGGGACCAAATTAGTTCTGCGCGTTTCACCAAGATGAAATCAGTAACAGACGAGGATTTGGAAGAGCTTAACTCCTTTCACCAAGATAGGGTAGAATCCGACCCAGATTTGCTGGCATTGTTAGACGAGCATGCTATGGCTCGGGAGGCTCGTCAGCGGACAGAGGTGTCCTTAAATGAAGAAGAACGCCGCGCAGAGCAAGAAGAGCGCCAGGCGCGAATTGCTCAGCAAGACAACCTGATGGATGATCCGATAGATCCTACGGGTGAGGGCACCGCTGCCGAAACGGAAAAGGTAGATGATACTTTGCTTTGGGAAGGGGTGCAATTGATGGCAAAACTCCTCAATTTGCATCGCTTGGGATAAGCAATTGAAATACAATGAATTACAAGGGTGATCCGATTCGGATTGCCCTTTTTTGTTACCTAAAAACTAACCTTAGTTATGAAAAATATCAGAAAAATTATTTTTTGTTGAATCGGAGCGTGGGACAAAGTCCGTATATTATCGAAAGAAAAATTTTAACTTTTTCGGTATGGCCCTCGATAATCCCTTTGACATGCAAGGCCGGGTAAAAACCGGAGCGCTGATTGCACTACTAAAAGCGGTGTCATCAGACTTTCAAGGCTATATGCGTCAGATTTGCAAAGAGAAGGGGGTGGATTTTTCTAACTACGGTCCTGAATTGGATTGGGATATAGAGCTGGGCATATACTCAGAGATAGCCAAGCTGGTAGGGCCCTCTACCTTGCATTATATGGGTAGGAAAGTAGGAGAAGAGATACCTTTATCTCCTTCTATTCGTACCATGGAAGAAGCGTTGCGGGTAGGGATAAACCAAGCCTACCGAGCTACCCATTCTGGGGAGCGTATAGGCCATTACCGTTTACTGTCTTTTGATGAGGATGCCGGAAAAGCCATCCTGGAGGCCCATAATCCTTACCCCGGGTGTTTTGATAGTGGTTTAATTTTCAGCTTTGCCCGCCGCTACCAGAAGCCGATCCATTTTAATCTGGACATTACCACCGATTCCTCTAAGCCTAGTAGAGAAGCGGGCGAGGGCTACACCAGTACCTATCTGATTACCTGGGATTCGGTATAGGTCCTTTCAGGTTAAGTTTATTTGATTTCTCTGTCGGACTTCCTTTCCTTGTCTGGAAAATCGTATTTTTGCGGTCTAAAATTTTAATCAGATAAACGTATGGCTCAATTTGTAGCATTCAACGAGCAGGTGGAATTTCAGGCAGGTAGCTTACTGGCGCTCGTAGGGGGACTTTCGGATACCTTTAAAGCGAAAATCTTCGAAATTGCCGAGGATGCTGGATTTACACTTGATGATCCGCAAGCATGGCTTCCCTGGCAAGTGGGCTTGGATATGTATCAGGAAATATATGATTTGGTAGGAGAGGCCACGCTGTTTTCGATGGGCAAAGCTATTCCGGAAATGGTACCCCTCCCTCCCGTAATCGACTCCTTGGAAAAAGTGCTGCACAGCATCAACGAGGCTTATAAAATGAGCCACCGGGGAGACAATATTGGATACTACAAAGTGGTAAAGTTTGATGCCAATGAGCGTGAGGCAATCATTGAGGCTTTTAACCCCTACCCAGGTGTATTTGATCGGGGTTTAATCACTGGTTTTGCCCGCCGATTTAAGCCGGAAGACAGTGAGAAGGTAGAGGTAGAATTGGACGATACTAAGCCCAGCCGTGAGATCGAAGATGCCGATAAGAGCTTTTATGTCATCAATTGGTAGGCCAGCCAAGTGAAATACTAAAAAAGGCCTGAGCTCCGTGTGGAACTCAGGCCTTTCTTTTGCAGTACGGTGCACTTGTCTACTTGGTAGAGGTAGCAGCAGTGCCTTCGGCTATCCGATCCTTGTTGTAAGGTGTGGGCTTACGGTAGATGTAGATCAAGACAAATATACCAAGGGCAATCAGCGGCAGGCTGAGATACTGGCCTGCGTTTAAGACATATTTATTCTCCCAGGTTTCCTGGTTGATCTTCAAGAACTCATCAAATATCCGGAGGGTGAAGAGAACAATGAGGAAAATACCAAACAGCACCCCTTCTCGTAGCTTGTGCCGGCGTCTTGCCCATAACCACAGCAAGCCACCAAAGAGCAAAATGCAATACAGGGCCTCGTACAACTGGGCCGGGTGCCTTACAATACCAATGGCCTGCAGCTCGGCCGTATACACATTGTTCCGTTGGTCTAATGTGTATTGCAAGGCCATATTTGAAGGAAGATATACATTGGCCGTACTATCAAGCTCCCAGCTATTCAGTCGATTCTCGATACTGCCCAAGGTGCTGGTTACCGAGTTTTCGTCCATCTGGCGTTTAAATTCCACACTGATAGTTACCGGCACTCGTCCAGGAGCAATGGCTTCACCCTCGCCACGGCGGGCTTCTGCTTTTTCTACGGTACTGTAGCCTTCAAAAGTGTCTTCTGCTTTGGTCAGGAAAACCACCCCTGCATTGGAATGGGTCTCGATGCCGATCATCTCGTTATTCACAAAATTACCCATGCGGATGCAGGCTCCACCCAGGGCGACTACAATGACAATGCGATCGAGTACGAAGAGCAAACTTTGATCCTTGGTCTTGCTAGAGCGAACATAGAGCCACAAGGCCAGCAAGATACCAATGGCGCCCCCATGTGAGGCTAAGCCACCCTTCCAGATTTTAAGGATCTCGATGGGGTTGGAAAGGTAAAATTCAGGATCGTAAAATAGACAGTGTCCTAAGCGTGCACCGATTACCGTAGCCACTACCATGTATACGGTCATTCGCTCAATATCGCGAGAGGGGAGCCCCTCTTTGCGGTATATGTAGAACATAATTTGCTGACCAATAACGAACCCAGAGGCGAACAACAAACCGTACCAAACAATAGGGTGGTCGTTGAGGAATCCGATGGTGAAAATTTCCTTATCCGGGTCCCAGATAAGGGCAGAAATGAGCGATGAAAGCATGGATATGGTGTGCTTTTGAAATTGACTTTTCAGTGCAGGGCCAAAGATAGTTGAATTGGTGAATTAATTGTATGGGGGAGCTATTTCTCAATAAACCCGGGTTTTTATACCAAAGGGATCATGCTTATACTAGCTATAAACCGACGATCAATGATCTTGCAACCGGATGGGGTCTTTAGATTTGACCTGCCCAGAATCCTACTGATGTGGGATAAATACCGTGAAGGTAGTGCCGGCATGCAACTCAGAAATTAACGAGATTCTTCCGCCCATCCGTTGTGCAGCCTCTTGGGCAATATAAAGACCAAGCCCAGAACCGGAAGAGCCTTCATTGGCTCTGAAAAACATGTCAAAGATCTTGGGTTGTAGCGCCTCTTCTATCCCTTGTCCGTCGTCGGCCACCTCAATCTCCCATCCTTCGGCTGTTTTCCTGCTACTCACTATTACCCAAGCCTTTTCCACATCCAATCGCTGAAATTTGACGGCATTGGTCAGGAGATTGTTCAAGATTACCTTTAGTCTGAATTCATCGGCCAATATGGTTTCAGCCCCTTCGCCCCAATCGAAAGAAAACTGAACCCGGTGAAAGTGGTCCATGAACTGCAAGTTTTCTAAGAGTGCTGGAACCAGCTGAAACAAATTCACTTCCACAAAGGTGGGTTCTAGTCGGCTATTCCGAGAGAAGTCAATCAGCTCACCAATAAATTTCTCTAGTTGGTTCACACTCTTGTCAATCATAGCCAAATATTGCTCTTGCTGCAGCTGCCCCGCCTGCTTATCGAGTTTGGCAATGTGCAGCAGCCCACGGATACTTTTGAGGGGAGCAGAGAGGTCATGCGAGGCGCTGTACACGAATCGGTCTAGCTCGCGGTTAATCTTGAGCAGGTTTTCATTCTGGGCACGTAGTTCTTCCTCACTCTGTGCTATTTCCTGGGTTTTGGTAGTGACCTCTTGGGTTAACCAGCGCCGGTTCAGCTCCCGACTGTACAGGAATCGCAGGAAAACTCCGATGGAAATTGCCAGACAAATCATAAGGGCCGTAAACCAAACGGTAGCCGTAAATGGCTGTTTTATGTACAGAAAGCCGGAGGTGATGGGCTCACTCCATTGGCCTTGGCCCAGCCTGGATTGCACTTCAAACCGATAGCTAACCCCAGGAGGTAAATTGGTGTAGGTCTTCTGGGTAATAGAATGGTTGAGGGGAATCCAGGCGGTATCGAAACCGTATAGCCGTATTCTATAATTTATCTGCCCTTCATTGTAATAGGAAAGCCCGCGGTATTGGAAAGTGAGTGTGTTTTGTTGAGGACTCAACTGGAGGTCTGCCTCTATGGGCAAAGGGTGGTTGCCTTCGGTTATGGACACCAGGGATGTTCTGGGAATCAGCGTATGGTCCATATCAAATTCTGGTGTGTATTCCGATACCCCTTGGTTAGTACCGATCCAAATGTGCCCTTGGCTGTCTTCTACTAGGGAGTTTCGGTTGACCTCCGTGCCTGCCAGCCCATCCTCGAAGGAATAATGGGTGGGTGCGCGCTCAGCTTCCAGTACATATACCCCATCATTGGTACCCAGCCACACCTGCTGTTTGGAAGTAAGTAAGATGTCATAGATGGGCCGCCGTTCATTAAACTCATATAGTTTTGCTGGAAAAATGGAATCTCCTGCCCATTGAAAAAGGCCCATGGCTGAGGCCAAGTAAAAGTTGCCTTTGATCTCCTCTAGGTCATAAAAGTTGGATGATGCGCGAGGCTTCTGCGGATAGTAGTTTACCAGGGAGTCTCCTACAATCTCCGATACTCCTTCTCTACCGAGTAGGATTACCCGCTCTTGCTCCACCACTTTTACTTGCCGATAGAAATCCCCGAAGGAGAATTCTTTCACTACCCTACCCTTCACTCTATATTCCAGCTGGTTTAGCTGCAAAACCAATAAGGTGTCTCCTAGATGAGCCACCCCCAATACATCCGTATTAGGCGGGCGGTAGTTCCAGGTGAGTGCCCCTTGAGTGTTTAAGGTGCCCAACCCTAAGCTGCCTCCGGCAACCTTCCACTCGAGTGAGCTGGGTAGCCGGGCGTAGGAATGAAACCTTGCTCTTCCTGCACGTGCGTTCTTGGTGTCCGTAACCTGTTGGGTTCGGATTACCCTTTGGTTTTGCACCCAGCTGAAACCTCGGTTATGCCCCAACATCATCACGTGGTCGGGCAGCTCTAAAATGGCCGTGCCTTCTGCCTCAACAAGACCGCTTTTTTGGAGGTAATTCAGAAAACGGAAGCTGTTGATTTTAAATAGACCCCGGTGGGTCCCAATCCACAGGTTGCCTTCATGGTCAGTATGGATACGGGCCTTTCTGGGTACCGCATCCGAGTTGTTGGTGGCGAAACTCTGTACCGACAGGCTGTTGAGATTCAATACATAATAATTGAACTCAGAGGTGAAAAAGACCCGGCCATCTTGGGCAAAGGTGATGTCAGTATCTATAGAAAATGTGGAGTCCTGAAGACTCCATTCGTGCAGGAGGGAATCGTTTTTCCATAGCCCTACCCAGTCTCTGCCGATCAAAATTTCCAAGTCTGAATGGGGTATTGACTGCCATTTAATGACTTTTTGGCTGGGTAACCCACCTCCCATCTCAAAATGAACCCAACTACCTGCTTGCCAGGTGTAAAGACCTTGATAGGTTCTCATGATCAAAGAATCTCCCCAATACATCATGCCCAGCGGTTCATTTCTGAGAGCTGTAGGATTCGGCAAATGGTTCCATGCTTGCCTGCTGGCATCCCATAGATGAGACCCGTATTTGTTGGTAATTAATACCAGAAAAGAATCCTCTGATTTCTTGTCGGTAGCAGGCCGCTGTACTATCTGATAGCTGGCAAAGGTGTTGCCCATTTCCTTCAGTACGGAATCACATTCTACCTTCAGGATGGTATCTCCCTGAAGAATATGCATGCTAAATTCTTCTTCCCCTTGCCCTACTGCAAGCAAGCTCCCGTTGGGGAGTTGCGTGAGATGACTACTCCAGCTTGTAGGTAACTTCTTGTCTGGGTGTATCACTTCCCAATGGGTACCGTCATAGGTGACCAAACCCGCATCGGTAAGTACGTATAGTACACCCTCCTCATCTTGGGCCATGTCGGCCACTATGTTGGTAGGTAGACCATCCCTTTCATAGTACGCTTCTACCGAATATATCTGACCTTGACACCAAGTTGAGAAAACTAGCCCAAGACTCAGTATCCAACCAAAGCGCACAACCGGGGTCATTTTAGGGCGTGATATCATAGACGAGCTGTCTGTGGTATGTCTGTTACATTATTCATTGGCGTAGTTAACTTCCCAAACCGCTCAGAAAATATAACTCTTTAGGCTGCTTTGGTATTAATTCTATACAAAATTCGATAATTGTATGATTGCGATCGTCAAAGGGTGAATAGTTTGTGCCTGCGGATGCCGGCGGCCGCATCCTAGGCAGGCATACGGATTATTTCATTCTCATTCGTTGTAAGTCTGCCGCCATTTCTTTTGATTTCTGTTATGACAAATAGGTTCCTCGTTCGAATAATTGGTCTCAGTCTCGTCGGGTTAGTGTGCAGAAATGCTTGCGGGCAAGCGCCGGATACCACGGTGTCCTTTCTGTTTTTGGGGGATATCATGGGACATGATTCTCAGATTGGGTCTGCTTACCAAGCTTCTACAGACACGTATGATTATTCGGAAGTATTCACCTATCTGCAGCCAGAGCTGGAAGCCGTAGATTTTGCCGTGGGCAACCTGGAGGTAACGTTGGCGGGGCCACCTTTTAAAGGTTATCCGCAATTTAGTTCTCCGGATGCTTTGGCAGTGGCGGCACGAGATCATGGAATGGATGTGCTGGTAACTGCCAATAACCATAGCGCCGATCGACGCAGCCCAGGCATTGTTCGCACGCTTCAGGTATTAGATTCTTTAGGTATCCAGCATACCGGTACGTTCGCTTCGCAGGCAGACCGTGATGCCAACAATTTGCTTGTCCTGGAGAAAATGGGGGTCCGTGTGGGCTTGCTCAACTATACTTTCAGTACCAACGGTATTCCTGTGGCCCCGCCTACTATCGTCAACCGAATAGATAGGGAGCAGATGGCTGCCGATGTACGGGCTGCCGAAGCGGATTCGTTAGACAAGTTGATCGTATTTGTGCACTGGGGTCGTGAATATGAGCATACGCCCTACCGCACACAGACTTCACTCTCGGAGTACCTGTTCGGGTTGGGCGTTGATATTATTGTTGGGGCTCATCCGCACGTGATCCAACCCATGGTATGGGATCGGAGTGGCCCTAAGGACCAGCTGGTGGTGTACTCGCTTGGCAATTTTGTAAGCAATCAGCGCGACCGAGGCCGTGATGGGGGATCTATGCTAAAGATCACCTTGGGGGTAAACAATGATTCTGTGTACATAGCCGAGGCGGGCTATAAGCTTATTTGGGTGTACAAGTGGTACTCACCAGGCAAGTTGCATTTTCACGTGCTGCCCGGGGCTGCTTTTGAACAGTGGCCGGTGTTTTTTGAAACCAAGGGCTCTTGGGATGCCTTCCAAACCTTTATGAGTGACTCCCGGAAACTATACGGGCGTGAAAATTTCAACATCCCGGAGTACCGCTGGCGGGTAGGTAAGTGGAGGCTGGAACGCCCGGAGGTATTTCCTATCGCATCCCTACCTTATCATTGGCCCATTCCTGCTTCATTATCTGCGCGGGTAGTTCCTCAACCGTGATCTGGTGTAAGGGCAGATTTATCCTTATTTTGTAGAGATACCAATCCCTACTTTAATGGCGTTTAGCTATTAGAGCCATTTTTTACCCATGCGTTTCCTTATCCTAACCCTACTGTTTTTAGGCAGTGTATTTGCCGCTACCGCCCAACCTAACGACCGTGATTTCCTTAGTGATCAGCAGAGTGAAGCCTTGCTATGGGAATACCTGGAGCAGTATAGCCCGCAGAGCTATTTTCTCATGAAGGATTACGTAGCGCTGCCCAACCGATTTGAATTCGGAAATACGGTGATGACGCTCTCCAAAATGGATGATATTATGTTTTGGGTAGGCAGCCCAACCCCTGAAGGTATTCGGGAAGATATTGGCACTGTGGTGCATGAGTCTAATCACGGTTATACGGATAGCAAGGCTTATCAGCTAATTGCAGAGCAATTGGGCGAGGAGTATGAGTTTGGGGCCAGCTATTCCGCATTTTACATTCATAAGGAGCAAGTACTACTGATCAAGCATCTGGATGTAATCAATAGCCATAAAATTGCTAAGGACATACCCAAGGAGCTGCGCACCTTTCGTTTCATCCCCTACATTAGTCCGGTTTCGCCCTTGCTGGGTTCTCAGAAGGACGGAATATACGGTCTCATGGATGAATGGTGCTCATACATGAACGGAACCCGCACTCATGTAGATCTATATGAGTATTACGAAGCACACCCTAGGCCTCAAGGCAACCATTTCACCCAATGGATACAAGAGGTAGCGGGTACCCATTTTGCTTATCTGGAGTTTAAGTACTTCATTTTGCGGTATTTGCTGCGCGTGAAGGAGGACAATCCGCAGATGTACCGTGGGTATCTCCAACAACCCGAATTGCTGGAAGCGTTCTTTGCTGTTGATGTAGCCTTTGCGGAAGTAGTAGCCGAGTTTTACGAAAAGAAGGGGCAGATTGAAGAAGAACTTAGGACTGAGGGACTGGAGGTAGTTGATGACGGGGAGTTCTTTATGGTTCAGGGGAGTGGAGTAGGCACCTATGAGAATGATTACAATCTGTTGGCTGAGGAACTTCAAAAGCCAATCTATACCCAGCTGATTGAAGAAATGAGAGAAGCCCAGCGGGTTCCCTAAGGGGCGAGTCATCACATACCACGAACCGGGCGGTATACGCACCGTTAACTAAGGAAATAGTTAATCCCTGGTGTGATGAAAAAATTCGAACTTGCCTTTGAGTGTCCTGAACAGTTAGAACGCATGGAGAAGACCCCAGAGGGTTTCCATTGTGGTGTTTGCCAGAAACAGGTATTGGATTTTCGGGATAAAAGTGCAGAGGAAATTCAGCAGATACTCAACCAGAGTTTGACCCTCCCATGTGCTGTGTTCCAGCGTTCTCAGTTTCGGTATCCCTTCCTAAAAGCTGCTGCCGTGGCTTCTTTTTCGTTGACTCTGAGCATAGCGAGTTGTGCCCAAACGAATACCGATAAACGCTTAGTGAATGAAGGCCCCCTGCCGCCAAATGTCCGTTTTGATAAAGTGGCAGACCAACCCACACTAATGGAAATACCCATTACGGGTGGGCTAAAGTCTATTCCTGAGAAGGAGCCATTCGAATTTCCTGAAATGCGGGGTTTGGATGTCAACGGAGTACTCGTGGAGGACGAGGTGATTATGGGAGAGCCATCAGAGTTAGTTTTTGGCGTGGTAGAAATGCAAGCTACTCCCGAAGGGGGAATAGAAGCGCTGCTACAAGCACTTCGTGAAGCTATAAAAATTCCAAATCCAAGATTGTGTGTAGAGGGCAGGGTATATATCCAATTTGTGGTAGAACCCACTGGTGAGACTTCACACCATGAGGTCGTACGCGGCTTGCAACAGGACTTAGACGAGGCAGTGTTGAAAGCCTTTCAGAACTTACCCATTCGTTGGGTGCCGGGTACACAGCGAGGAGAAAAGGTGCGTACACGAATGGTGATTCCTGTGGGTATCAATCTGTAAAAGAATTCGATAGTTAAAATAATCTTTAGGATTAATAGTCTTTTTTTAACGATTAATAGTTTGAAAATAAGTTGCTAGGAACAAAAAGAGGCTAAAATCCCTGCAAGATACTTTGCGTACTTTCACGTGCCCCTGGCGTATAACTACGGCCAATTTTAAAGACATTTTTGTTGCCTTTATAGAGGAGCGAACACCTTTTCTTGAATTTTCCTTACATAAGTCTTATCGAACTAATACCCACTCATGTTCTGTGGCATAAGAGGACCTGTCGCCACTTAGTAAAGTACAACTTCTAGACTTGAGTACGTAAGCATGCGGCACATGGCGATTAAACGATTGTATTCAGTTGCCGAATATTATTATTTCTTACACCAAATAGGCCAAACAATCTTTTACGCTTATCCCATTTAGGGCCTGCTTCCTATATATCTCCCGTATCCCTTAATAGAACCTAACTGTAATGCTAACCACGGACACCCGCTTTTTGGAAAAGTGTCGGTAGCGTATGGGAGGAGTCTAGCCACGTTTTTGAACAACATGAACACCTTTACAATTACACCCAATGTCAACTTTATTTTCTCACCCCATTGGTGACTACGAGGCTTTTGATATCCTTGGTATGGGAGGACAGGGAGTGGTTTATAAAGCCAAGCACCTTAGAACCGACCGAGTAGTAGCCATTAAAACCCTCAAAGTATTACCATTTCAGAACCAAGACACGCATAGGCAACAACTACAGCGCTTTGAAAGAGAGACTCAGATGTGCGTACGGTTAAGTCATCCGCACATTGTACAGCTAGTAGACAAAGGAATAAGTAGTACAGGAGATCCTTATGCCGTTTTTGAGTACGTAGAAGGATATACCCTTCGGAACCTCCTCCTCAAAGAGGGAGCTCTTTCAGGAGCCTTGGTAGGACGGCTGCTAGGTCAGGTGTTAGATGCGCTGGCCTGCGCTCATTCGCAGGGTATTATTCATCGTGACCTAAAGCCTTCTAACCTGATGGTCACAGAAACGGGAGCAGCCCCCCAAATTAAAATCTTGGATTTTGGTATTGGGGCCGTATTAGAACCCTATCAAACCGCTGCCTATGCTTCGGTTACACAGAACGGTGAGTCCGTGGGCACACCTAGGTATTCTGCTCCAGAACAACTGAACGGTGGAGTGGCTTACCCCTCCTCCGACTTATATGCGCTAGGATTGGTGATACTGGAATGCCTCACTGGGATAGCTCCGGTACGTGAATTTTCTCAGTGGCGCAGAGGTTATCTGGATCCAGTTGTCCATGCTCACCTGGTCATACCCCACGAGTTAGAAAACCATCCTCTAGGACACATCCTGGAGCGGATGTTGGAAGACGATGTAAGCCAGCGATTTAGCAGCGCCCATGAAGTGGCATGGGTGTGGTCTTCCGTTGACTTTAGTGCTTTGCCAACGGAGCACACTGAGGCCGAGGGAATGGAAACGACGGAGGTTTTATCATTGCCGTACCACCAATCAGGCGTTGCACCTACATCGTCTAAACAACCGAATGGTTGGCGATTGACGCATCTGTTATTTCCTCTGTTGGTGGTATTAATTATAGCCTTAAAGGGCGCAACACCAGCTGAAAATAGCTCGATGTTTCACTGGAGTGACTCGTCTTCCCTTTTTCCGGAAATTGATACCAATGCCTTCCATATTTTGATCACCCGCTTTGAGGATATGTCAAATCCTGGTGAGTACAACTGTATTGGGCATAGCATTCAAGATCAATTGGGAGTGATCGCGTCTAATAACCAGCTGCCCTTGGAGCTTAAAATCCATTATGTAGACTCCATTATGTCTCCACATACCCTGCAGGAGGCCAAGCGCATTCAAACTCGGCACTGTGCTGACTTGGTATTGTATGGCTTGGCCACCAATGCGGAGCCCAATTGTGGAGTGGCCGATCTCTGTTTCCGGTGGAGCATTAGCCCCACGGTGATCGATCCTGTAAGTGAGCTGATCGAGGTGCGAGCGGCTCGGCACCGGGCGGCTTCGCGGAAAATCAGTGGGTTGGACATTCAGCGTGGAGTACTGTCAGTAGACGATGTGTCTTTTGAGGCTTGGATTACCGCTTTGGTATTTGCTAAGGTAGGGCAGCGCGACTCCTCGTTGGTGGCACTGGATGTCATTGCCAACGATGTCCTTAAACCCAAAGCGGTGCGGACCGAGCGATACTACACCATGGCTAAAACCTTTTGGGAACTAGGGGAGTGGGAAGTGGTATGGCAAATAGCCAAAGACTGGGTGCTGCTGGAAGAAAGTGATGCGGAAGGCTGGTATTATTTGAGCCAAAGCCTGGTCCGGCTGGGGCGATTTCAGGCAGCCCTGGACGCTGCAAATAAGGTGGTTCAACTGCGGCCTGATTGGGCAAAGGGATATTTTGCCCGTGGGTGGGCCTACGGAGAAAACTATATGGATCAAGAAGCCATTTTTGACTATACCAAGGCCATTAGCTTAGATTCTACTTTGGTAGAGTTGTATAATGATCGGGGTCTGTATCATTTGCGGCAGGGTCGCATAGAGGAAGCGCTGGCCGATCTCAACAAGGCCTACCAGATCGATCCTACTTTTCCGCAGGTATACCTGGGACGGGGCGTGTTGGCTGCAGTGGGAAATGACCATCTCAATGCAGTAGAAAACTACTCCCACTCCATAGATAGGAACCCTAAGATTCGTTACTCGTACGCCTTTAGAGCAATCTCATATGCTTGGTTGGGGGAGTTTGAAAAAGCAGAGCTAGATATTGTTTTGGCCAATGGCACCGACCCAGGCAGCTATTGGAATCAGCTGGCCAAGGGCTGGTTATCCAGTCGTAAGGGAGACCAAGCCGCTGCCGTACAGATTTTCAACCAAGTGATTGACCAAAATCCTGGGGTGCCCCATCTATGGTTTTATAGGGCGCTGCACTATTATAAATCTGACCAGTTCCGGCAGGCGATTGCAGATTTTGGAAAAACCCTTGAAATCTCCCCTGAGTACGCGCAGGTGCTGGCTCTTTTAGGCGAATGCCGCCTGAAGGCTAGCGGCATTCGGTCTATGCTTGAAGGCGGTGTCTATGAAGCCTATCCGGAGGGGAGAGCAGCAGACCCCGGTAAATAAGCCAAAAGTTACCGGCGGCATGCGT
>DMST01000430.1:16870-25918 GCA_003454975.1 Cytophagales bacterium | reverse complement strand
TACCGGCGGCATGCGAGGCATAAGGGCGGTTGGTCCTTGAAGCATTGGGCTGTACTTTTGCCGCATGGAGTTACCCGTACTCTCCCTCAGCGATTACACCTATCCGCTCCCTGAGGATCGCATTGCCAAACATCCTTTGACAGACCGAGCTAGCTCGCGGCTATTGCATTACCATGCCGGGCAGATTCGCCACCATGGTTTCCGGGAGTTGCCTCAGCTATTGCCCCCGCGTAGCCATTTGGTATTCAATGATACTAAGGTCATTCCCGCACGCTTGCATTTCACGCGAGAGACGGGGGCTCGGATTGAGATCTTCCTGCTGCATCCCGTAGCCCCTACGCGTGAGCTAGCTCTTGCCATGTCGGCTACGCAATCCGTAACGTGGCAATGCATCATTGGCAATCTGAAGCGATGGAAAGATGATGTTCTCAAATTAGGGTTTGAGGTAGAAGGTAGCCCCTTCGTCCTAAAGGCACGACTAGTAGATCGGGATGAGCGCTGGGTAGAGCTGAGCTGGGATCCGGGCGATATTCCATTCGTTACTTGGCTGGAGGCTGCGGGGCATCTCCCCATACCTCCGTATTTACAACGGGACGCTCAGGCCGAGGATGAAGAGCGCTACCAGACCGTGTACAGCAGCCAGGCTGGTGCGGTCGCTGCCCCAACAGCCGGGCTGCACTTTACCGATGACGTGCTGGGCCAGCTAGAACAGCAAGAGCATACTCAGGATTTTCTTACCCTGCATGTGAGTGCCGGTACCTTTCAGCCCATCAAAACTGAGAATGCCGTAGACCATACCATGCATCAGGAACAGGTGGTGATATACCGGCACAATCTGGAGAAACTACTGGATCCTGCCGGACCCGTCATCGCGGTAGGGACTACTTCCTTACGAACCCTGGAAAGCACCTACTGGTATGGCGTGCAGCTACTGCAAGATGCTGAAGCCACTTTCTTTGTGCCCAAGCTGATAGCCTATCAGGAGTATGTCAAATTGCCCAGCCGTAGAGAGGCTATGGAGGCCATTTTGCAGCGGATGGATGCTTTGGGTACGGATATGCTGGTAGGAGAGACGGAAATTTATTGTTTTCCGGGATATACCTTTAGGGTAGTGGAGGGCTTGGTGACTAATTACCACCAGCCCGAGTCCACCCTCATTCTATTAGTGGCTGCTTTTATTGGTGAAGATTGGCGAAAGGTGTATCAGGCGGCCCTGGACCAAGATTATCGTTTTTTGAGCTATGGCGATAGCTCCTTACTGCTACCTCATCATCCCTCTTTATAAGGTTATGGATCAAGAAGATGCAACTTTCTGGGACAAAGCGTTAAGCTTCTTAGAGCCCTTGTGGGATGCCCTGCACTTCCCGCTCTTCCATTTCAATGAGAAGCCGTTTAGCTTTTTGACACTTATTGGTATTCTGGCGGCAGTGATTGGCCTCTTTTGGGTAGCCAACAGGGTGCGACGACTTTTAGTGAAGCGGATATTGCCACATTACCGCACCAATCAGGGCATTGCCGAATCCATAGGCACTATTACCCGATATCTCATCCTTATCATCGGGGTCATTGTCATCTTTCAATCAGCGGGTATTGACCTCAGTACTCTGAGTATCCTGGCAGGGGCTTTGGGCATTGGTATTGGTTTTGGCCTCCAGAACATAGCGAACAACTTTATCTCGGGCATCATCATTCTGCTGGAGAATCCCATCAAGGTCGGGGATCGGATTGAGGTAGGGGAGGTGCAGGGAAATGTGACAGAAATTAAAGCCCGGTCTACCATCATCAATACTAATGACAACATCGACATCATTGTGCCCAATTCTGCCTTTATTGATGGGCAGGTGATCAACTGGAGTCTAAATGACCGAAAGGTTCGGATTAAGCTACCTTTTGGTGTAAGCTATTCGGAAAAGCCTGCTCGTGTACAGCAACTGCTCCTGGAACTGGTGGATGATATAGATGGCGTGATGAAAGAGCCCGGGGCTGAGGTGTGGTTTGTAGGCTACGGCGATAGTTCAATTGATTTTGAGCTCGTCTTTTGGACTCGCAAATTCATAGAGCGGCCGGAGGTAATCAGGAGTCAGCTGTACTATGCCATCTTCGAGAAATTTGAAGAAGAAAACATCGAAATCCCTTTCCCACAGCGCGATATTCATATCCGGAGTAACCACACCCAGCAACAGCCACCCATGGCCAAATAAAAAGAGACTGTCTCACAATGAAGTGGGAATTCCGGCCCGCCAAATTTACTTTTGAGGGTAAAAATCCTTGTCGAGGGCGACCCCGGCCCTCATCAGGGAAAGGTGGCCGGAGGCCGGAAAGGGTTTTTCTTCATCGGATGCACCTAAATGGCCTGCTAATGCTGTTTTTCATGACGCTGGGGTTGCACACGACTGAAACTTTAACCCCTGGAACGCCAGCCCGGTTCACCCTGCGGGAGCTTCCCCTGCTGAGGGGAAGCAGTTTCCAAAGATTATTCGGCTGCAAAATCGTGTTATGACCTTATGAGACAGCCTCTTTGGTGTTGAATATATCCTGTTTCCGGTTAGTTTACCGAAACCATAAAATTGGTAGAAACCATATCCCCGTCGGGGTCAGATACCGTGGCCGTAATGGTAGCCTCACCATTTCCCACCTCGGTTACCGTCACGATGAACCGATCGACGGTAACAGTAACTACCGACGCGTTGCTGCTCTCTACAATGAGAGATAGTAAATCTTCATCCGGATCGGTGAAAGTGCCAGTTAGGTCCACCGTAATGGTGCCAAAACCCGTAGCCAAGCTTACGTCGCTAGGACGCTCAATGATCAATGGAGGATCGTTGTCCGGGGCGCAGGCCACACCCATGATCAGGAGGGTTCCCATTGCCAACACGTTGAAAAGCGTACGCTTCATACTCTATTACTTTTGGTGTTTGTACCTGTGGTTATAAACCACCCACAAGGGGTTGGTTGTTTGATCATAGACCACAAAAGTGACTAAAACGTGGGTATGCCTTCTGGAAAAAGCCCCATTCTATCCAAAACCTATCGGCTTTGTCAAGCCCAAAACAAAAGCCCCGATACAAAATCAGGGCTTTCCAAGGGTACTTAAGATCTTATCATCCGGGGCCTTTCCGGAAAGAATTGTCTGGAGTGCCCGAGAAGCAACGGGGAATGAACGGGAAGGAGTCGGTAATGACGTAGAAATAATTGAATGTTTCGTTGCCTACCGTCACACTTTGGTTCATTCCATTGCATTCGTCCAGATCGCCCAGGCCTGCTACGTATTCAAAGTCCTTGGTATACTTGCCGTTATATTCTCCACACGGTTCGCTCTCACCGTCACCTGACCGATTGCCCGACCGAATGCGATAACTGGATTCTAGCTTTCCGAATGCATTGCTGGCATCAGGACCGTACAGGTACAAAATGGGGAACCCATCGGCCGCCCAGCCTACCTGAACTGGCTCTGAAGGAGTAGCTGATCCGTCTGTGATGCCCTCTAGAAATGTTTCTGCATAGGCTATGGGGTCTCCGTGGTAGTGGTAGGTGCCGTCTGGTTGCACGTGTGCCGTGGCACAGTCCAGTGCCACCGTGCCCAGATTGTAGTTGGGCTCAAAAACCCAATCCCAGTTGTACTCTCCCGTTTTAGTGTTTTCAAATATAAACGGCTCTGCCGGACCCGGATCATAAGGGACTCCGTTCAAGGCCACTCCAAACGCAATAAAGGGCCGGTTCTCGTTAGATAAAATGCTTGTCTTTTGTCCAGCTAAAGAAGGAGTGGCATCTACGTTGTACGTTTGGGTTTCCGTACTGATTCCGTTGGCTGTAGGGTTATTTTCGGAATAGTCATGATTGGGCGACTGGTTCGTGGTTATTGTACGCTTTCCGTTGGCAATAGAAGTGCTAAACTGAGTAGCCACCGTTTGGGACAAATTACATGTCACCCGGCTCTCCGTATCTATGCTGTTGTCATTGGCGCATTGGGAGGTGCCAATTTCCACCAGAAATTGATCCTCGGCGGTGCCTCCATTCCCGTCATTGGCCGTTACCGTAATGGTGGTAGAGCCTTCTCCTACCTCTGTGATGGTGAGGGTGGTGCCCACTACGGCAGCCGTAGCTACCCCGGTATTACTGCTAGCAGCCTCCATGGTAATGGCATCTCCGTTAGGGTCGCTGAACACTCCCGCAAGGTCTACCGTTGCGCTGGCAAAACCGGTAGTGTAGCTAATGTCAGAAAGAGCATTCGCCACTTGTGGGGGTTGATTGTCGCTGCCCACTACTACCGTAAAGTTATCTACTGCACTGTTGCCGTTACCATCGCTGGCCGTTACGGACACGTTGGCCGTTCCGTCTCCCACTTCCGTGATGTTGAGGGTAGTTCCTTGTACGTCTACCGTGATCACGGATGCATCGCGCAAGCTAGCGGTTAGGGTGAGGGCATCGCCTTCGGGATCAGAGAATACATCGCTCAGGTCGATGGTGGCTGAGCCAAACCCTGAATCGTAGTTTACATCCGCTATAGCGTTAGCCACCGTAGGGGGCTGGTTGCCGGCGGCTACCACCACCTCAAAGTCATCAGATACGGATGCCATGCTACCATCCGTAGCGGTTACTTCCACCGTAGAGGTGCCCGTACCTACCTCGGTAATGGTTAAGGTACCTCCAGTGATGCTTACGGTAACCACGCCCTCGTCAGAGCTAGAGGCTGAAAAAATGAGCATGGCCGTTTCGGCGTCCTCAAAGCTGCGAGGTAGTTCTACGGTTTGAGTGCCAAAGCCCGCAGCCAGCTCCAAATCTGCCAGCGGAGTGGTCACTACTGGGGGCGTATTTTCATCTGGAGCTTCGGTTACTTCCACCAGGAAAGAAGTAGAGGCGGTGCCTCCATTTCCATCAGAAGCGCTTACCGAAATGGTGGTGGTGCCTACTCCTGCCTCTGTTAACGTGAGGGTAGTGCCTGAAATAGTCACAGTGAGAACACCGGTATTACTGCTGGTGATGGTCAACGAGATGGCATCGCCATCAGCGTCAGTGAAGGTGCCCGATAGGTCCACAGTCTGCATTCCGAACCCTTCCTCCAGGGTCAGGTTTTGCGGTGCCAAGGATAATACGGGAGCAGAGTTGGGAGTACAAGTAACCAGAAATGCCAGCAGGGTTACGGCTAGCAGCGCGGTTCCAGTACGTAGTAGTTTTGGTGGGTGCATGTGCATAAATGAGTTGATCGTAGCAAATATTCTGACTCACAGCCCTACTAGAAGCTGGGGCAGGAATCCAGGTGATGATTGCTTTGCTTAAATCTACCCAATTTCACCTCGGAGAGAAAGGTTGATCGTCTAATTCCTAACTTAAAGGCATGGACGAAATACACTACCAAAAGCTGGGACGCATGTACCTAAAAGCGCCTATAAACGCTGAAATCTTTGATTCTACCACGGTTACGATAGGAGAGGGCACAGCCGAAATTGGGTTGACCTTGTCACCCATTTATCACCATGCTTTGGGGGCTATGCACGGGTCCGTTTACTTCAAATTGCTAGACGACGCTGCCTTTTTTGCGGTCAATTCCCTGGTTACCGATGTGTTTGTGCTTACTACCTCGTTCAATATTCATTTGCTCCGGCCACAGGCTGCTGGTCAAATCCACGCCGTGGGTAAGGTACGTTTTGCCAGTAAAAATCTTTGGAAGGCGGAGTCTACTTTGTACAATGAAGCCGGTAAAGAACTGGCCTTCGGTACAGGAGATTTTGCCAAAAGCAAAGTGGCTCTGAGCGAGGAGATTGGGTATAAATAGATTGCTTGTCTTGCTCAGGAATCGGTTTTATGAATTGTCCTGATCAATCACATTTTCTGCATAGACGATCCTTTGTTCTTCCAATTGCTCATCGAAAAACTCCAGGGTAGTATATCCTTTCCCGTCTTCACTGAATATTTCTATCCTCTCGGTAATTCGGTAATCAATGGAACCATGTTCACCTTCGCCTATGCTGATCCGGGACTCGTAGGAATGAGGAAACCACGCTTGTAAATCCGATAAAGTGGTTGTGTGACTGATGGTAAATCCACCGATATTAAAGGAGATATTGGGGTGTAAGTCCCAGTTTACGCCATAAGGCCTGTAGTCATTGGGCCCAAATTTTTCAATAGCCCAGCCTTCTTTGAAATAGCATTCTCTTCCCTCAAAAAAATACGGTTCTATGCCCAGTTCTTTTATCGTTTCATCGGTAATGATGACATCATCAATACTCACATTTTTGACTGTAAAACCAATCACGTTAAATGGCCTATCCCCAACAAGAATTTTCTGAGTTTGAAACTCATGAGATGGAGTACAGCCAATAATTAATATAAAAAGCAGGATCTTCAAGAATATTATTTTCATGCTCTTCTGTAATGGAGTGGTCCCATTATAAGTGTTTTTTGTTTATTAAGCTATAGCCTGAAAGAAATCAATTGGCCAGAATCCCCAACATCGGTTTTGCTAATGAACGGTCACCACTAGAAGGTTTTGACTGCTTTTCTCTGGAATCCCTATTCATGCGACATATGGAAGGGCTTGATCATGACCCCTACCAACCACATCGGGTAGACTTTTATGTGCTGCTGTGGGTGGGTAAAGACTGGGTTTCGCATACCTTGGACTTTCGTGAGTATACTGTGGGGGGTGGGGAAACTTTGCTCATTACCAAGGGTCAGGTTCATGCGTTCGATGCCACTAGTAAGTACCAAGGATATGTAGTTCTCTTTACGGAAGAATTCCTCATCCAGCATGTGCCACCCTCCACAAGGCAATTGGTAAGAGAACTGGCAAATTACCATCTCTCAAGGCCTCAGGTGCCCACTCCTTTATCTTTTTCTCAGCATTTAGAGCCCCTGTTAGAGGAGGTAGCCCATCCCAACCACGGGCAGGCTCAGATGGTAGGTGCTTGGTTGTCCATGTTGCTCATCACCATGAAAAGGGCCCAACCCAAGCAACGGTTGGCTCTAACGGCAGATGTACATTATTCGTTGTTTGAGCAGTTCAGGCAGCAGGTAGAGAACCAGTATTCCCATACGCGCGATGCTAAGGCCTATGCGGAAACTATCGGTATCTCTTACAAGCACTTGAATGAAGTTAGTAAGAAATTTACCGGCAAAACAGCCAAGGCTTTTATAGATCAATATGTGGTATTGGAGAGTAAACGCCTGCTAACCTCTACCCTTCAATCTGTAAAAGAAATAGCCTACCAGTGTGGTTTTGATGAGCCCACCAACTTTCTAAAGTACTTCAAGAATCTAACGGGTATGACGCCACACCAATTCCGAGAGAGGTAGGCTTGGTTATAGATTTACCCTTTTTGCTCTGGCTTTTACCTTGAGGGGCCCTTCCTGCTGTATGACCTTTAGGGTATCATTTTTAGCGAAAGAAAAACATGAGTTGGAAAATCGAAAACGCGAAAAACCTGTATCTGGAAGGAATCCGTGATGGTAACCCGGTAGAGGCGGTCAATAAATACACCGGAGCTACCTACATTCAGCATAGCACCGGAGTGGCTGACGGTAAAGATGGATTCATTGAGTTTTTTGGTGAGTTTATATAGCGGAATCCTAAGCGGGATATTCAGATAGTTAGAGCCTTAGAAGACGGAGACTACACTTTTGTGCATGCTTACCAAAGCCTAAACGATGGAGAGGCCCAATGGGTAACTACCGACTTTTTTCGGTATGATGAGGAGGATAAAATCCTGGAGCATTGGGATGTGATCGCTGAGTATGCTGAGAATACCCCATCAGGGCACACCAGCGTAGATGGCCCTACTGAGGTTGTTGATTTGGAAAAGACCGAAGAGAACAAGGCGCTGGTGCGCAGTCTCATTGAGGATGCCCTGATGCCGGGTGGGAATCCCCATAATTTGGAGCGGTTTATTAACCCCAATAAGTACATTCAGCACAACAAAGAGGTGGCCGATGGCTTGGAACACTTCCAAAAGCTGGCTAGGGTGCCAAATCGCCCTCTAAACTACCAGGACCTTGTGCTATTGGTAGGTCAGGGCAACTTTGTGGCTACGCTGTGCCGAGCCACCTGGACAGAAGGTGAGAAGGTAAGTGAGTATGCACAGGCTGACTTGTTTCGTGTGGAAGACGGCCTGATTGTAGAACACTGGGACTGCGTAGAACCTGTACCCCCCAAAAGAAGAGTGGGCCAATAGCGGTAAGTTCTAATCCCACTTTATCTTAGGTGATCAATGGGTGAGCCTCTCCCCTGCAACCTATTGTTACCTAAAGCAGTATGGCGAGTGCTACGCCATCCTACATCAGGATGGCGTTTGGCATCGGTGGGTTTTCGCCTCAAGCATTCTCTGCAGCTACTTTTTCGAGCTATCTAGGCTGATTACCTATATACTATCGCCCCGAACTAGGATGGGATTGCCAAAGGATTCTTTTGAACTTCAGGTGGCTTTGCCAGGATGGATAAAAACTTTTTTATCCCTACGCAACCATTCCCCAGGGGTTTGCATCTACCCCCCAGAACGCAACAACAACTATCAGTCTATGAAATTATTTAACCTGGGTTTAGCCGGCCTATGCTTAGCACTGTCCTTTAGTGCTACTGCTCAAGATTCCGACGAGGTTTGGACTACCGGACAGGTAGAGGTAAAACCATTTACGCGCCTAATTGTCAAAGGCGCATTAGATGTGGATATAGTAGTAGGTGATACCCATGAGGTGATTGTGGAAACGCTGAACATGCCCAACGATGCTGTTTTCGTAAAGCAACGTGGCAATACTCTAGTGGCAGGTATCGACTGGCGTAACCTGATCAAATATGCCAAGGATGCTTCCCATGTGGATACGGAAGTGAAAATTATTGTCCCTTCGCTAGAGTACCTCCAGATCAAGCATGCCGGGGAGTCCACTCTGCAAGGTACCTTGGTGAGTGAATCCCTCACCTTAATAATTGGCGGTGCCAGCGACCTCATCGTGGATCGCCTGGAAGTAGAAAAATTGAAGGTGAAGGTACGCGGTGCCGGTACCTTACGGGTGGCAGGTACTGCTACCGAGCAAAAAACAAGGGTACGCGGAGCGTCT
>DMST01000430.1:5416-16811 GCA_003454975.1 Cytophagales bacterium | reverse complement strand
CTACGCGGAGCGTCTTCTTACTATGCAAGAAGGCTGCAAACCGACTACACAGATGTGCGGGCCCGCGGAGCTAGTGATGCTGAAGTACTTGCTACTGACTGGCTGAAAGCAACGGCACACGGGGCTTCAGATATATACTATTTCAATGATCCTAAAATCACCGATGCGCTCTCTAAAGGAGCCTCGGATATCATCCATAAACAAAGCTAATGCAAAGATAACCAAGATATTTCCTCTGAATGTTTAGGCAGCCCGCTTCGGATATCCTCTGAAGTGGGCATTTTTTTTGCACACCAATTCCTAAGGTGACCATCCGGCTGGAAAATGTCGTCGCCCAACAATTTTAGCCTTTTCTTCAAACTATGTGACTAATCGCCGGGTTAGCCAATCGTGTTGTTACACTAAATACGTTTATATTTAGTGTTAAAGTATAAAATTTGCAGTATGCGCATCGAAGAGGAAATCAAACAAGAAGAATTCTCCAACCCATTGCAGAAGGCCATCATCAATATCCTGTTTACTGCAAGTTGGATCAGCGGGGAGCAAAATCGGGCATTAAAGCCCTTTGGAATTAGCTGGCAACAATTTAATATCCTACGGATATTGAGAGGTCAGTACCCTGAATCTGTGTGTGTAGCCGATATCAAAGAGCGGATGATTGACAAAATGAGCAATGTATCCCGCTTGGTAGAAAAGCTATACCAGAAAGATTTGGTGACCCGCGAAACCAGCAAACAGGATCGCCGCATGGTGGATATTGAGCTTACTACTCGGGGATTGGAATTGTTGAAAGAAGTAGATGAAGTGATGGAGGATCAGCAGAAGGCACTGCTATCTGCCAACCCGGAAGCCCTTTTACAACTCAACGATTTGCTGGACCAGATGCGGGGCTGCTAAGGTAATCGCTTGTGTAATTATCAATGTCTAGGGTCCAGTCGTAGGTAGTGTATCCGATGCTTGGGTCAACCGTTGTGGTGGGAATAGCCTCGTACTTTTGTAAGTAGGCCGTTACACCGCCCCGGTCATTAAAATCATTGCGAAACCACTGAAAAAGGACGGTGGTTTCAACATCCTCACCTTGTAGAGTAGTAACCCGCTGGAGAAAACGTCGGGCATTGTCGTCCAGTTCGGCATTGAGTTGGTTGGGGTGATACACGCGCACCGGAGGGCAGCTTTTAGCCCCGCAGTTGAGTGCGAAATGAATACGGGCGTCTACAGCATCTACCCGAAACAGCTTCTCGAAGTCAGGCACTACCACTTTACCCAAATACCCCAGACTTAGCTTGTTTTTGCTGCGCCGCAAAATACCGTGCTCCACATCATCAAAGCTTAACTCCTGACCCGCGATGGTGAATCGTGGTTCACTGAAAAAGGCCCCGCGGTCCTCGTAAAGCGCTGGTTCGTCTTGTAGTAAAAGAATCACGTAGGCGTTGTATACATTGATCCAGAAGGTACGGCGGAGATCATCGGTAGTGAGCTCCTCGGCCAACTTGTCGGGGGCTATCTGAGAAAGCCGCTGCTGTACCTCCAAGGTGCTCTGGCCATCTTTTACCTGCTGTGCCAGGTTTACGGCTAGTTGGACGTAGCCATAATCCTGGCTAGGTCCCACGGGCCGTTCCACGGCATTGCCGCAAGCAATCATCAGGATCAAAAAGGAAAAGGGAATCAGCAGCGATTTCATAAGCCTATGTGACGGTCTTTGTTGTAGTATACTTGAAAGAAACCTGACCGGCCGGAGTTTGGTTAACGAACACCGGTACATGTCTGCTGTCAGACGCAGTCAGTTGCCAGGGCAGGTCTTTCGTTAAGCATACTTGCCCGTACTCCCGAAAATCCCTTTCTTTCTCCCCATGGCCATTCCTCCCTACATCAGTGTTATCGTTCCTACGCTTAATGAGGCCGATAACATCGGGCCCTTGGTGGAACATTTGCGTCGCTACGGTGACGAGGAGGCGGTGCAAATAGTGATTGTAGATGGAGGATCTGAAGACGGTACCTGTGAGAAAATTCCCCACGGATCGGCGGCTCTACTAGAATCGGACCGAGGCCGGGCGGTACAGATGAACTGTGGCGCTAATTGGGCAGCAGGAGAGGTGTTCTACTTTGTGCATGCAGATTCGCTACCACCGGCCAGCTATCAGCAGGATATAGAGCAAGCTCACGGGCAGGGCTATGCTCATGGAGGCTACCGCTTCCGTTTCCTCTCCGATCGACGCATATTCCGCGTCAACAATTTCTTCACTCGCTTTGCCTTCTCCTGGACCCGCGGTGGAGATCAAACCTATTTCATTACGCGCGAACTGTTCGAAGCGCTTCATGGTTTTGACGAACGCTACGTGATCATGGAGGAATACGACCTGATGCGGAGAGCCCGGAGAGCGGGGGGCAAGATGAAGATTTTCAAAAAGTCTGTGTTGGGGTCTGCGCGTAAGTATGAGTACAATAGTTACCTGCGGGTAAACTTGGTTAACGTGTTCATCTATTTGGCCTACCGGCTGGGGGTAAGCCCTGCCAAACTGAAAAGGTGGTACAAGGCCTGGCTAAAAACTGACCCGAATCAAGGGATAAAAAAAGAGGCTTACCCGGAAGGATAAGACTCTTGTGTTTCTCAATACGTATTGCCTTAGGCAACTTCAGATTGTTCTGAGTTTTTTGCTTCCCGAGCTGGGGCCACCTGTGCAGATCGTTTTTTCGAAATATTGATCTCGGGCAGGGGCTTGCTATTTATCTCTACTAACTCCACAATGATTCCCTTGTGCTTTGCGAGGCTTTGGTAATCCTCAAGCATCTCGATTACATCGTGGTCGATGAATTCTGAACGTTCACCATTGATCACCACCCGTGTGTTTTCAGGCAGGCTATCCAACGTCTTGCGGATCGATGCCTTATTTAGGAAGGAAACGTCCTTCTCTAGGCGTAACAGATAATGATCTCTTTTATGAATCAACTGTAGAGCCGTATGGTAATTGTTTCGGAACACGAAGTAGAATCCTACCACCATGCCAATGCCGATACCCACCAGTAGGTTAGTTAGCAATACTGCAATGATAGTGATAATGAAAGGTAGGAACTGGTCAAGCCCGTTGTTAAACATTTGTTTGAACAGTACTGGCTTTGCGAGTTTGTATCCTACCATGAGTAGAATGGCTGCCAGGGAAGAAAGAGGGATCAGGTTTAAGTATTGAGGAATCAACGCTACGGTAGAAAGCAAAAAGAAACCGTGCAAAACGGTGGAGGTCTTAGTACGAGCCCCGGAGCTAATGTTTGCCGAAGAACGTACAATTACTGCCGTGATGGGCAGACCGCCGATGAGGCCTGAAACCAGATTGCCGGCCCCTTGCGCCTTCAATTCCCGGTTAAGCGGTGTGCTCCGCTTAAAGGGGTCCATCTTATCGGTGGCTTCTATACTCAGTAGAGTCTCTAAACTAGCTACCAAACATATAGTAAAGGCCGTGACCCAAACCCCCGGAAGGAAGATGGCATTGAAGTCAGGCAAGGTGAATTGGGAAGTGAACTCTTCGAAAGTAGTGGATACATTCAAATCTACCAGGTGGTCGCCGGTCAATACCCATTGAGGTTGAATGGACGCAAACACACCGTTGAGGATGATACCCAAGAAAACCACCAACAGGGTAGCGGGTACGAGTTTAATGAATGTATATTTTTTGAGTGAGGGGCGTTCCCACAAAATTAGAATTGCCAAGGAAATTAAACTGATTACCACCGCACCGGTACTGATATGGGCAAAAGCCTGACCCAATTCAGAGAAAGTATTTTCTCCATCGGGTTGTACAAAACTCATATCACCTTCAGGGTCAGCATCCCAGCCTAGGGCGTGGGGAATTTGCTTAAGGATGAGGGTAAGCCCAATAGCCGAAAGCATTCCTTTGATAACAGATACTGGGAAGAAGTTGCCAATTACTCCTGCCTTTAAATAGCCAAAGACAATTTGCATAATCCCGGACAGTACTACCGCCATCAAGAAGGCCTCAAACCCCAGGGTTTCGATGGCCGCATATACAATGGTAGTAAGACCTGCGGCAGGTCCACTTACTGCCAGGCTAGAGCCACTGATTGCCCCTGCTATTAATCCACCACAAATACCAGCAATGAGCCCACTGAAAATGGGGATTCCCAAATCGCCAGCGCCGGATGCAAGAGCAATGCCTAAACAAAGAGGAAGTGCAACTACAAATACTACTAAAGAAGCGGGTAAATCATACCGTAAATTCTTGAAAAAACCTTCTTTTTCTACTGATGTCATAAAGACTATTTATAAAAATGTGCGTGTATACAAAGTATTGATAATATGATAGTTTTCCTACCAATGGTAAAAGAATGGGTAAGATAGTAACAGTATGTTACTTTCAGGGGCTTTTGAAAAATATAAGCGATCGTGCCCAATTCCCATCCGGGAGGACGCCTTGAAAGCGGAGACTATCGGTGCTACTTTTATGGTTCGGGATTGACCCAATTGTCGGTACTTTTGCAGGGTTTCCTCGGGTTCCGTTTGGGAATTTCAGGAGGATTGCCGTATATAACATACAAAAGCCTTAACGCACATTCGTCCCGAATCCAGGTCCTAAGCCGATCTTCACTTGTTATGGAAAACGTCTACCAAAACCGCTTGGTCAAGTTTGAGAACATTCTCAACCTTACGGACGAGATGTTTGACCGCATGGTGGCGGTAGCCGAGTTGAAACCTCGGCAGGTAGTTTTGGATGCCGGTGCTGGGTACGGAGCGGTCACGCGCGAGCTCATGAAGCGCAATCCTGACCAGGGGCTGGAATACCATCTGGTGGAGATCAGTCATACGCAGCTAGAACGAGCCCGCTATGAGCTGGCCCAGTTTCTCGATCCAGAGGAATTTCACAACGCTACGGCTTTCTTCAATCATGACATTCTGGAAACCTATTTGCCCTCGGCGCACTATGACCGGGTTATCGCCAAAATGCTCTGGCAGGAAATTCCCCAAGAAAATCAGGCGCGGCTAGCCCGTGAATTTTTTCGGCTGGTGAGGCCCGGCGGTAAGCTCATATTGTGGCAGGTACTGCTAGATAAGGAAATTGAGGAATTCTACCGGACAATCATCCGAGAGAAAGATCGCCTTGCTGGCTTTGATGAGCTGGTAGACAACCGACATTTTCCCGAGAAGAACAATGTGATTATGGAGTTGACCGCGGCCGGATTTAGCCCTGTAGGTTTGGCCGATCAGGTTCCCTACCAGTTTGAGTCTATCAAACGGCTCCACACCGATTTTAAGGGTGATTTTGACAAACTTTGGGACTGGAACGAATTCATCCTGGATCATTTTTACGGCTTACCCGAGGCTACCCAGGATCGACTGGGTTTCAATCATGAGGGACAAAATATCCGACTTGCCTTGGAGTGGGGTTTATTTATAGCCGATAGGCCGGCCTAAGAAAAGCGAGCTACCATCCCCACGTTCCGTCTCCACCTTTGAAAGGTCCTACGATATTGGGTGTGATCCATCCTCCGTAGAAATCACCCGCTTGGGCTTTTACTCGCTGATCACCTACCCAGGCCGCTTCTACTTTGCTGGGATAAAACGCGATTCGGTTGGTAAGCTCTAGGTAAGCTTTATTAGGACTGGGGTAAAACCAAGCAGCCAAAGGCTCTTGTACCCGTTGGTTTTGAAGGTGGTAATACCGTGCCATACCCTTGAACTCACAGAATGTACTGCGGGCATCGGCCACTAGCACTTTAGGATTTACATCTGATAGGGGAAAGTAATACACTGGCGGATGGGAGGTTTCTAAGATTCGGACTCCATCCCGCGTATTGGCAATCTCTTCCCCTTCCCAAATGACACGTAGGGTGTCTTTCACGGCCTCTAGCTTTGGCGGGCGAGGGTAGTCCCAAACCGATTCTTGGCCAGGTTTTGGTTTTATGGGCTTTACTCCTCGGGGGATGTATTTAGACATCGGGCTTACTGTTTTAAGGGGAGGCTAGCCATGATTTCTTTTCTTTCTTCCTCAGTGTACGTGAGCCAACGAGTTATTTGCTCCTTGGTGCGCCCACAACCTACGCATACGGCTTCCTGGTCCAGACGGCATACCATAAGGCAAGGAGAAGATACAGGTGAAGAGAGATAGGATTTGGCCATTTGATCGGAGAAGGCTTTGTGGGACCTTTTTGTTTTGGTATTGATTGCCTATTTGAGGGTGCAAACGTAATACTTTTGAGCTTTCTGGGTGCCACAACGCATTTGTGTAAGGAAAAGTGTCCTCTAGCGCAATAGCATGGCTGGTACAGCCTTGTAGACGGCACTGGCTTCCTCCAAAGGCATGGTATTCTTACCTACTCCCTATTCGATATGAGCATATTACAATTCATGGATGATTTATGGCTATTCGGAATTCAAATTTTGGTGTAATATTTTCTAGGCTTGTTGTTAGTTAAGAGCTGTTGATAACTTCATAAGAAGCTTTTTTACAGGTAATTACTGATTTTTGATTAAAGTGGAGCATAAATGTTTGTATATGCAATTCTCTCCGTTTATCTTGGATGCATATTCACTCCTTTACTTATTATTTTAACATGCAAGAGCTTACCAATTATCACCGAATCGATGCCCGGGGATGTTTGGCCGGGAAGCTTCGGATGATCAATCGCATTGTGACCAATTCGTATAACAAAACGTTGCGTGAACACGGCATTGAGATTACGGTATCGCAGCTGAATTTGCTCGCTACCATTAGCAAGATGGACAAGCCTCGTCAAGTAGACATCTGTATGGAACTTGGCATTGAAAAGTCAACGCTGAGTCGTGACTTAGAAAGATTACGTGCCCAACACCTCATTACCCGGAAAACTCACCCCGAAGGCGGGCCTGGTTATTTGGTGCTCACCGAACGTGGATTGGAGTATATGGACCAAATGTTGCCGGTATGGCAAAAGGCCCAAAATGAAATGAAAATGGCTATGGGATTGGAAGCGGTAGAAGCCGTGAATAAGCTGGCAGCTTTGATGAAGATTAAATATCTGAATCCGAACCCGGCCCTGTAAGGAACTTGTACTACCCTTAGCAAAAAGCCCGTCAGCCGACGGGCTTTTTGCGTTTTGGGCCAGCAGTAGAGTCGTCTTCTTTCTTTGCTTATGGTGATTCCCTGTTAGGTATTACTCGAAAACTACGGCTTCCCACGGCCGAAGGCTCAGGGCAGTGCCCAAAGCTGGGGCATCGGCGTAGTTATGCAGCGATGCCGTGGCGAGGGACAGCTGGTCTGGCAAGGTTATCGAAGCCTCGGAGTCGGATAGGTTTAAGGCAACCAGCCATTGCTTGCCCTTCCATTTCCGCAGAAAAACAAATGCCTGGGTATGTTGCCTATGGAGGACCTCCATATCACCGTATACCAATCCCTTATGGCGCTTGCGGTAAGCAATGGCTTTACGGTAGTAGTTCAGAATGCTTTCAGGGTCCTGTTCCTGCGTCGCCACGTTGATCTGCTCCCAGTTATGTGCCAGCCGCAACCAGGGTTCACCGGTTGTAAAGCCAGCCTGAGGCTCCGTAGACCACTGGATAGGGGTACGGGCATGGTCCCTACTAGTTTTGAGCTGGGCCTGTACAAAAGCGGTTACATCCTTGCCTTCCGCTTTCCATTCCTCATAGAAGTTGAGGGTGTTAAGGTCTCGGTACTCATGAATGCCTTCAAAGGCAGTATTGGTCATGCCTATTTCATCCCCTTGGTACACATAAGGGGTGCCGCGCAGCGTCATAAGCAACGTGGCCAGGCATTTGGCTGATGGCTTATGATAAGTACCATCATTGCCAAACCGAGAGACTATGCGAGGAAAGTCGTGGTTGCCCAGGAAGATGCTGTTCCAGCCCTTTCCAGCCAGGGCTTCGTCCCAGGCAATGAAGATGTCTTTCATTTCCTTTACACTCCACTCCCGGAAACCCAAGAAATCATCCGGTACCCGGTCTAGTGTCATGTGCCCGAAATGGAACACCATGTCCAACTCGTTGCGGCTTTCGCCTACGTACAGCAAAGCTTCTTGCATACCTACTCCTGGCCCTTCGCCTACCGTAAAGCAGTCGTACCGCTGCATTACTTCCCGGTTCATTTCCTGCAGGTATTCGTGCACCTTAGGACCATTGGCGTAGTAGCTTAACACGTCTCCGTCAAATCCTTCGGGATAGTCAGGATAATCGAGGTCCTTGCTAAAGAAGGGCACCACATCCATCCGAAACCCGTCCACCCCTTTATCCAGCCACCAGCGCATCATGGTGTATACAGCCTCGCGTAACTCCGCATTTTCCCAGTTCAAATCGGGCTGTTTTTTGCTAAATAGATGTAGGAAATAGGACTCAGATCTATCATCCCACTCCCAGGCGCTCCCAGCAAAGATGGATTTCCAGTCGTTGGGGGGCGAGCCGTCCGGCTTCGGTTTTTTCCAGGTGTACCAGTCCCGTTTGGGGCTGTCAGGATCCCTACTTTCCTGAAACCAGGCGTGTTCGTCGGAGCTATGGTTGACCACCAAATCGATGATCATTTTCATCTTTCGCTCTTTTACCCCGGCCAGAAGTCGCTCAAAATCCTCCATGGTCCCAAACTCGGCCATGATGCCGTAGTAGTCGCTGATGTCGTAGCCGTTATCATCATTGGGTGATGAATAGAAAGGGCATAGCCAAAGTACATCCACTCCCAACGATTTTAGATAATCGAGCCGAGAGATTAAGCCCGGTAGGTCGCCTATTCCGTCGCCATTGCTGTCCTGAAAACTGCGAGGGTATACCTGATAGATGACGGCCTCTTTCCACCATTGCACTCCTTGGTTCGACTTCATAATTGGCTCTTATGTAGTGATTCTTCTGTCTAGAAGTTGAAAAGTAGGGGGGAGCTAGCGGCTATGCAAGGGCAAACCGAGAACAGAGATAATGTAAAGGTTTACGGGGTGAAAAATTTTCGTTCGCGATTTTTGCTAATCCTTTTCGGGAAACGATCAGGTAGGTATTTGGGGTGTGACTACATCCACGAAATGCGGTAGTCATCAAACTCAGCACCATCTTCTAGAGACCGTTCGTAGTCTACATTCACACCGGATACATTGGTCTTGCGTACCAGCCCGCTGAGCAGCCCTAGCTGTAGTTTACTATTGAACGTTTGGGTGCGGCGCATCACGATGTGGTGATTGCCTTTTTCTACGATCTCCCATCCCCGTTTTTTAGGATCGCTAATCATGGTCTCGGCCGCAGCTTTCAGTCCCTGCAGGACCTCGAGTGGTGTGGCGGTGTTTTCCCTGATCATGCCCTGCTGCACCATAGCAGCAAAGGTGGTTTCGCCCACATTTCGGCCTACCTGAATGAGGTTGAATTTACCTAAGTTGTCCTCAATCCATTGGCACAAATCGTTGTAAATCTGCATGGGAACCATGCTTTCGGGATCGGAAAGGTCCAGGTTCTTTACCTTGGCAAATAGCTCTTCATAATCTTCCCTATTGGGCTGATAGTTCTTCAGTACATCCGAGATAAACGCTGCCATGAGCGTTACGCCTTCCGTAGAATGATCCATAGCTACTGCGATCCGATGTTGGTGCTTAGTGGGGTTTAGGTGGCAAATGAGCCATATTTTGCGGATAAGGTAGCACTTTGCACCAAAAAGAAAAAGCATGACCTTTCCAGACATGCTTCCTCATTTTTAGGATCCTAATTGCGCTGATGCAAGGAGCGAGGCTAGTTGAGCCATACCCAAAGCATTCCGATGAGCGGAAAGACTGAGGATAAACCAATTGCAAAGCAAGCATCGTTTACATCTTCACGAGAAAGAAAAGAGGGACTAGAAATGCGGGTGTTAAAGTACTTTTTCATTGCGGGTGATTTGTTTGTTATCTAAATATCGAAAGAGACTTGTGATTAAAATATTTCGTTGAGTTTCAATCGACTTGTCATAAGTAAGTGCCATTTACAGCCCTGAAATCACATATTTAGATCCTTTTTTTGCAACTTTTTTCCTTTCTGGATATCTCTGGCAAAAAGACTTATCTCCTCATTCACGATGAAATACTTAGCACTATTCGTATTCTTGGTTGCTTTATACCCAGTATGGGGTCAATCCCAATTTCCTTCTGATCCTGCAGAGGCACAGTTTATTACTTCAGATATCCCGTTGTTTTGGGAGTGTTTTGATGCCATGGAGAGCGAACGAAATCCCTTTCGGCGGTATCTGAGCGATGGGAGCCAAGGGGTGCAGGATTTTATCAAGTACCGGATCGAAAATTCAAGGAACCTTCTTAAAACTGTACAAGGGAATTCAGCCCGGTACCTGGCCGTACGGGAGCAGAGCTTTGAAATAGCAGAATACACGGAGGATATGCGTAAAACGTACGAGGCCTTTAAAAACCTCTTTCCTGAGGCCGTTTTTCCTCCTACTTATTTTGTTTTCGGCGCTCTCAATAGTGGGGGAACTTCCTCCGCAAATGGCTTAATTATTGGCGTAGAGATGCAGTCCGACCCGGAGCGGTTGGTGTACATTGTAGCTCATGAGCTTATTCACTTTAACCAATACTACCAACAGGCTAGCAATACGCTGCTCATGCAGAGCATTAAAGAAGGTGCAGCGGATTTTATGGGTGAGATGATCTCTGGCGATCACATAAACGGAGAGACTTTTGCCTACGGCGATGCTCATCGGGAGGAGCTGTGTGCGCTGTTTGTGGCCCAAATGCACGATTCGGAATACCAAGGCTGGTTATACGGTGGCAAGAAGCCCGAAGGATGGCCCAACGACTTGGGCTATTGGATGGGTTACCAAATTTGCCAATCCTACTATGACCAATCGGAAGATAAGAAGCAGGCTATCTACGACATCCTTCACATCCAGGATTTTGATGCCTTTTTAGCGAAGAGTGGGTATTTAAATGAGTGGCTAAAGTAGGCGGGCCGAGTGTCGAGCTTTGACCATCCTCTTTCATCAGAGTATTGGTTGAGGAAGGAGGTTCAGAAGAAAGTTAGCAAGAGAGGGCCCCCGTGCCAGCTATGGCAAAGAAATAGAAAAGGCCACCGTTTTCGGTGGCCTTTGGTGTATTAGGCTAGGTAAGAGGAGTATTACACCTCTTGCGCCATGGGGATCTGCTTCACTTCCAGAGGGGCCTCCCCGTTTTTGAAAGCCTTGCGAGGCTTCAAGTTGAGCGTTTGGAAAAGCTGCTCGTCCTCGTTTACCTCCGGGTTAGGGGTAGTAAGTAGCTTATCGCCTGCGAAGATGCTGTTGGCACCAGCCATGAAGCACATGGCTTGCTCTTCGAAGCTCATCCGTACCCGGCCGGCCGACAGGCGTACCATGGCTTTGGGCATAATAATGCGCGCGGTGGCGATCATCCGTACCATATCCCATACAGGTACGCGGGGCTGTTCTTCCAGCGGGGTACCCTCTACGGG
>DMST01000430.1:340-5385 GCA_003454975.1 Cytophagales bacterium | reverse complement strand
CCTCTACGGGTACCAACGCGTTTACTGGCACCGATTCGGGGTGCTCGGGCAAGGTAGCCAGCGTGTGTAGCATGCCAATGCGGTCGTTTACCGTCTCGCCCATGCCAATGATGCCACCAGAGCATACCGAAATTTTATTGTTCCGGATGTTGTCCAGGGTCTCCAAACGGTCGTCGTACGTACGTGTGGAGATGATGTCGTCGTAGAATTCCTCCGAAGTATCCAGGTTGTGGTTGTAGGCGTACAAACCGGCGTCGGCCAGCTTCTTGGCCTGCTCGTCAGTAAGCATACCCAGCGTACAGCATACCTCCATGCCCATAGAAGTTACCCCCTTCACCATGTCTAGCACGCGATCAAAGTCTCGGTTGTCGCGCACCTCACGCCAGGCAGCGCCCATGCAAAAGCGTGTAGAACCGTTGGCTTTCGCATTGGAGGCCTTCTCAATTACTTCCTCAGTAGGTAGCAACTTATGCACCTTCACGTCGGTATGGTAGCGGGCTGCCTGTGGGCAGTAGGCACAATCCTCAGGGCATCCACCAGTTTTGATGGATAGTAGGGTGCATACCTGCACTTCCTGCGGATCATGATACTCCCGGTGTACGGTAGCCGCCTGATACACCAGCTCTAAAAAAGGTTGGTCGTAAATGGCTTTTATTTCTTCTCTCGTCCAGTCTTTACGAATCTCGGTCATAGTCTCCGTTCCAAAAGTGCTTAATGAATAATGATCTCATAAGGTAGGCGAGCCTGTAGGCCGCGGTACTGCTTTATCTCTTGCAAGGTGTGCACCACCGGGTACAGCTCACCCAACTGGTGCTGCAAGATACGTTCTTCGTACTCACCACTGGTAAGGTCGCTCATGAGAAGATCCAATATACTTTGTTCTTTAGGATAATACCGCACGGCATAGTCATCAACGTCGGCTTCTTCTGCCGCCAAAGCAATGGCATCTTCCAGATTACCCATTTGGTCTACCAAGCCATTGTCTAGGGCTTCTGTACCGGCCCATACCCGGCCTCCGGCTATGGCTTTGAGGTCTTCGATGGCCATCCCGCGCCCCTCGGCAGCTTTGGAGGTAAAGGTCTCATACCCTTCCTCTACCTGCTTTTGGATGATGCTGCGCTCAAATGGAGTAAGGGAGCGGGTAAGGTTATATAAGTCCGACAGCTCACCGGTTTTTACGGTTTCGGTAGTTACCCCTAGTTTGTCGTTGAGGAAACCTTGGGCGTTGAACAGCACGCCAAAGATGCCAATGGATCCGGTAATGGTATTGGGCTGCGCCACAATTTTGTCGGCACCCATGGCCATATAGTAGCCTCCACTAGCGGCTACATCGCCCATGCTGGCAATGACCGGCTTCTCTTCCGCTGCCAGGGTGATTTCGCGCCACATCACGTCCGAAGCCAAAGCAGAACCACCCGGTGAGTTAATGCGGATCACGATGGCTTTCACTTTGTCGTTTTGGCGAGCCTTACGAACCTCCTTGGCGAAGCTATCCGACCCTATGGTACCCTCTGTGCTACTGCCACTGGTGATGGTACCCTCACCCACAATCACGGCAATCAGGTCTTTGCCATACGTGCCGCTAGGTTGCCAGCTATTGAGGTAGCGGGTAAGCGATACAAAATGGAGGTCATCGTCCTCCTCCTTATCGGTTTTCTCACGTAGGGCCGTGAGAATTTCATCATAATAGGCCAAGCCGTCGATCAACCCATTGGTTTCAGCATCGGCTCCGTTGCGCACCAGCATCTTATCGCTGATATTCTCCAACTGATCTTCAGCAATGCCGCGGCTAGCGCCTACGTCTTTCAGTACCGTAGCGTACAGGGCGTTCAAATACGATTCCAACTGCTCACGGCTCTCAGGGCTCATGTCCTTGCGTAGGAAAGGCTCCACTGCGCTTTTGTACTGCCCTACACGAAATACCTGGGGCTCTACCCCCAGTTTGTCCAACACCCCTTTGATGTAAGTAACCTCTTGTGCCAGGCCGTTAAATTCAATCTGGCCTTCCGGATGTAAAAACACTTCATCCGCCACGGACGCCAAATAATAGTCGCCTTCACCGTAGATCTCAGCGTAGGAGATGACGAACTTGTCAGAGTTGGCTTTGAACTCCTGCAGTGCCTGTCGGATATCCCGCAGGGTAGCCCAACCCGTGGCGGTTAGGGTTGGCTCTAGCAGAATGCCTTGAATATTGGGATCGTTCGTAGCATGTTCGATGGCCTGCTTTATTTGTTGTAAGCCCTTAGGGGTGATGCCACCAAAGGGAATGGCGAGTTCTTCCAGAGGGTCGGGTTCTGCCCGCTCTACTATGGGGCCGCTCAGGGTGAGCTTCAGAATGCTGGGTTGGCTGATGGGCTGCACCTCATCTTCGCCAAAGGAAGCGGCAACGCCGAAAAGGATAAAAATCCCGACGACGGTAAATAAGGTAAGGCCGACGAGTACGGCCAATAAGTTGCGCAGAAATTTCATAGAGTTGTGTACTTCGAATGAGTCCTCTTAGTAGGCAATATTACGTCTTGGTAGTCGGAATTGAAACCGATACCAAACAATTGGTATCCAATAGGCCGGGTATATTACATCCTTATTTCATTTCCTGGTTAAGTTTACGTCCATATGCAGGGTATATACATACTATTGGGTACCAATTTGGGAGATAGAGAGGAGAACCTGTTGCAGGCGCGTAGGCTGATTGGGCAGCGCGTAGGGAAGGTGTTAAGATCTTCTAATGTATATGCTACGGCTGCCTGGGGCATCACCGAACAGCCTGATTTTCTCAATCAGGTGGTGATAGTTGAGACTGCTATGTCCCCGAATGATTTGCTGAAGGCACTTTTGCAAATAGAGCAGGATATGGGGCGGGTGCGGATTGTGAAATGGGGCGAACGCATTATCGATCTGGATGTGCTATACTATCACGATACTATACTGGATACTCAGGATTTGAAAATCCCGCATGTGGGTATTGCTGAGCGACGCTTTACCCTGGTGCCATTGGTGGAATTGTCTGCAGATGCCATTCATCCTGTTTTGGGCAAATCACAGCGACAGTTGCTGGCT
This sequence comes from Cytophagales bacterium, assembly GCA_003454975.1. Classification (GTDB taxonomy): domain Bacteria; phylum Bacteroidota; class Bacteroidia; order Cytophagales; family Cyclobacteriaceae; genus DMST01. The sequence continues at coordinate 2,328 of DMST01000430.1, read as the reverse complement.
GAGTGCCCGGATGTGAGTGAAGTCAAACTCTTTTCGTCCGCCGTAGGACGATAAGAGCGTTGCCATAGCGGTTACCACTCCTTACCTTAACAACATGCTAGAACCAACACAGGTCCATTCTGAAGGGCCTACCTTTTCCCGGCTGGTAGCAGGAGTAATGACTTGGGGCAAGTGGGGAGCTAAGCTCAATGCCACGGATATGGCCCGCCTGCTGGAGCAACTGGTAGAGCGTGGTATTACCACCATAGACCATGCAGATATTTACGGGGACTTCACTACCGAAGAGGATTTTGGTAAGGCCTTGGCTATCGTGCCTCACCTCAAAGAAAAGATACAGTTGGTAAGTAAGTGCGGTATTCAATTCCCGGCTCCAGGTTTTGACCACCCACACAAAGCCTATCAATATGACGCTCCCTACATCATCCAACAAGCGGAACGCAGTTTAAAAGTAATGGGGGTAGATACGCTGGAACTGCTCCTGCTGCATCGGCCTTCACCACTGTTAGATCCGGATGCGGTGGCCGAAGCCTTTGCCCGGTTGCGCTCAGCAGGCAAAGTGCAGGCTTTTGGGGTCTCCAATTTCACACCCCAACAGTTTGCTACGGTGAATAGCCGCTTTCCTTTGGTTACCAATCAGGTAGAAGCCAGCATGCTGCATTTGGCCCCGTTTACTGACGGTACGCTGGACCAGGCCCTCGAATTGCGTTGCAAACCTATGGCTTGGTCTCCTTTAGGTGGGGGCAAGCTTTTTTCGGAGACCGTCCCTGCGGAGCGGCGAGCTTTGAAAGAGGCCGTAGCCCAGTTGGCAGAGGAAAAAGGAGTGGGGCTGGATGTACTCATGATTGCTTGGTTATTGCAGCATCCAGCAGGCATACTGCCTGTATTGGGGTCTACCAAACTGTCCCGTTGGGAGAACTATTTGCAAGCTACCGATGTATCACTTTCTCACTATGAATGGCTCCATTTGTGGATGGCAGCCACAGGAACCGAACTTCCTTAAATTATATACATTTTTCCAACTTGCCACTTATCCTTAACTCTTTGCAATACTGTGAGTTGTAAGGGTAATTGAATGTGATTCGAAGATTAACTATGAAGAGAAAAAGCTTCATTCTGCTTGCCTTGGTATTGGGAGTTATGCTGGGAGCCTTTGTGCCTTGGGAGGATTTGGTTTCCATCACTACCACAGATGTAGCCGCGGCAGAAAAATTGATTGGGTTGGAATTAACCGAAGCGGAGCGTGGTATGGCGATACCCTCCCTTGAAAATTATCGAGAGGCTTTCCAGCAAATAAGGCAGGTTCCCTTGGATAATGGTGTCATGCCTGCCATGCAATTTGATCCATTACCCATAGGTTGGCAACCTACCAATGACCAACAGCCAATTCTTTGGGAGTATCCGGAAACAGAACGGCCAACTTCCGCGGAAGCCATTGCTTTTCTTACGGTACCTGAGCAGGCTGCCTTGCTGAAATCTCGGCAAATTACGTCCGTAGAACTTACGAAAATTTACATTGACCGAATTAAGACCTACGGGGATACCCTCCAGTGCTTGATTACTCTGATGGAGGAGGAGGCCCTGGCCCAAGCCCGTTCGGCTGATGCTGAGATGGCCGCCGGTAATTATCGGGGTATGCTGCACGGTATCCCCTACGGAGTGAAGGATTTGTTTGCCTACCCGGGCACAAAGACTACCTGGGGTGCTGGTGCATACAAGGACCAAGAGATTGAGGCAGAGGCTACCGTCATCAGCAAGTTGAATGCTGCCGGAGGAGTTCTCCTGGCCAAGCTCACGTTGGGTGCCCTGGCCATGGGCGATGTATGGTATGGGGGAGTCACGAAAAACCCTTGGAAACTTGATCAAGGGTCTAGCGGTTCCAGTGCGGGATCCGCTTCGGCTACCGCTGCCGGTTTGGTAGGCTTTTCTATCGGCACCGAGACGTGGGGCTCTATTGTGTCGCCCAGCACCCGCTGCGGTGCTAGTGGGCT
>DMST01000430.1:0-305 GCA_003454975.1 Cytophagales bacterium | reverse complement strand
AGACCCACTTACGGTCGGGTAAGCCGATACGGAGCCATGGCCCTTAGCTGGAGCATGGATAAGGTAGGCCCTATCTGCCGCTCGGCTGCCGGAGCTGCCGCCGTTTTTGATGCCATCCGAGGATTGGACCCGAAGGACCCTACCTTGATTGCGGCCGATTTCAATTATGCTCCCCAGGTAGATTTGTCTCAGCTTCGGGTGGGCTACTTTGCCGATTTTTTCGAGAAGAGGAATCGTTCACCTAGAGATACCGAGGAGGAATATCAAAATGACCTGCAGGTCTTAGAGGCATTGCGCAAGCTGGG